>JAFGBD010000079.1 GCA_016933335.1 Bacteroidales bacterium | reverse complement strand
TCAGAGTTTTGAGGAAATTGCAAAATCGCTTCAGAAGGCCAGAATAGATAAAGAACAGGAGCACCAATACCTTAAAACAATTGTTGAGCATGTCGGAACCGGATTGATATCCTTCGATGAGGAAGGAAAGATAAAGTTAATCAACAAAACGGCCAAATCTTTATTAAATATTGATATTGTAAGCAACATTAAGAGCCTGGACCGGATTAAACCAGGATTTGCTGACCTGCTGCATAATCTGAAAATCAATGAGCAAAAACTGATTACATTATCTGTCAATAACGAGATTTTGAAACTCTCCCTGCATTCTGCCATGCTTAAAATTGAAGGTAAACCTTTGCATATCATTGCACTTCACAATATTAAAAATGAGCTCGATGAAAGGGAGCTTGAATCGTGGCAGAAACTTATCAGGATTTTAAGGCATGAAATCATGAATTCCATTACACCTATTACAACGCTGACCACAGCAATCAAAAGGTGTTTTAAAAACGGCAGCAAAGTGAAGCCTTTCGGCGAAATAAATGAGGAAACCATCAGGGATGCACTCAGCAGTACAGAAGTTATTGAAGAAAGAAGCAAAGGATTGATAGAATTTGTGGAGAAATACAAAAGTCTGGCCAGCCTTCCGGAACTTAAGCTTGAAAACCTTGTACTTTTAAATCTTTTCAACCGGATTAAGATTTTGTTCAATGATGAATTGACTTCCCGCGAAATAAAGCTTGAAATTGAAATCCTGCCTGAAAATCTTAAAATAATGGCAGATAAAAAACTGATGGAACAAGTGATCATCAACCTGGTAAAAAATGCCATCCAGTCCGTTGACAAAAAAGGAAATATCAGTATAAGGGCAGAAAAGGTTCGGGACAAATATACCATTCAGGTCTTTGATAACGGACCCGGTATTACCAAAGAAGAGCTTGAAAATATTTTTATCCCGTTTTATTCAACAAAGGAAGGGGGTTCAGGGATTGGACTGAACATATCACAACAAATCATCAGAAAACACCAGGGAAATATACATGTTTATTCTGATCCCCATAAGGTTACTGTATTTACCATTTCACTTCCGGAAGTGAAATGATCGGAGCTAAAAGATAACGGACTTTTTCAGTCCCTGGCAGGGATGAATTTCAGATACCGTCAGTTGCAGGGACTTTTTTTCTCCTGTATTTAAGGTATGGGATGACATCTGCATTTTTTATGCCTGAAGTACCGTCGTATTCAATGGTTACCACTGGTATGCCTGTTAATTCTTCAATTCTCGATGCCATGGCTTCTGTTACCAGCGAGGGACAGCAATAGGATGGATTTGTCTGTATGAGCAGATCCAGATCAGGATGTTGTTTTATCAGTCTGTGGATCTTCAGAATATTTTCGAACGATTCTCCCCTTTGCAGGATGTGCAGGCCAAACTGATTAAGCCACTCATCAGTTTCAGAGGAAGATGTCATACATGCCTCTCCGTTGTATCGGTCAAAATACTTGATGTATTTATCCTCAACCAGGGGTATCAGCGATTTCAGGAATTTGATTTTGATATATTCTTTATAACGTCCTTCCTTTAAGCTCCTTTCTATATACGGACTGGCAATGATTTTTATGTATTCACTGTAGGGGGTTGTGATGACCTCTCCTCCGTTTTCTTCTACTGTTTTTATCAGGTTCTGGTTCATCAGGTCGTTGTCACGAACATACAGGTCGCCGAATATAGCCACCCTGGACAGTTCTTTTTTCACCATTTCGATGGATTCAAAGTCGCAGATGATTTTTTCCAGGACCTGTTCTTTTGGTTCTGCATGCCGAAAGGCCTGATATAACATGTTCAATGCATTTTGAATAACCCTGTCGGTGGTTCCCCTTACTTTCTCATAAGGACGGATACTGCAGCCGATTTTACGCACATAGCCACCGAACATATAGGCCAGATAAGCATTGATGGCAGCGGTAAGTGAAAAATCATAGAATATTACGTCCCCGATATATACCTAAACCTGCTCCATTCCATTTCCATGGTTATCAAGCAGCTTTTTCATATAATACGGAAACATGCTGAGGTTGCATGAGAGGTTTGATTTGATCATCCAAAGCGCTGTTTCGGCAGGATTTAACCGGTTTGCTTCGATGCAATCAATCGCATCCTGGACGATGATGTTCAGGGGCAGGCATTGTCCGGTATTTAAGCTCAGACTTTGTTGTATCGAATCAAATGTACTGTTTACCAGCCGCACATTGATGCCGATGTTAAGCAGGACTGCCTCCAGCAAAGGACCTGCATAACGGTCCCAGCAAGGCAGTAACAGTGTTTTGTATTTCAGATGCCTGGAACCGGTGAATATGGAACTGGACATTTGAATTTCCCGTTCTTCAGATTGCTGTAAATGGTTACTGAAAAGCGTGAAATCAATAGAATGGGTTCTGAGTATACGGGAAGCATCGTGCACTAGTGATTTGATTTGATCATGCCATGTCCGGTTTATCGTGGAGTTGTCATCGCAGGGCCTGGTCACTGCTTTTTCTTTCTTTCCCGGATATGCTGCTTTAACAGTTGATTTTTGTCTTTCATGATGATTCCGGAATGCCCTGACTGCGGCTTCGATACGTGTCTCATATCCGACAGTTGAATCATGTTCATCAAGCTGCAGAATCAGGTAGGGCTTTTGATATGTATCGAGGATCTCTTTGAAGTACTCGATTACAAAAGAATCGGGGGTACATTTGAAGGAAGTCACCAGCAGAGGATAGCAGTGATCGGTTTTTGCAATGATTTCTGCGGCATGGAGTATTTTTGAGGCGAATTTCCATTTAATGGTTTTAACCAGTTCTTCGGCTTTTGATATTTCTCCCTGATCATCAGGGAGCATGTCCATAGAAAAGGTTTTTATACCGGTTTTTTCAATGATTTCCGGAATGGAGCTGTTCATAGCCGGGGATAATACAGTATACGGGCGTCCCAGCAACATGATATGAATGTCATCCGGATCTTTTATTTCGGACTGGTAAACAGATTTCCATGTTTGAGTGACCGAACGGACATATTTTTTTGCTTTTTCATAAGCCAGGGTAAGATTGATGAACCCGGTGTCTTTCAATCCGATTGATTTCAGCATCCTGAATAATTCAAGTCTGATGGGAAGCTCACCCTGGGAATATTTCAGCAGAGGCATCAGAAGTTTTTCCCTGGATTTAATATTTTTTTGCACCGAAATAACCGATGAAACAAACTGCGTGTAATAGCAATATTGCCTGCTCAACCTGGCTTCATGGGGTTCCTGCAGGTAAACCGGCAGAAAGATATAATCAGCCTTATCCTTCAGATAATTAACATGACCATGCATGGCAGCTATGGGGGCACAAAATTCTGCCCCGCAAAGGTTTTTCCCTTCTTTGACAGGGGTCAGATAATCTTCGCTTGTCACGGTTCCGATTGACAGGTAATCAAAAAATCTTCTCCAGAACAGGATCTCTTCATACAGGTGCAGGCCGGCAGGGATTCCGATGGTGAGCGCAGACTTTTTGGTCTCAGGCCTGAACCTGTAAAGCTCTTTTCTTTTACGGATCAGTTGAAAATTGACTGTCTTGTTTTTTACATATCTGTTTACATGGTAATCGCGGCCGCATAAAAAGCCGTATGCTTCAACCTGGCCATCAATTTCAGCCACTTTAAGCTTGCAATGGTTGGTGCATAATTCACATACCTCGGAAAGCACCGGTATTGATTTCCGGTACAGTCCGAGACCCCTGAAGCGGGTGGCACTGATTTTCTTATCGGATAATTCAAGCGCCACACCCAGGGCACCGGTCAGATGACAGTACCTGGAAACCATGATTGGTTTACTGAGTTTTTGTTCAAAGGCAGCGACAAGCGCCCTGTTTTTAGCCGTGGCACCCTGGAAGAATATCTTTTTCCCGATATAGCCTTTGACAGCCACTTTGGTGAGATAGTTCTCACGGGTAGAGTGCAGAACAGCAGCCAGTATTTCATCGGTTGAATAGCCTGCCATAAGGTAATGGTTGAGATCACGTTCCATAAATACCGTACAGCGGTCGCTGGCCAGTGGTGAATGGACTTTTTCAACACGTTCTGAGTATTCCTCAAGGGAGCATCCGAGTCTTTTGGCCTGTTCCTCGATAAAACTCCCGGTTCCTGCTGCACACACATTGTTCATTACCGAAAAAATTACCATGCCGTTTCGCATGGCAGTGAACTTGGAATCCTGTCCCCCGATTTCGATAATGGTATCGGTCGCCGGATCCAGTTCAAAGGTAGCCCTTGCATGTGCTGTGATTTCATCGGTAATGATATCTGCACCAATGATCTTTCCTGTAAATTTTCTTCCTGAGCCTGTGGTGCCGGCACCTTTAATGATAAAACCGACTTTCTGCCTGCGGGCGAAATTACAGATGGCTTCAAAAATAACCTGGACAGCCTTCAGAGGCTGGCCGGAGGTGCGGGTATAAAATCCGGCCATCATTTCCTTGTTTTGGCCAAGCAAGACGGCTTTGGTGCTGGTAGAACCTATATCAATGCCCAGGAAGACCTGTAGGGGATTATTGTTCTTAAAAGTTGCATAAATATCCACCTCAACTGCTTTCATTGAAGGGAAGCAGACAGAATGAAACTCATAGTGTTCATGCGATGCAAAGTCGGGATATTCAGACAGCTTCAGTTGCAGTGGAGGATAATAATATTTTTTTTCTTTTTTTTCTGATATGATGATCTCATCAATGCAACTTAAATGTTTATCAGACACCGGTTCATTTTCCCGGGCATTTAATGCGGCTCCTATAGCACCATAGACATGTGCATACCTGTCGACTGTGATGCGGATTTGTGTCAGTTGCTCTATATGACCGATGACCGCTTTGTTCAATGCCACCCCACCGGCTGCAACAACATTTGAATGTATATCATTCAGAAATACGGTATCAATTATGTTTTTAGCCAGGCCATAGGATAAGCCGTCACATATTTCGCCGAGCGAATATCCTTCCTGCTGGGCGTGGATAAGGTCGGTCTTTGCAAATACAGCGCACCGCGATGCGATTTTCGGGAAACTGCCCTTATTGCTATAGGCAATTTTGCTGAATTCCTGTATATTCTTCAGATTAAGCCTTTCAGCCTGCTGATCAAGAAAATTGCCTGTACCGGCAGCGCAGGAAGTATTGGATTTGTAATTCCGGTATTGTCCTTTTTTATCAAATGTGACAAGTCCGAATTTTTCAGCACCAATGATCAGTAAAGCCTGAAGATCAGGGTGAAAGTATCTGGCTGCAGTAATATATGCTATTCTTGAGTCAAACTGTTTCCCCTGCCTGATGATGGGTGGTGCCGAGGAAGTGTAGCCTGCAGCTATCAGCTTGTTAATTTCCATTCCCCCCAGCAACTGACGCAAAGTATCTGTTAACCGGCCTTTGTGAAATGCATAGGAGGTATGGACTATCCTGCTGCTTTCATCAATGATTGCAGTGGCAATTGCAACCGAACCGATATCAATGCCCAGGTATTGTTTTTTCATGACTGCCTGTTACCTTCCTGTAAGAAAGTCTGTTGATAAGAGTGGCCTGGTATCGCTCTGAACGATACTGAAAAATTAATAAATTCCGGAAGAATATAAGGTAAATGATGGTAAATTTCTAAATGAAAATCATAAGATCGTTATCCTGGCTGATTAATAAGGATAAAATGAGTGACGTCTGCAAATAATTTTGTATTTTGTGAAAGATTTGTGAAAGATTTGTGAAAGATTTGTGAAATATCTGTGTGAATATTTAATAAATATGACCAATCATCCGGAAGTTCTCAATCATTAATCAAGTTAAAACGAGGCATAAATGAAAACAAAAACAACTTATTTCTTTGCCGTATTAATTTTAAGTATTTCAGTTTTTTATGCAAGCGGGCAGGATACTGCTTCATATCATAAAAAGGGATTATCCCGTAAATGGATTAATGAGAAAGGAGGCTATATCTCACTTTTTTCAGGCGGAGTAAATTATCTTGATTTCAACTATTTTATGGGTGATGACAACGAAAATTTCAAGACAACCCTGAAAGGCCTGGGCAGCATTGGCAACAGCCATGAGATATCAATCGTTACAGCGGGCAACAGGCATATTGCAATGTTTTTGAATCTGGGATACTCTATCAGATATTACCGGTTTGAGAAGAATCTTATGTTAACAAAAAGTGATAATTCGGTTGAAGATCAAATTGTTGAAAACCAACCCTATGCCTTTAAAAACAAATTTTTCAGCTGGAGCAAAAACAAGATGGTTTTGGGATATCTCGTTATTCCTGTCGGTTTTGACATAAAAACAAAGTTTGCAGATCTCAGAATACAGGCTTCCTATTTGAGATATTTATCAGGCAAGCATAAGCTGAAATATAATATTATTGATGATGGTGTATTCGAAAACAAAGGAGATGTGACAATAGGCTGGCTGGCAGGTGATGACAGGCAGAAATTTAAAACTCCGAATGCAGAATTCAAGGATTATTTTCTTAATAAGAATAATTTTTCGGTACAGATTATGTTGATACCGGATATTTCCGGTGATAAAAACACGGGGATTGGTTTCAGATATGATTTAAAACCATTGTTTATTGAAGATAAAGGACCTGATATACATGAGGTTTCTGTTTTTATATCCTCAGGAAACTGAAATATCTTAATTTCTGGTTGACGATTCATACCTTTCTGCTGTTAAAAGAGGTTTAAAAAGTATCCCGGATAAATTAATAAGAGAGAATATCAAATGGATCAGGAAGCTTAAAGGATTTTTGTGCGGGAGGTTTCATTAAAAATTAAAGCCATGAATATCAGGTATTTTATACTGACTGCTTTTATTCTTTTAATGTCTGTGTCTTTATCAGCCCAAAGCGATACTGCATTGTTCTGTCAGGTAAGCCGTAATACCAATATTACAGGTATGTATGTGCTGGGTTCCTGGGCGCTGGTAAATCTGGCAGGTGGTGCTTATGGCTGGTCAAAATACAGTAACCGGCAAAAATATTTCTATCAAATGAACTTTTTATGGAATACGGTTAACCTTTCGATTGCCTGTATTGGCCTTTACAATAATTACCAGCTTGATTGTTCCCTGCTTAATCCGGAGGAAATAATGAGCAGGCATATGCAAACCGAAAAAATTCTTTTGATAAATTCGGCACTTGACGTGGGTTACATCGGAACGGGATTTCTTTTACGGTATTTTTCAACCCAATCCGCCCGGCGGGGTGACTTGTTGAAAGGATATGGTAATTCACTGGTACTGCAGGGGAGTTTTCTTCTTGTATTTGATTTGGTTCTATACGGAATATTAAGAAACCAGAGAATTGATTTTTTAAATAATCTTAATCTTGTGATGTCTCCGGAGATGACAGGTCTTCAATTCATTTTAAGCATTTAGGATTGTATTTGTTCAATTCTGGAAATCGTTATATTAAACTACCGGCACAATCTTCTCTTTAAATTCTATTCCATGGGTTACCAGCTCCCTGAGCACCGGTTCGTAGATTTCTTTTACAGTGGGAATATAAACACCTGAGAGTTTGATCTGTCCTGTCAGTACCATTTTTGCCGCAATACCCAGTGGCAGTCCGACTGCTTTTGACATAGCGGTGTTTACCGGATCATCCCCTGTCACTACCATCGAAGAGGTATGCATGGCTGGGGTATTCTTACTTTTATCACGGTGGATTATTCTGTGCCATATCACCAGCATGTCTTTATCATCCGGCTGCAATGCCCACTTGCGGCAGAGAATATGTTCCAGTATCTGTGCAGGAGTAACATCCTTCAGACCTATTTTCGTATTATCAAAGATACCCAGCCATTCCAGCTTTTCGCGGACATCAGAATCCTGGTCGATATGCATATACTGGTACAGCTTTGTCCTGACCGGATCTTCCCTGCTATAATATAAAAAGGAGTTGATGAATTCCTTGTAGGTCATATTCTCGGTATGATGCATGATATAGCTGTCATCGGTGGCACCAAGCTGGACAAATACATCCCAGGCACGGCAGAACCCGGGCCGGCGAAGCGTTCCCCTGTAAACAGTAGGGACACCCTGCAGGTTGTATTTCTCAATATATTTGAGGGAATCACGGTTGGCATATCCTTCAAATTTCCCGTATCCTTCAATATCGATAACCTCTGTACGGCGAAATAACCTGTGATAGGGTATGTACTTGAATGTACCTTCCTGGACGAAGCGTGCCGGTCCTTCCTGTCCCGACAGCACTATATTCCGTGGATTCCATGTGATCTTATAATGCCAGGGATTATTGTCTGATCCGGGTGCAATAAGCCCGCCGGTAAATGTCTCAAAACTCAGCAGCTCATGTCCCTGCTCCCTTATCCGGTCGATCACCTGCATGGCAGACATATGATCGATGCCGGGATCAACCCCCATCTCATTAAGGAACAGTATGCCCTGGGATTTTACCCGGGTTTTCATCTCGCTGACCTCATGAGATTCATACGAGGGTGTAAGCATGGATCTGGAATATTTCAGACAGGACAATGCAACCAGAGGATGAAAACGGGCAGGCAGCATGGAAACCACAATATCTGCTTCCTGCACTTCAGTGTTCAGCTGATGCTCGTTAAAAACATCGAATGCAATCGCCCTGGTTGAAGCGCTGACTTTTTCTTTGACAAGGTTGATGTCAAGATCACCCGCCGTCATTTTCCATCCATAGGTTTTTGAATATTCCTCAAGGTATTTTATCAGAATCGAAGATGAGCGTCCGGCACCAATGATAAGGATTCGTTTCATTTGAGATCGGTTTATGCTGGTTTATTTACCCAATCTGCAAGATAATAATACCTGTCTGTCAATTTTCCCTCAGCTGCAATTGTTGCCCGTGTAATGATATCATTCATGTTCCCACCTATTATATCAGGGAGGACGTTCTTAACCAGGTTGTTTCCAAAATCTGCCGAGGCAGCTCGCGGTAAAGCGCAGGGGAGATTGTCGACAGTCATGACCGTAATGTTTGAGGGATTGCTGAAGGCCTTTTCTTCTTTTTTCTTAAACGGATTATAATCATAATACGGATCTTCATGGGTGGTGGTCCGTATGGACGATGGTACAGCCCCGTTTATATCACAGGTAATATCGGCAATAATCCTGATCCTGAAGTTGTCCTGTTGCATATCTTCAATGGTGAATAACACCGGTGCGCGGGGATCCCAGTATGCAGCCATTACAAGCAGGTCGGTGGTTTTGCAGAAACGGCCGAAATTGCCTGTATGTACATCAGGATGTTTGTAGAAATATGCCAGATCAAAATCATAACCCGATATCCTTATGTTATAAGCATCAGGATCAAGCTGAACATAAACAGGGATACCGAAATCATTGGTACGGAGGTATTCTTCTACCGATACTTTTTGAACGTTAAATGCAGCCAGAATCTCTTCCGCTCCGGCAGCAACCCGGCCGCCACCGGTCACCGCAATTTTCAGCGGAGGGAGTTTCACACCTGATGCCAGCTTCATCATGTCCTGCAATTCCTTAAAACGATGTACAGGAGAGAGGCCGGGTATCCCGTTACGTATGCAGAAAGCCCTGATACCATTGTAGGTGCCAACCAGTCCGGCCCATCTTCCGAAACCGATGATCCTTATGCCATCGCTGTCAGTCAGTGTTTCATAATCAATGAGGCGGATGCGTTTTGCAAGAACAGTCCTGAGCAGTTCCCTGTTATAAGGCTGCTTCTTGATGGTATGGGAAAAAAACAGATATGTTTTATCAGGTATAAGGAGCTTCGGCTTAATTTCCTTTACTCCCAGCAGGATATCACAACCGGAGACATCCTGTTGAAGTTCAATTCCTTCTTTCCTGTACTCCATATCTGTGAAACAACGATCAGCAGAAGGTTGAACGACTACTTTGGTTCCACTGAATTTGAACTCGAGCTGTCTGCATTGCAATGGTGCCAGCGGAACACGGTTATCGGCCGGTGTCCTGCTCTCTTTTAAAATACCTATCTTCATAAAAACTTATTTTTCTGATAATTATTAATTTTTAATCCAATTCAGTTTATCATGATGTGTATTTCCTGCATATGCCGGCTTCCGGCCAATGCCTTTCAATGATCTGTGTTCATTTGTCTATATCAAATTCAATACCTTGTGCCAGGGGCAATCCGGTGCTGAAATTGATCGTGTTGGTCTGCCTGCGCATATATACTTTCCAGGCATCTGAGCCTGATTCACGGCCACCCCCGGTATCCTTTTCCCCTCCGAAAGCACCTCCGATTTCTGCTCCGGAAGTGCCGATATTGATATTGGCTATACCGCAGTCGGATCCCTCATGTGAGAGAAATGTTTCCGTTTCGTGGATGTCTGTGGAGAACATGGCGGAAGACAAACCCTGGGGCACATCATTGTGTAACCTGATGGCTTCATCAAGGGTGCTGTACCTTATCAGGTACAACAGGGGAGCAAAGGTTTCTTCCTGAACGATCTCATAATGATTTTCTGCTTCGGCAATACAGGGCACTACATAGCAGCCCGATTTGCAATCGCTGTTTTCAAACGGGGTTCCTCCGTAAATAATTTTTCCGCCGGCCTGTTTTACCTTTTCCATGGCTTTAAAGAGTTTCATGACAGCGTCTTTGTCGATCAGCGGACCAACGTGGTTGTTTTCATCCAGCGGATTGCCTATTCTGAGACCTTTATATGCTGAGACAAGCCTGCTGGTGAATGTATCGAACAAAGAATTATGAAGTATGATGCGTCTTGTTGATGTGCATCGCTGTCCTGCTGTTCCTGCTGCTCCGAACACGATAGCGCGGAGCGCAAGTTCAGGATTGGCGCTCGGTGTAACGATAATGGCATTATTGCCTCCCAGTTCCAGGATGGTCTTTCCCAGACGTTCTCCGACTATCCTGGCTGCATTCTTACCTGTTCTGGTTGAACCGGTGAATGAGATAAGAGGGATATGCCTGTCGCTGAAAAGATCATCTCCAAGATATTTTGAACCGGAAATCAGCAGGTTGAGCACCCCTTCCGGAACGTTATTCTTCTTCAGGACACCTGAGATGATATTGTGAACCGCAACGGCACACAGTGGTACTTTTGAGGAGGGCTTCCAGATGACAACATCACCGCATACCAGGGCTATCATGGCATTCCACGCCCATACGGCCACCGGGAAATTAAATGACGATACCACACCAACGATCCCCAGGGGATGGTATTGTTCATACATCCGGTGTCCGGGCCGTTCGGAATGCATGGTCAGTCCGTAAAGCTGACGTGAAAGCCCCACTGCAAAATCACAGATATCTATCATCTCCTGCACCTCGCCCAGTCCCTCCTGGTATATTTTCCCCATTTCCCAGCTAACCAGCTTGCCCAGCGGTTCTTTATATTTTCTGAGTTCCAGTCCTATCTGCCTGACGATCTCTCCTCTTTTTGGGGCTGGTATCACACGCCATGCCTTAAATGCTTCTCCGGCTGTGGAAACAAGCCTTTCGTATTCTTTAGCGGTTGCCTGCCTGACGCCCGCAATAGCGTTTCCATCAACAGGTGAGAAAGAGGCAAGAACATCACCGGAAGTATCAGTCCATTTTCCACCGGTGCAGATTCCCTGGTTAGTCTCTTGTATACCAAGCTGTTTTAAGGCCGCCTGAATGCCATAATCTGTATTCATGGTTTGATGTTATTGTTTGTTCGTTGTATTTATTAAAATCTGGTAATACCTGTATGATTTAACCCCTCTTTTTTATTCTTAATTTCCGCTTCCGGCAGGTTACCTCATTCATGTTTATTTTTCATTTCCGGTGATCCGGTTCACCAGTCCCCCTGACCTGATGATCTGCATCAATTTATCAGGCAGCCTGCCAAAGCTGAATTTTTTCTCACCGATACATATGTATCCTTCTGTCATTTCGATCCGCACAATGTCACCTTGCTTATATGCCTCAACAGCTTCGGGCATCACCAGTATCGGCAGTCCCTGGTTTATGGCTGAACGGAAGAATATCCGCGATACCGATTTAACCACTATTGTTTTAATCCCCAGGTGCATGAGTCCCACTGCCGGATGTTCCCGTGAGCTTCCGCAACCAAAATTCTCGCCGCAGATAATGATGTCCCCTTTCTGTGCCTTCGTACTGAACTGCTCATCAAAGTTTCGGAACAGATGAGGTATGATTTTTTCAGGCTGTGAACTGTGAATCTCATAAGTCAGGTTTCCCGCGAACATCTGGTCGGTATTGAGGTTGTCAGTATCTTTATAGTCCCACACACCGTTATGATACCTGTCATCATCAGGATCAATACGGATTGTCTTTGACCGGGGGGCCTGAAACGGGAAAATATGCTTTTCAGTTGTCGCGGCCGGAGAACAGATTTCCCCCATAACAGCCGAAATGGCAACTGTGGCTGGTGATGCCAGGTAAATATTTGATTTGGGATTGCCCATACGACCCGGGAAATTCCGGTTGGCTGTTGAGATGACGTTGATATTGTCGGGAGGGATACCCTGGCCTGTGCCAAGGCAGGGGCCGCATGACGGCGTGAGGATATTTGCCCCGGCTCTTACAAATATTTCAATGAGTCCTTCCCTGATTGCCTGCAGGTATATTTCACGTGAGGCAGGTATGATTAACAGCTGTACACCGGAATGGACCTTCCTGTTTTTCATCATCAGTGCCGCAATGCGCAGATCTTCGATTCTTCCGTTGGTGCAGGTACCGATAAGTGCCTGACCGACAGGTGTACCTGAAATCTCGTCAATGCTTTTTACATTATCCACCTGGTGTGGACAGGCAGCCAGGGGAAATAAAAGACCGAGATCGATATCATATTCTTTCAGGTAATTCGCGTCAGCATCAGCCCATATCCCGCTTGTTTTTTTCCCTGGATCGTTTTCCAGTACCTCATCAGCAGGAAAAACGGCATTTTTGGCACCCATTTCCGAGGCAAGATTGGCAAGGGTCATCCTGTCGGCCAGGGTCAGTGATTTGAGTCCTTCGCCATGGTATTCAACAGACAGGTAGCTGGCTCCGCTTGAACCGATCATGCCGATGATATATAGTGCCAGGTCCTTTGCATAAACGTGTTCGGGAAACCTGCCATGCAGGTTGATTTTCATTGATTCAGGCACCCTGAACCATGTCTCGCCCTGTTTCCATAATCCCGCTGCTTCTGTACGGTCAATACCTGCAGCAAATGCATTGAAGGCTCCTGCAGTGCAGGTATGACTGTCGCTTCCCACAATGACCATTCCCGGGCGGGCATATTTTTCCATCAGCTGGTGGCATATACCCTCTCCTGCATCGTGAAAACGTCTGATGCCCTGATCCCTGGCAAAGGTGCGGATCTTCCGGTAATCATTGGCCAGTTTGCTGCTTGTAGGCGGTGCGTTATGATCAAGCACCACAACCAACTTTTCAGGATCAGATACACTGCTGCCTCCCATTTTTCTGAAAGTATTTTCAATGCTGGCTGTATTGTCGTGGGTCAGGATAAAGTCAGGCCTGTAAAATACAATACTGCCTGCTGGAGCACCAAAGATCTTCTCTGCAAATGTTTTGCCCGGCATAGGTTGTTTTGTTAATGAAATCCACTCATCATCATAGCTGTCAGGACGTTTTATATCAGCAGCAGGTCGCCTTTCAGGTAAATCATCTTCTGCACTTCGGAAAACCTGCTGATTGCAACAGTTCTTTTATTTTTTATATTGGTAACAGTCCCTTTTCCCATATCAATGATCACCGTATCGCGGTTAACCAGTTCGAGGTTATTGAGGTTTTCATAGGTCAGGACAGGAAATCCTGCATTGACTGCATTTCTTTCATAAATAGCACCGAAAGATTCAGCAAGGACAGCCTGGTTCTGAAGCGACCTGAAACAATCAACAGCCTGCTGTCTTGAGCTGCCGGCGCCAAAGTTCTTACCCGTGATGATGATATCACCGGGTTCTGACTTCCGGGGGTAATCTTCCCAGCCAGTCAGGTTTCCAAGGGTATATCTGCCCATTTCTTTCATATCTGTCACAGCAAGGTGTTGGTTATGATATATCATATCTGTATCGATATTGTCTTTCAGGATGAGCCAGATCTTACCTTCGATGATCAGGCTTTTTTGCATCCCGGAGCGGGGGAGAATGTGGCGGTCTTTATTTTCCCTGGCCGGAGTCACGAAAACCGAAGGTCGTTCAGGTATGTCATCTGCAGTGGTGATGTGACCTGCAATGGCAGATGCTGTTGCAGTGGCTACTGATGCCAGGTAAACATCTCCCTTGCCCTGTTTGCCTTTAAAATTGCGGTTGCCGGTACTGACAGTTTTTTCTCCGGGACCGTTCTGTCCTATTTGTCCCGAAGCGCATCCTGCGCACCCGGCGTTTCCGACCAGGGCACCTGCTTTTTTAAAGGTTTCAATAATTCCTTCCTTCAGACATTCATTCCATATCTCATCTGTTGAAGGAACGATTTTCATCACGACACCGGGAGCGACTTTCCTTCCATCCAGTAACATTGCGGCTTCGCGCATATCCTCCATTCGTCCGTTGGTACAGCTGCCAACGAAAACCGAGTCGATTTTTGTTCCCTTATGTTTTTCTGCGAAGGCGACATTGTGTGGCTGGCCAGGCAGCGAAACAGCCGGTTTAAACTGCCTGAGATCAAGATCATGTTTTTTCCGGTAAGTTGCATCAGGATCAGCATAGAAGGGTGTAAACTGTTTGTGCGAGCGCAACCTGCAATAATCAGTTACAGCCGCCGAAGGCGGAAACAGCAGGATGATGGCACCCAGTTCGGTAGCCATGGATGCGATGGTAATGCGTTCATCGAGGGTAAGTCTTTCAACCTCGTCGCCGTAAAGTTCAACTGAATAGCCCAGCAGACTGCCGGCACCGAATGTTTTCAGAAGATTCAGGGCAATATCCTTGGCTGAAACCATTGGTGGCCGATGTCCGCTCAGGTTGATTCGTACAGATTCAGGGACTTTGAACCATACAGTACCGTGAGCCCAGGACGCAGCAATATCGCGATCACCCATACCCTGCCCGAAAGCACCGACAGCTCCCATGATATTGGCATGTGAATCTGTGGATACCAGTGTTGAACCCGGAACGGCAAGGCCTTTGTCTATTGCAAGGTGCGTACCGATACCTGCATTGATATCAAAAACGCTGATGCCGTTTTCACGTGCATAGACACGGCATTTTTGCTGATTAGCGGCGTATTGCTGGTCAGATCCTGTCGGATTGCAATCGAAAGTAAAAAAGGTTTTGCTGCTGTCGGCAATATCCAGATCATAATCCAGCAGGTTCTTTACAACGCCCGCACCGCCAAAATCCCTTGCCAGGCGCACGTCGATCGCGATGTCAACAATATCTCCCGGAACAACTTTATTCTTCCCGGAGTGTGCAGCCAGTATTTTTTCGATGATCGTCATCATTTATCTGATTCTTTCTTTGAAGGGAAGAAAAGTCATAAAATCGGCATGGTGAACAATGGTTGCTTCAACGGAGCGTTTTACCAGGTCTCCTTCGGCAGCATGGGCAGCAATGATATGGCAGACTTCTGGAGGAACACCACACTGTTCGGCCAGTGATACTCCGGAGAAAGGGTGCCTGAGATATTCACCATACCTGCTCTGGATGCACGTTCCGTTTTCATCCGTTTCATATTCCAGTAATTTTCCCACATCGGCCAGTATGGCTCCTGCAATCAATACATCCATATCGACGGGCAGTTCATCCTTAAAAAACTCGTTGAATTTTATACCACATTCGCGGGCAATATGAACCACTGCACGCTTATGCTCCATGAAGCTCACTTTGAGATACTCTCCGGCCAGCAGAGTAAAAGGGATTTGCTGCAAATCGTCAGCTGTGAGCGCGCTTTTTTCAAGGGCCAGCTCCCAGGTCCCGGCAGTTTTATCCCTTAGGTCAATATCACTGATCCATTCCAGTTCCGGCCATAATTCTCTGATAGTTGTCATAGTATTTTATTGATAATGGCATCTGCCATTTGTCTTGTTGAGGCTGCCCCGTTTTTAACGGCATCCTCACTCCCTTTCATTTTCATCATATCATAGGTACGCACCTTTCCTTCTCTGATCACTTCGGCAATGGCATGCCTGATTTTTATCGACAATTCATTCTCATTGAGATATTCCAGCATCATGCATGCAGATCCGATCATCGCAATAGGGTTAACAATGGATTCGGAGTAACCGGCATATTTTGGGGCCGATCCGTGTGTGGGCTCAAACACAGCAACCTCTTTGCCGATATTGGCGCTGCATGCAAAACCAAGTCCCCCGATCAGTCCGGCAAAGCCATCTGAAACAATGTCACCGAACATGTTTCCGGCAACAATCACTCCATAATCCTCAGGATTTTTTGTCAGCCACATCATCTGGGCATCGATATTTGTATTCCACAATTCGATACCGGCGAATTCCTTCTGTATATCTTTGGCCAGCTTATACATCATACCTGATGTTTCACGGATCACATTGGGTTTTTCACAGACAGTAACTGACTTATAATTATGCTTTACGGCATACCCGAAAGCTGCACGCAGGATCCTTTCTGTGGCTTGACGTGTGAAAATTCGTGTTGACACGGCAATTTCCTCCCTGGGCACATTGCTGAAATTCTTTATAAAATTTGGGTGCGATTTCAGTGCATCATACACAATGCCGTCAGGATGGCTCCACTCCACCCCGCAATACAATCCTTCGGTATTCTGCCTGAAGATCACCACATCCACCAATGGTTCCTCAACTTCACCACCCCGGCCCCTCCTGATGAAATTCAGCGGATTACCCTGATAGGTGCGGCATGGGCGTATGCAGATATCGAGGTTGAAATGCTGGCGCATCCTGACAATGGGGCTGACATAAATATAACCTTTATCTCTCAGGCAGGGGGACAGTTCTGTTGCTGCTTCATCTTTAGGTTTTGATGTGATGGCACCAAACAGGCCTGTTTTGTGCTTTTCAAGAAGCTGAATTGTCCGGTCGGGCAGGGGATTGCCTTCTTTGCACCAGAACTCCCATCCGATATTACCTTCTATACATTGGAAATCAAATCCTGCTGCTTCCATCACCCTGATGGCTTCATTCATTACCAGCCTGCCTATTCCGTCACCTGGCATTGTTACAATGGTATGTTTAGGCATAAGCTTCACGTTTAGTTTTCAGCTGTTGACTTTGGTTATCACAAACCGGTAAACATCTGTCAGCCAGCAGCTGATGGTCATCAGCCATAAACCGGCAGCAAGTAATGCATACTACCGGTCAACAGCTATTTGTTTTACTACATCAATAATTGTCCCGTCCACCCATTTGATGGCAGCAACTATTTTATCCGTGAAAACCGGGTTTTCAGGTTTGCCGCATATCTTCTCGGCTTCTTCCCTGAGCTGTCCGATGGTTTTCAGCGGCAGGTCTGCGTTACGTGCTTTCTCAATCAGGTCTTTCCGCAAAGGATTGATGGCGATACCTCTTTCGGTGATGATGACATCGATGAGTTCACCCGGACCGCAGATCGTTGTTACTTCTTCACGGATAACCGGTATCCTGTCACGGAACAATGGTATGGGTAATATCACATTTTTCCCGAACAGGCAGTTTTGCCAGCCACCCAGACCATGCAACAGGTAACCGTCAGAATGGGTTACCACATTTGCATTGAAGTTCATGTCCACCTCGGTTGCACCAAGAATCACCACATCAACCATACCGGCAAAATTACCTTTGCCGTGGTAATTGTAACTTGTGAAC
Organism: Bacteroidales bacterium; assembly: GCA_016933335.1. GTDB lineage: Bacteria > Bacteroidota > Bacteroidia > Bacteroidales > UBA10428 > JAFGPL01. Next base: position 31,909 of record JAFGBD010000079.1, on the reverse strand, counting down.
GGACTGGTCATCACATGCCCGGGATTATCACGGATGGAGCGCACACCGTCGAGATCGAAAGTCTGGCCGTCAAGGATGTAGTCCACCAGTCCTTCTTCAAGCATGCTGACAAGGTACTTATTGCTGCCTCCCCGGGCAAAACGGGCCCTGATCCCTTTTTTTCGCATGATATCACCAAAGTAGATACCTATGCTAAGGGAGGTTCCTCCTGCACCGGCCTGGAAAGAAAATCCGTCATGTATGATCCCTGTTACATCACAAAACCGCGCAGTCATCTCTGCGATCAGCAGGCGGTCGGGACTTCTTGTGACTTTTGTGGTACCGGAGATAATCTTTTCCGGGATTCCCACTTTATCCACCTGTACCGTGCAATCCACATAGTTACCCTGTATCTGCCATGGAATACAGGGGAAAGGTACGAGATTATCTGTCACGACAATCACTTTATCGGCATACTGTGAATCGGCCAGTGCGAATCCGAGCCCTCCGCTGGCTGACGGACCTTCAAGTCCGTTGGCATTACCAAAGGTATCGGCACATCCTGCACCTATGACCGCAATATCTATTTTTACCTCCCCATCCTGTACAGCCTGGTAACGGCCGCCATGAGAACGCAGCACGGCGGTTTTATTCATCTTCCCTTCGGAACAATACCTGCCAAGGGGGCCGTTCATACTGCCCTCGATATGGCTGATCGTACCATCGTCAAGGTATTTCATCAGGTAAGCATGACATGGAAAGGAGGCCGAGGGAAACCAGCGCAGTCCCTTCACACCAAGTTCACTTGCACAATCAAATACCATATTGGCCACCAGGTCGCCCTCCCTGAAATGATGGTGGGTGGATATGGTCATTCCGTCTTTCAGCCCGCATTTTTTCAACGCTTCTTTCAAGGAAGGTACCAGTTTATTGCCATCAGACGGGTAATCGGCGCATGATGCGATTGGAGGGGCATGTTTTATGCCCCGGGGATGATATTTGCCAACTCCCATATAAGGGGTAACAGGCTGGCCGTTTATCTCAAGAGGGACCATCCTGCCTGCAGCATTCTTAACAAGTTTATTTCCCATAGCCATCCCTCCAGTCTTTTGATAATTTTCCTGCATTTATGGCCTGCTCAATAGTTCTGAGCGCTCTTTTGACAACCGGAGGATCAATCATTTTGGATTCCAGGGCAACCACACCGATACCTTCTTTTTCAGACTTCTCAAAAGCCACGGTTATTTTTTTTGCCTTTTCGATTTCGGTTTCTGTCGGGAGGAATGATTCATTAATAACCGGAACCTGGAGCGGATGGATACAGCCCATGCCTGCAAAACCAAGTGCTTTTGATTCCCTGGCACTGATGGCCAGTGCATCAAGGTCATCGATATCGGAAAACACCGAGTCGATGGGCTGAATGTCTGCAGCCCTGGCAGCATTTACTACCGTGCACCGGGCATAGTATGATTCTTTTCCTCCGGCAGTACGCTGTGCTCCGATATCGGCAGTATAATCTTCAAGTCCGATTGCCAGGGCAACCACATTTTCGGAGGCACCGGCAATTTCAAAGGCATGCATGACTCCTGAAGCACTTTCAATGATGGGCATCAGGTAAACAGCATCACCTTTATGATCCATTATCTCCGATATCTTCGCATCAACCTGAAGAACCTGATCTGCACTCTCGCACTTTGGTATCAGGATAAGGTTCACATGATGCGGTATGACATAAGCCAGGTCATCAAACCCGGCAGGAAGCTGGTTGATCCTGACCATGCGCTCACTCCCGTAAAAATCAACCGTTCTGAGGGCATTACGCACCAGGAAGCGGGCCTCATATTTTTTATCAGGGGCAACAGAATCTTCCAGATCAAGGATAATACCATTGCTTTCGTATATACCGGCATTGATCATAAGTTTCGGGTTATTTCCCGGCAGGTATAAACGTGTGATCCGGTCGTTTTCACGCCGGGTTGAATAAATGTTCTGTGGCAGCATGGGCAGCAGGTATTCTTTATCTGTACCGATATGCTTTCTGATTACAGCTTCCAGCCTGGCAGCAAGGGTAAAAGGCAAAGCTCCCCTGTCTTCAATCTCAATTTCAGCATGTCTGATCCCGTAAAAATCCAGCATATCCCTGCAGAGTGCCTCAATCGACTCTCCGTACATCGTTTTCACACTGCTGTTTATATTGATAATAATGCCCCTGTCTGACGCAGGGGTTAAACTGACAAAGCAGTCTGACCGTACGCGTTCTCCTTTATTTCCTGCACTATAGGTAACCATGATGGTTATGAATTGAGACATGAAGTTACTGCAAAAACAAGGAAGAAGTAATGACACTTATCAGTTTGGATATTTTGGTGGCCAGGAAGCGGAAGATATATATTTATCCAATAAAATTTTAAATCATAAATTAGCTGTATGTACCCTTATTAAACTTTGTTTCTGATAAAATAAATCTTAACTTAAAAACATGATAATCTGACTTTATTGAAAAAAAGCCATTTAAAATGAAAACAGTTATAAAAACACTGGTTGTCCTGTCACTCGTTTATTCTGCGGTGAGTGCACAGGATAGAATCACGGGATATACATTTGCCACCCGTTCGGAAGTGATAGCCCGGCATGGTATGGCTGCAACAAGTCAGCCGTTAGCAACACAGGCAGCCATTGATATCCTGAAAAAAGGTGGTTCAGCGGTGGATGCGGCAATTGCAGCCAATGCATTACTTGGTCTGGTTGAGCCTACCGGATGCGGTGTAGGCGGCGACCTTTTTGCCATTGTATGGGATGCCGGAACCGGGAAACTATATGGATTGAATGCCAGCGGCCGCTCACCCCGAAAGCTTACCTCCGGATGGTTTAAACAAAATGGATACAGTAAAATCCCGTCTCTTGGACCTTTGCCGGTGACGGTGCCGGGTTGCGTGGACGGATGGTTTGAACTCCATAAAAGATTTGGTAAGCTGGAAATAAAAGAGATATTACAGCCGGCAATCGGTTATGCTTTGGATGGATTTCCTGTTACAGAGCTGATCGCTTACTATATAGAAAGAAATGCACGGGTACTGGAGCAATATCCGAATTTTAAAGAAGTCTATATGCCCGGAGGACGCACTCCCGCAAAGGGAGAGATATTCCGGAATCCTTATCTGGCGCATACTTTGCAGCTTGTTGCTGACAAAGGAAGGGACGTGTTTTACAAAGGAGAGATTGCAGAGGTCATTTCAGACCATGTTCAGAAGATGGGAGGATTCCTGAGTTATGAAGACCTTGCCTCGCATCATTCGGAATGGGTTGATCCTGTGTCGACAACGTACCGGGGCTGTGAAATATGGGAACTGCCGCCAAACGGACAGGGAATAGCAGCACTTCAGATATTGAATATCCTGGAAGGATATGATATTGCTGCAATGGGTTTTGGTTCTGCAGATTACATCCATTGTTTCACCGAAGCCAAAAAACTTGCATTTGAAGACAGGGCTAAATATTATGCCGATCCTGATTTTGCATCAATTCCGGTGGAAGTCCTTATTTCAAAGAAATATGCCGATGAACGGCGAAAACTGATTCATCCTGAAAGATCTGCCAGCATTTATGAGGCCGGAATCATTGAAGCGGGAAATACCATCTATCTGACAACAGCTGATCAATGGGGTAATATGGTATCGCTGATACAAAGCAATTACAGGGGTATGGGTTCGGGAATGGTGCCACCCGGACTGGGTTTTGTTTTGCAGGACAGGGGAGAGCTGTTTACCCTCGCGGAAGGACACAACAACTCCTACCAGCCGGGCAAAAGACCTTTTCACACGATCATACCGGCATTCATTACAAAGGATGGAGAACCTTATATCAGCTTCGGGGTTATGGGTGGCAGCATGCAACCCCAGGGCCATGTACAGATAGTTGTCAACCTGCTGGACTTCGGGATGAATCTGCAGGAGGCAGGCGATGCACCCCGTGTAATGCACAGCGGATCTTCAGAGCCGACCGGTGAAAAGATGACTGACGGGGGTATGCTATATCTTGAATCGGGTATTTCTTATGAATCAGTTCGTGAACTGATGAAAAAAGGTCACCGGGTCGGGTATGACCTGGGGGGATACGGAGGTTACCAGGCCATTATGTATGATTCAGAAAACAAGGTTTATTTCGGGGCTTCCGAATCACGAAAAGACGGGCAGGCATCCGGATACTGATGGCAGCTAATGACAGGTTTGTTACAGCTCAGTTAATCATTTTCCAGAGGCTCCCATTCTCCGAATGCTTCGATATGAACCTGTACCTGTGGTTCTGTCCGGTATTTTTCATTCACATTGTAATACCAGCCCAGGTATTCCGAGTCGCCGCCACCCTGGGTGGTTATCAGAAAACGGTTGGGTAAGTTTCCGATGTTCATGGCCTGGTCACGCGGCAACGGTTTGTCACCTCCCTGCGGATCAATGGGAATCCAGCCGTAATTGGGCAGGTATACTTCGGGCCAGCGGTGCCAGGACTCATCCAGGCTGGCATCATCGCCCCTCACAACCAGCGAGCCGACATACCTGGCAGGCAGTCCGGCAGCCCTGCAGAGAGAGATAAAACTGAAGGTATATTCCGAACATGAACCGGTTCCGCGCTGTAAAACAACAGGCGCGACATTCCAGCCGCCCTCCATCAGGTATTCAAGATTATTGCGTACATAATTGAATATCTTACGGGCAATCCAATACGGATTTTTCTCATCACCGACAATTTCTTTAACCAGGTTTTGTATGTACGGATCATCGGTCATGTATTTGCTGCCATTGGCTGTGAATAGCTGACTGATTTCTGCAGGGACGGACTCCAGGGGACATATCTTATCAGGATATATAAAATACCTTACGGCGGAAACCTCTGCCTGTATCATCATCATTGATTCTACAGTTTCGTTTGGCTGTATATTCTGATAATTGAAAAAGGCGATCTGCTGATGCCAGCGGTCTTTTTTCAGGATATGGTCCTGCGGTGAAAATGATATATCCAGAATTTTTTGCTGGGGCATGTTTTCGGGTTTTGCGATGAAAACATCCAGATTTTTCAATACTCCTTTACCATAGACTTTAGCCTGGTGGGTAAATGTGATTTGTGCTTTCCGGGTCTCCTTCAGCCTGAATGTTTCTTCGTCCTGACGGACAATCTGATACACGGAATCTGTCTGATAGTCAACATTCCACAGGTATTTGCCGTCCCATGCCAGGCCTCTGGGATACGGACCGGGAGCATCAACAATCATAATCACTTCGCCTGACTTAGGATCAATCATGTATATCTCGTTCAGGTACCGGTCGCTGCTCCAAAGGTATTGACCATCCGTTGTAAGTCCGTTTACCGACCGGGCCGGCGCATCAAGCTTTTTAACGGCAGTACCGTCACTCAGATCAATTTTCATGATTGTTTGATTCCCTGCATCACCCACCCAAAGAGTTGTTCCGTCCCAGGTGAGTCCTTCGGGCTGGCTGCCAGGTGCATCAATGGTTAAAAGGACCGTACCGTCCTGTGAATCGATCTTAAAAATTTTTTTCTGTTGCTTGTCAACATTCCAGAGGTTTTCTCCGTCCCAGGCTAATCCCATCGGCCAGAAACCGGGTGAAGGAATTTGATACAGGATGTTGCCGGATTCCGGATCAAGCTTATAAATGAGATCTGTTTTATAGTCCGCAATCCACAGGTGATGACCATCGAAAGCCATTCCGGTGCAAAATTTTCCCGGCAATGGAAACGATTTCATGATTTTTCCCGGATAAGCCTGCATATGCTGGCAACACAGAATAAATGTAACTGCTATAAGAACATTCTTTGATATTCCTGTCATTGCATTTCTTTTTATATCATTTAATTTAAACAGATTTTAAAATTACCAATATAATGCATTCAATGTGATATATGAACAGTGATTTTTAATCTGAATATAAGAAAGACCGGGTAATACGATTTCGTGTCCATCCAGGATCCTCGTCTTCTCAATACAGATCTTAAAGTGCCTGACCTGATCATTACATATCAAAGCGCTTAAATTAGCCTTTTAAATATGATGCCCGGTTATCAATATTCACTAAATTGCCTTGCGGAATAATAAATGACGGCATTGACCATTTAAACCCGGGGCCTTTTACAGAGTATGAAAAGGGAGTTGCATATCATGTTACTGGCTGTGTTAACATTCATGGCGCTGATTTTTAAAGGAAATGCCTGTGGGCAGAATGCGGTGGATCTCACATATACCGCAAAGCGTCATGGTTTATATATGCCTTTGGATATTGTGCCTGACTCTGTTATGCTGCAGGGGAGAGATGTGATACTTCATTATTCTGATGAGTTGAATAAAAAGCGTTTAAATACCGTTATAGCAACTGAAGCCGGGATTTATGCCGCAGGACTTTCTTTTCTGAGCTTTATCTGGTACAAAGACAAGGAACGGGTTCCTTTTCATTTTTATGATGATTCAAAAGGTTACCTGCAGATGGATAAAGCAGGACATGCTTACTGTGCATACCATGAGAGTTACACGGCATATTATGCATTCCGCTGGGCAGGGATGGACAAGAAGAAAGCACTGCTGTATGGGGGACCTGTCGGACTGGTTTTTCAAACACCTGTTGAGATCTTTGACGGATTGTATGAGGGATGGGGATTTTCATGGCCGGATATGGCAGCCAATGCTTTTGGAGCTTTACTATTCACAGCACAGGAAGCGCTGTTCAATGAACAGATATTGTTAATGAAATTTTCCTATTCTCCAAGCATTTATCCAAAATACCATACAATTCTCGGAGAGACTCATGTGGAACGTTTTTTCCTCGATTATAACGGGCATACACAATGGCTGTCAGCCAATATCCGAAAGTTAACAGGCATTGAAAAATTCCCCGGCTGGATAAATATTGCTTTTGGTTACAGCGGGAACGGGATGATCAAGGAGTTTGAGAATCCTGAATACTACAAGGGTGAGCCTTTCCCTCATCTTGAAAGATACCGGCAGTTTCTCTTTTCACTGGATGTCGATTTTTCGAGAATTCCCTGTAAGAAAAAGTGGGTAAAGAGCCTTTTCCGTGTTTTCAACCTGATCAAAATCCCTTTTCCTGCCCTGGAGATCAACCGTATTGACAAAGTGAAGTTTTCGCCATTGTATTTTTAAAGTGCTCAAATCCGGCTGCCTGTTTAAATGCTAACTGCAATTCTAATGATTTTGAATATTCCAACACTTCAGTCTCTTGAGTAATTTTGTGATTGATTTTTATAAACAGGTTCTTTTAAGATATTTATTGCATGCCAACATAAAAACTGTCTGCTGCGCTGCTGTAGCCGCCAAAAATACCCAGTCCGTTGCTGATGTTTGAATGTAACTGCACCCTTTCGCTGAAAGGATTGCCACTGGCCTGGTTATAGTATGCCAGCGAGGCCAGGTACAAATAATAGTCTTTGGTGAGCGATCTCAGGTATATATAATACATCCCGTTTATATTCCATTGTTCAAGAGAAAATTTTACGGTAAACTTTTTACCATCCAGTAACTTGTCGGAAAAATAGACAGCAGAGGCATTGAGCATCTCAGTGTCAAGGTTCAGGGCCAGCGGGTAAACATCATTGTTTATTCTGTAGTACTCAAAAACAGGGTCATCTGTACAGAAACGCCGTGAATATATGCTGTATACTGTGTCGGGATATGTATACAATGTTTTTTGAAACAGGATGATCTCGTAAAAATTGCTTAATCCCGGCGGATCCCGGACCGTAAGAATTACATCATACGTATAGCTTTTGTAATATACATCATTATCAATTAAACGCAGGATGGTATCTGCCGAAATAATCGGCACAGGTTCGGGGATCATGCAGGATGCCCTGATATTGTCTTTTCCGGGAGCATTCACTGCCACCGCATATTCAATTCCGGCTTCAGGTACAAATCCGTCCAGGGCATAGAATCCATTACCCTGATATTTCATTGAACCTGCAGGCTCGTTGTTTTCATAAAGATTAACAGAGGCATTGTGAATATAAGGTGCACTGCTGGTATCAAGAATCCCGACACTTTTACTGATGTTTACCGATATCGTGCTATCGGTATTGAGGATGCTGTTTACCACGACATTTAATTCGCCGGGGGAGACCGGATAATCAATGATCTTTTCGCAAGCTGTCATTACAAATAGTACCGAAAGAATAAAAGACTGCCAATTCATCCTTGTATTGGTTTTATTTGTCATCTGACAATGTATGCTGTCATGTTTCTTCATTTTGGTATTCATTGAAACTCTGATAATTTGGAATTCACTGTTAAAATCTGAAATTATAACTGATGAAAGGTATGACAGGGAAAAGGCTTACTTTTTTCACTACCGGTTCGCCGCTCCCCATCCCATACCAGTCGTAGTTCTGGCCTATATAAATATAAAAAGGATTATTCCGGCTGTATGCATTGTATAAACCGAGGCTCAGGGTACGTTCTCCCCATTTCAGCGGTTTATGAAAATTAAAGGACAGGTCAAGCCTGTGATAGGAAGGCATTCTGAAACTGTTACGGCTTTTAATATATTCTATTTCTTGATTTACAGAATGTTCCCAGTAATAAGTGCTCTCTTGCGGATTGAAAAGCGGCAATGCAGATATGAATTTCTGTGCAGGGAGCGTTAATGCGGTTCCGCTGCCAAATACCCATACAAGGCCAATATCAAGTTTTTCTGACAGCTTATGGATTATGGCCAGACTGATATCGTGCCGGCGGTCATATTTGAAAGGAAATACTTCGCCTTTATTGATAGCTGTAAACTGACGATTGCTCCAGGCCAGGGTGTAACCCAGCCATCCTGTGGTTTTTCCTTCGCGTTTTTCAATAAGCCACTCCAGTCCGTACGACCACCCTTTGCCGGTTTCTACAATGGTTTCCCAGTCGGCATTTGAGTTGAGGTAAGTCTGGCCGTCCTGGTATTCGATAATGTTGTTCAGGGTTTTATAAAAAACTTCAGTGGTAACCACCAGTGTATTCTTAACCGGGAAAGCCACGGAAGCAGAATATTGCCAGGAGTTTTCGGGTTTGACCTGATCGGTTGCCGGCAGCCATAAGTCGGTAGGAAGGCTTACCGAAGAGTTGGTTAACAGATGAATATACTGCACCATATTGGCCACCGACCCCTTTACCGAAAGATTCTTTGCGAAAAGGTACCTGGCTGAAATTCTCGGCTGCAGCGAATAATATTTTTCAGACCTCACAAAAAAAGAAGATGCGTGTGCTCCTGCATTCACTTTCAGTCGTTCAGCCAGGTCAAAATCATCTTCTATATAAAAACTTATTTCAGAAGCAGTAATACTTGCAGTGCCAAATTGTTTATCAACCATATCGGCATAATCGGCACCCTGGTAATGGTATTCGTTGGTGCCGGGATTAAAATCATGATAGGTATAACTGCCGCCAAACCTTATATAATGGCCCGGGGAAGGAGCATAATCAAACTCGCTTTTTACGGAATAATCGGTTACCCCCGAGAGGTACGTCCAGCTGTACCTTGAATTTATTGAAGGTCTTGCCGGTTCTGTGGTTTTCTTGTCAGTATCATACAATTTAAACCTGTAGCGTGAACAGGTAAGCGTGGTATTGGCAAACAACCGGTTGCTGATGATGCTGTTCCACCTTAATGCGGTAGTAATATTTCCCCACTGAATACCTGTTTTGTCCTGCCGGGTGTATTTTATTTCATCATAGATGTATTTATCGTTGTACCTGTAGAATCCAACATCATCGCCAAGATAGAGGCTGAGGAATATACGGTTGTTTTTATTTACCTGATGGTTTATTTTGGCGTTGGCATCATACAGATAATACCTTACGGTGGCAAAATCGTCTATGGCTTTTACAACAGGCTGTGCCAGCACATCAAGGTAAGAGCGGCGCGCAGAGACAATGAATGATGTTTTGTCTTTAATAATGGGCCCTTCAAGGCTGATCTTTGAAGCAACCACCCCTATTGAGCCTTCGCCGTGAAACTCTTTGTTGTTGCCCTCTTTCATCCTGATATCAATGACCGATGAAAGCCTTCCTCCATAACGGGCAGGGAAGCCTCCCTTTAGTACAGAAACATTTCGTATGGCACTGGTATTGAATACCGAAACAAAACCGAAAAGATGGTTGACATTGTAGACCGGCACCCCGTCCAATAAAAAGAGGTTCTGGTCGGGACTGCCACCGCGGACATAAATACCGCTTGAGGCCTCTCCTCCGGACTGGATGCCCGGCATAAGTTGTATGGCTTTTAGAAGATCGCTTTCTCCCATAATGTAAGGCAGTGTAATCAGGCTTTTTACAGGTAATTCAATGAGTCCGGTTTGCGAAGAATGAATGTTTTTTAATAAATAATCTGATGAGATGGTTACCTCTTCAAGCAGAAGCGACGGAACCAGTTTGATATGAAAAGAGGTGTCTTTTTGCAGATTGGCTGTAACCACAGTTTCCTTGTATCCCAGATAAGAAAAATGCAGTGTGGTGAGTCCTGCCGGAACGGTCAGACTGAAAAATCCATAATTGTTTGATACCGTGCCATGTGTTTTGTCATCATTATAAATACCAGCCCCGATAAGCTTTTCACCGCTGCCGGCATCTTCAACGATGCCGCTTACTACGGCAGTTTGTGCAAACATCGGAGATATATTGCCAGACAGTGTAAAGATCACAAAGACAATTATCTTCAGGTTATATGGTTTGATCAGCTTAATCATTAACAATTATTCAGTTTTTTGTGTTTTGTTAAGTTCGATGGAATACACCGATTCCGACATTCCTGCCAGGATTCCCAGTCCGTTTTCTATATTTGTATATGCCTGTGCAGGTTCGCTGAACGGGTCGTTTTTGGCCTGCATGTGCCCTTCAAGCAGTTGCATGTAGGTGTAGTAGTCTTTGTTTACAGATTTCAGCCGGATATCCAGCCTGACACTGTCAACGGACTTATGAGATAAATCAAACAGGTAAGAATAAAAATCAACGTTCAGGCTGTATTTCATACCATTGATCAGCCGGTCAGCAAAAAGTAATTTATCCCCGGACATGGTCTCTGATTCATTATTACTTTGAAATATATGCCCGGAATGAACAGAATATTCAATTACAGGATCGTTTGAGGAGGCATTTGAATACATTGAAGACCTGTTATATCCTGTAATATAAAATGTATCTTCATCGGTATAATACCGGGCATTCAGATAACTGATAACTCCTTCCAGTTCGTAGTAGTTTTCTGTTTCTGCCGGATCATTGAAAACGATGGTGGTTTTAATTCCCGGGGTATAAAACATGTTTACATTATAAGGGTCTTCATGTATTATCAAAGTTGTGTCTGCTTTTTCAATTGGTACAGAAGAGGGCAGGACACATTGAGCAGTTGCTGTTCTCATGCCTGGCACCGAAACTTTAAGCAGGTAGGTATGATTGATATCCGGAACAAATGCTGATGAATACAGGCCATTTATACCTTCATTCATTTCAACAACGGGAACCTCGTCCCGGTATAGTTGCACAAGGGCGTCGTTAACAGGTTTAGTCCCCAGCCGGTCGAGGATATGCAGGCTTTTATTTATGTTTACACTAAAAGTATCGAGGTTAGAGAGAATGCCGTTCACCACAATTCTTTTTTCATCTTCAGGTATATCATAGTCAAGCACTTTTACACAGGATGATAAAAAGACTATTCCTGTAAATGCAATCATTGTTTTGAGGGTTCTTTTCATAGCATATTCTGATTAAAACTTCAGGCTGTAACGGATTGAAGGCATTATGGTATAAAAACTGCGCTGCAACAGGTAGATATTTTCACTTGAGGACGAAATACTGTATTTATGGCCATAATAGAGGTAAAAAGGATTTTGCCGGTTGTACACATTGTATATTCCAAAACTGAATGTTCGTTCCCCCCATCTGACTTTTTTATGGAAATTGGCGCTGAAGTCAAGCCTGTGGTAAGCGGGTTCCCTGAATCCGTTCCTGCTTTCATAATGTTCAATAATGGAATTTTCTGAAGGATAGTAAATGATGTTATCCTGCGGATACCAGGAGGAGGAATTGAAATATTCCATCAGCGAAGGGTATTTTTGCTTTGCCAGGGTTATGGCCCTCCCTGTTCCATAAACCCATGTAATACCCACAGCAATCCTTTCACTAATATAACGTGTAAGGGCAATGCTGATGTCATGCCTGCGGTCGTAACGGTAAGGGAAGACCTTGCCGAAGTTCACTTCATCAATCTGCCTGTCAGTCCATGAAAGGGTGTATCCTATCCAGCCCCTGGTTTTACCCTCGTTTTTTTCAACAAGTGTTTCAGCGCCATACGACCAGCCCTTCCCTGATGCAATTTTATCTTCCCAGCCGCCTGATTGATTGAAAAAAGATGCCCCTTCTTTATATTCAATGATGTTGTTCATTGTTTTATAATATGCTTCCAGGCTAAGGCTGAAGTCTTTGAAAAGCCTCAGGGCTGTTCCCAGAGCGTACTGGCCGGATTGCTGCGGTTTAACCTTATCGGTAACAGGCAGCCACAGGTCTGTTGGCAGTCCGACAGTTGTGTTGGTGAGCAGGTTAATATATTGCACCATTCTGATATAGGATGCTTTCACCGACCAGTTGTTTGTTAACAGGTATCTTGCAGATATACGGGGTTGCAGTGACTGATAGAAGGCCGATTTGACCAGGACACTGGAGTAATGCATTCCGATATTGGCTTTTAGTTTTTTGGAAATTGTCAGGTCATCTTCTATAAATACAAAAGCTTCGTGAGAAAATATGTCCCTGTTGCCGATTGTTGTATCCCTTTCAATTGACTGTCCGATATTTTTTAAATGTGTTACTGAGATGCCGGGGTGAAAGATATGATAGATATAGTTGAACCCGCCCCGGATATAATGTGCAGGCGATGGGATAAAGTCCAGTTCTACCTTGCCCGAAAAGTCATTTATACCGGAAAAATACCGGCTGGAATGGATAAAATCTTCAGATTGAGCCACTGGTTTGGTATTCTGTTCATTGTGCAGTGCGAGGTCAAACTGATACCTGCTGTAAGTAAGTGTCGTGTTTGTAAAAATCTTTTTCGACGCCATGTAGTTCCATCTCAGGGCAGCCGTTATGTTTCCCCAGTAAATTGCATTTTTTGAATTATAATGTGTCTTTAAGGTACGTTCGTAGTTTTCCCATTCGTGTTTTTCTTTTGAATAGGCTTTATCGAGGCCGCTGTATACGCTCAGGAAGATCCTGCTTTTGTCCGACAGCCGGTAGTTGATTTTTCCGTTAAAATCATAGAAGTAGTAACCCGATTTTGTATTGTCGTTGATAAGTTTCTGAACAGGATTGAGAAAAAGGTCGAAATAAGTTCGCCTGAATGAGACGATGAAAGAGGATTTGTTTTTGACAATCGGCCCCTCAAGTGAGACTTTGGAAGATATCAGCCCGACAGCTGCTTCACCCTGGAACTCTTTCGCATTCCCGTCTTTCATCCTGATATCTATTACCGAGGAAAGCCTGCCGCCATAGCGTGCGGGGAAACCGCCTTTATACACCGAAATATTCTGTATGGCATCTGCATTGAATACAGAAAAAAAGCCGAACAGGTGATTGATGTTATATACAGGCACCCCGTCAAGTAAAAAAAGGTTCTGGTCAGGCCCGCCGCCCCTCACGTAAATTCCGCTGGTGCCCTCATTGCCCGCTTTTATGCCCGGCATAAGCTGCAGGGTTTTCAAAATATCCACCTCACCAAGGATAACAGGTAACGATTTAACCTGTTTCATGGGAATAGACATATTGCCCATCTGGGTACTTTTTACCATGTCTTTTGCTTTATCAGCCGTGATGGTTACTTCTTCTATCTCAAGCACCGGCGATAGTGTCAGGTTTATCACTGTGTCTTTATTCAGGTTAAACCGCTGACTATGATATGCATAGCCTATAAATGAACAAACCAGGCAGACCTTACCTTTGTCAAGCGAAAGACTGTAAAAGCCAAAATTGTTTGTGACAGTTCCTTTGAACGTCAGAGAATCATAGATATTGGCGCCAATGATTTTTTCACCTCCCGATTCTTCAGAAACAATGCCGCTTATGGTAAATTTTTGTGCCGGAAGCGTGCCGGGAAAAAGACAGAATAAGAGCAGGAGTCTTGGCAGGATAGGGTTTACAGATTGCATATAAGTTCATTTGAGCACCTTACAAATACCATTGAGATATTAACGCAGCAATTGAGCAAAAATTATACCACAAAAAACGCTGTTCATTCAATTTTGTCTGGTTTGGAGATCTTCTATCCGTACTAATCCTGTCAGGGTTCTATACCCTTGCAGGATTTGAAGCTCTGTTCAACAACAATGATTAATAAATCCATTTTTGAAATTTAGCTTAATTTTTGAATCAAAGGTTGCGGATAAAGAAAGTTAAATATAATAAAATCTGAGATGGCTGTTTTATAAATTTTAATAACTTGCTTTGTTAAAGTAAGAACACATGGTCTGTTTATTACTTGCTGGTTAATTTGAAATGATCATACTGTGAATTATAAATGGTCTTATTCTTAAAAAACAGGACATTTCTGATGTTTATTATATAATTGAAACCTATGAATATGAAACTTATTCACCATTTGATCCTAAGCGGATTGTTGTGCTTCTCTCTGGCTGCAGGTGCCCAGGAGATCAGGATCCAGCCATATACAGGATTGGCGGTTGATTATATTATCCTGGCAGGAAGTTACGATGGTGCATCGTTCTTTACTACTGATGATGAGACAATTCTGGTACCTAAACTTAAGCCGAATTTTGGATATGGATTCCTTTTTGGATTTAAGATGGGCAAAGGAGCCGTGGATTTTGCCTATCATATATCCTTTATGGAATATACCAGTATGGAAGATGGATTTTCAGGTAAAAGTACCAATCATTTTGTCAGGTATCTGAGTTATAAAAGGCATTTTAATACACCTGATGTAAAGAGGTTCATACCGTATCTGGATTTCGATTTGTCCATTGCATTCAATCATTTTGAAAAAATATCATATCCTTTATACCAGCAATCTGAAATACTTTCGGCTAATTACGGCGGAGTAATTTTTGGCCTGGGATTTGGCTCTCAGTTATATCTGACTGACAGACTTACACTTGATCTTAAGATACTTCCCGAATTATATATCGGGACAGACATCAGGGCGAAAGGCAGTGAACGTTATGAGATCACAAAATTCAGTAACTTTTTGTTAATCAATTCAATCGGACTTAATTACTATTTCAATTGAAACAAATAACGGCATTTGCCGGGTTTATCACCAGACTTTTGGTCTTGGCTTTTTTGAATTTTTTCTTTTCAGCGAAGACCCGGGTGCGATAACTCTGCCTGTTCTTTTTGTTTGTATCTCATGCCAGTTTGCGGAAATGACGTACAGGTTGATAAGGACTTCGATTCAGGTGCCTCATCATGGCAGGTTGTAACAGGGTCATTTAATGCATCGGGCGGCACTTATTTCCAGTCTTAAGGCCATACTCCGGCGCTGAGCATATATAAAGCCCCGGCAGATACAACGGTTTATACGCTTACGCTGAAGGCAAGGAAGAAAGGGGGACCGGAAGGTTTTTTCATACCGTTGGGATATAAAGACGGTCAGAACTTTTACTGGCTTAACATAGGAGGCTGGAACAAAACCCTGCATGCCATCGAAAAATGCACAAATGGCTCAAAGACCACGATGGTTCAAACCATTCAAATGCCGGCAATCATTTGCTGTTAATGGTATGTCATTCTCATTCCTGTACTGAAACTGAAACTGAAAATGACTGAATGTCTCCTTCTTTAAAGTTAGATGCTCTGTGATGTCTTTTCGAATTTTCAGTTGTTTCGATCCGTCAATGGCTGATATTTTTTATTCTTTGAAAGAAAAACTTCGGAATTCGAGGGAATATTTCTGCAAATCTTAATCAGAATTTGTATATATTTAATAATTACAGAATAATAAAGATCCTGGATTGTTGGTTCAATGTGAAGTTATCTCATGAAGAAAAAAATTGGATTGGCCCTTGGTGGGGGTGCTGTATTGGGTGCCGCACATATTGGTGTATTAAAAGCTGTTAATGAGCTGGATATTTCAGCTATTTCTCTTTCACGATTCGGATTGCTTTCAAATGAGAAGCTGGGAAAACTAATCATTAGTCATATTGGAAAGAAAAAAATCGAAGACTCGGATATTCCAATGGCAATCATTGCCACAGATGCCTCCAATGGCAACAAAGTAGTTTTAAAAAGAGGTCCGGTAGCCGATGCCGGGGATATTAATTATCCATCGGGCATTGAGATAGCACGAACAGCCATTAATTAATCTTTGCGTTCAGATTTTCAATACATCAGGGAATTGCTGGCAGGCAGTTTTTGGTTTATCCCGCTGGTAATGGTCATTGCCGCCATTGTTATGGCGGTTGGTCTTACCTGTCTGGATACTTTAATGGTTAATCAGCCTGCGGGCTTCTTCAGTTTCTTTCTTATCGGGGATGCCGATTCTGCCAGAAGTATATTATCAATCACTGCCGGAGCCATGATTGGAGTAGCCGGTACGGTTTTTTCAATTACGCTGGTTGCGCTAACCCTGGCATCATCACAATTCGGTCCCAGGTTGCTGCGCAATTTTATGCATGACAAGCTAAACCAGATAGTACTGGGAAGTTATATTGCAACATTTATTTATTGCCTGCTGATTTTGCGGACAATAAATACGAACGGTTTACAGGCATTTGTACCCGAAATCTCAGTCTTGTTTGCAATTATCCTCGCCATTGCAAATATATTTCTTCTGGTTGTATTTATTCACCATATATTTGTCAGCATACAGGCTGACCAGGTTATATCTGTAGCAGCTGATAACCTTAAATGGGGTATCATTAAACTGTTTCCGGACGAACTTGGTGAAGAATATGATGAAGGGACGAAAATCCAACCAGATGAACTGAAAGATAAATTTACTTATCATGACACTGTATTAAACAATCAGGAAGGATATCTTCAGGCTATAGATAATGAAAGCTTATTGAAGATAGCCGTTACAAATGATGTATTGCTCTTGATTGACAGCAGGCCGGGTTTTTTCCTGCCGGAAAATATCGAGCTGGTTCAGATATATTCAAATCAGCAATATGAAGATGAAATTAAACAACAGATCAGAAACTCATTCATCCTGGGAAATAAAAGAACACCCACCCAGGATGCCGAATTTGCAATGCACCAGATGGTGGAAATAGCTGCAAGAGCATTATCGCCCGGGATTAACGATCCATATACTGCTATGACCTGTATTGATAAACTCACAGCAACAATGTGTTATCTTACCCATGTAAATTTTCCATCTGCCTTTCGGTATGATGAACAACAAGTCCTCAGGGTTGTGGTTATAAAACCACTGACTTTTTCAGGAATGATGGATGCAGCATGATAGAAAAAAAGCCGGGTATGAAATCCCGGCCTATATGATCTGTACAACATCTATACCTGTGCGAGGTAATCAGTAGAGCAGAATCCTTCGGTCCCGTCGGCTGATTTAATGTAATACCATCCGTTATACATCTTCTTAATTAACTGCACCTGCGAATGGTGAGCAGCTTTTCCTACGATAGGGAACTCAGTGCCAGGTCCTTTCCGGATATTCAGGTTGGAACTTTTGGTGACTACTTTCATCATGATATGTTTGGAAGTCAGATCCTCCACTTCAAGGTAGTTTTTTACTTCAGTTACTCCGGGAGCTTTTTTTAGTGCTGCAACAGCAGCTTCGGCAGTAGGTCCGTCAGGGACCGTTCCGGTAACTGTGAGTACTCCTTTCTCCATTGACACACCCAGGTTTGGAATGTTAATACCGGCTGATGAGAGAAGAGAAACATAATTTGCCTTTTCCTGGGGAGTTGTAATGGCTTTGGATAATTTATCGAATAAACCCATTGTATTTAGTTTAGATGGTTTATATCTATTGAGGTATAAGTGTGGTCATAAAATCGGGTGTATCAAGCGTCAGATTTTCCTTGGTAACGATTGCATCCATGTTCATACCCCCTTCGGTTTGAACCACAAGTTTATCGTTTTCGCAGGTATAGGTTCCGGTTTCAATGACATTACCGTCTGATGTCATAGTATACTTGTTGTCTTTGAATGTCATTTCCACTTTCATCAAATCAGCTTTGAGTGCCTGAAAAATACTGTCGTTGTATGTTCCTTTTGATACGACATTGGTCACCTTCCAGGTTCTAGCAATCAGTTTTTCAGGACTCTTTTTGCAGCTGACTAAAGATACCATCATGGCCAGGATCAACAGGGGCATTAATTTTTTGAGTTTCATACTTTTTATTTTTTGGTTAAAAGAAAATTGATTTTTGGTAAATTAAATTTATCATTTATTTTCCGAAGTTCAAACCAAAGACATGATTAACAGGGTAATTTCCTGTTTATGGAATTTCCGGGAAAAAGGATAATGTTGCTATTCTATCAGTTCATTCCCGACTTTACGGGCACGTTCGGGCTTATCAAGATCGATACCGGTTGACAGACCGATTTCAACCAGCAGGTTCCAGCCGGCGCTTAAGAAAACATAGGGATTCATTTCCCCGGCTGAAGGCACACGGATGGTTTTAAAAGGAGTATCTCTGTCAGCAATGGCAATAACATTCAGTCCGACACCTTTTACCAGGACTTCCTGAAACTTTTCAATCTCCTCTTCAATGGGATCAACCACAAACACAACATCGTTTTTATCCATTACTTCTTCTATACCATGTACTGCATAGGTGCCCTCAAGGAAATCTGATTTTCTCCGTGTGATCTCGTTGGTCTTAAGAGTTAATTCTTCAGCCACACCGTCATTATAGCCTGCAAAATAAATGGTGGTCGCTTTGGTTGCCAGTTCAACAATTTCCTTGTCAATAGACTGGGTCAGAGCTTTCTCAATTAAGCCGGGTAATTTCGAGCATTCGCTTTTTTTATCCACCCCCATAATATTCCAGAGAACAGATTCATAAAACAGGGTTTGTTCAATAACGCTTTTTGTAGCTGCCACGGCCTGTTCCCATCCACAGTTCAAAACAAATGTCCGGGTGCATTCCTTTTCCAGAAGAGTATCGTTATTTGCAGTCAATCCATACCTGTGTTTGTTTCCTGCTGAACCGAGCTTTTTGGCCAGTAAAACGACCTCTT
Organism: Bacteroidales bacterium; assembly: GCA_016933335.1. Lineage (GTDB taxonomy): Bacteria > Bacteroidota > Bacteroidia > Bacteroidales > UBA10428 > JAFGPL01. The sequence goes on along the minus strand of JAFGBD010000079.1, from coordinate 12,717 downwards.
TGGTGCGCCCTGAATTTGAAGCGCAGAAAACTGCAAATCTGGACAGATCATATTGTGCAGCCTGGCGTGAGCCATCAGTAGATATGGCAATATCAATACCCCAGGTTAATGCTTTGCGAATGGCATTCTTGGCAGGAAAGATACGGCTTGAACCCTCTCCTGTAAGAAAGAGTTTGCCAACAGCTTTTATTTCTTCGGCTGCTTTTTTTGTCTTGTCCGGATCAAATTTTTTCACCGCTCCGGTTGTCTGCATCATTTCCTGAACCAAAGCATACTTTGAATATTTTGGATCTGTTAAATTCATGTATTCTCTCCTTTCACTTAAATGATATTGTTTGTAAATAATTATTTTAAGATACCAGAAAAATCAGATCTTTTTCCTGATATCCTTTAAAAGTATTTTAAAATCTTCAGTTTCCTTTTTTACCTGGATGATAAATCCGTTGTCATCAATGGTTCCGACAACAGCTGTCATTTCATCCAGATTCCTGAACGTTGATTGCCGGTAAGGATTGTCAAAATCCTTTTTGCGTGAAACATAAACCTGATCGCGTATATATTCCTGAATCTCCAGTCCCTTGTTCAGGGCAGACTCCCAATCAGATCCCGTGATGGTTTCCTTACCATACAAATCACAAAGTACTGCAAAAGCATGTTTTTGTTTATCAACCGGGTACTTTTTCCAGAGTTCATCATATCTTTTATGGATTTTTTCCCAGGAGCTGAGTTTACCCGAGGTTATATCCGAGCGCATTTTATCCAGATCTTTCGCTTGCATTATCTGGCCGCCAAGATTAATCCAGTCTTTTACCCGTTTACCTTTTAAATCATTGCACATAGATGTGAATGTTGCTTTTGGATGGGAAATCAGGTAATTTATCAGATTCTTAACGGCATAGAAATGTAAGATATCAGTATAGGCATGGTATCCCCTGTATGTTTTTAATATAAACTGTTTCCTTTTGGAGTTTTCCATGTTTTCACCCAACACTTCCAGTCCGTTAACAATGTCTTCTTTACCAGTCAGAAGCTGGCGGCCCAGTTTTAAGAGCTTTTCATCATTTGTGTTATTGATTGTATCTCCTTTTTGCCGCAAACCGGCTTTTGCGGTCCATATTTCCAGCAAATGCCGGGCATGGTAGATCTCCTCGATAGTATCCGGTGCAAAAGGATCAAATTCAATGTTTTGGGTTTTCATCACGCGATTGTCGCGATGCTGAAATTTCCATGAGTTACGGGCCAGTGCGTACATATTATACAGCCACCAGTACGCTGGCATGATTTCAAGCTGATTTTTTGAGATATTATTATTAAGAAGTGAGAATGGCAACGGTATATCAAGCTCAGCAGGATAATCTGATTTGACAAGAAGAACAAATGAGGCAAAGCGGCATGAATGTTTGACACTTGTGCACAGGCCGGGCCAGAATCCCCTGCCGGCTTTAATTTCGTTGTCGTTAGCCCGGCTGTTATGGTTTGAACCGATTGTAGCACCTGCTGCCATATTGCTTTGTCCCATCACAACGGCTGCGACAAGAAATGAGTTGTTATGGTGTTGTTCGTGTGCCGGAAATATAAGATTATTCAGTACTTCACAACAGGAGATGGTTGAGTTATCGCCTAAAAAGGAATTGATCAGCCTGGCACCGTATTTAAGACTCGAATTGTTGCCAAGAATAAACTTTACTGCCTTGCAACCATAAAATATATGACATCCATAACCAATGATGCCATTGACTATCTCTACCCCTTCACCGATCTGCGTCGGCTCTGCCTTTGAAGAATTGATGGTAAGGTTTTTCAGCTTATTGGCGCCTTTAATATAGCAATGCGAGCCAATCTTAACATCTTTTAAGATCAAAGAGTGTTTGATTACGCAATTGTTTCCGGTACTGCCGTAAAAACCGCGACGGTTGTCGAATGTGTTCTGGGTAATGCTGACAAGTTTTTGTTGTAAAGCCTTGTCGTCACGGTACTTTGCCCATAAGTATGCATCGGCTGTTATCATACCGTCGAAAGGAAGGACTTTACGGCTGCCTGTTTCATTCATCAGATCAAGCCATGTCCGTACACTTTCAGGTTCACCTTCTTTTATGATCCCGTTGCCAAATTTTGAATGATCGGTGGTATGCATTTCATGGATATCAAAGAGAATGCAGCAGTTACCAATAATATAGTGAGCCAGATAATGTACATCATGAATTGCAACATCATCACCAATATCACATGAAATGATCAGGCTGTTGGTGATTCCTGCCGGCACCCTGAGATCATGATGCTGAATGATAACATTCCGCAGCCGTCCAATTCGTACAAGTCCGAAAAACCTGGTGTTCTGAATCTGGTTTGTGTCGAACTCATCCGTAACCAGTATCTGATCCCAGTCGTCAGATGTATTGTTATTCTTTACCAGTCTTTCAACCTCGTCTGATCGCAGATTTCGCCAGCCTTTTTTTGGCGGGGTGGTCTGATTATTACGATGATAATATTCATCTTTTCCTTTGGGAATATATTCAGGAGGAATAAAATCCCTGCTTATTTTTTCCGGCGGTAAAATTATGACATCGTGCATGTAAAAGATATTTTAGTCGAATACGATTCTAATTTATTGACATAAAGTAAAACTCCCGAAATATTTTCTAATTCATTGAACGGGTTTACTCTAACTTAATCAAGGAATCAAAAGTAATATTTTTCATATCCTTTGCAAAGTTATAGCAAAAAATATAATCAGGGCCCTTTAGGGGAGGAATCCGGTCACATCATTTTGCCCCGCAACCGCCAAGCTCATCACAATCATGTCGTACATCGCCAATCCAGCCAAGATAGGTTGTCCAGATAAAAGTAGATGATCCTGGAAGCCGGTAAACCGTATCAAACATCTCACATGCTGCACTAATTGCCTCTTCTTTTATGTCATGCATACCGGTCATCATTACTTTTTCCATTAGTAAGTCAGGATCCATGCCGCCCCCGGGATAGTTTTTACATAACTCATCCTTGTCAAAATCTACATGAGTAGTAACCCTGACAGGTTGCAGAGAGATGTTTTCAACATACCATGCACACCACATCCTGCTGATTTCCCAATATTCACAAGGGTTTCCCGCATCTCCGGTGGATTTTGGAGATGAACCTGAAGGAGCCTTTTCAAAATGAATATTAATAGACTCCCATGGTTTATTATCTGGTCTGACATCCATTGGAATGACAACCTGACCGGTTTTGTTTTTTGCGGGATCTGCCAAATCTCCGGGCTGAAGGCCTAAACCTTTCTCCAGCATATTAACAGGATTCGTCTTTCTAAAATTGTTGATATCATTCAACTCATGTTCATAAATAATTTCATTGCCGTATGCCTCCTGTATGTCTTTTCCAACTTTGCATGTATTGCGAATAAATGGTTTACCATTCTTTATTACAATAGTGGACGTGTGCTTGCATTCATCACCTGATGACTTGCCATATTCGATAACGACCGAATAACCATTCTTTGTATGTTCTTCAATTTTATCAATCACATCAGAAGGCACATCCTGACCGGCTTTAAAGGAATACTTTTTTTCATGATAAGTCTTTAAAACGGCTTTTACCTGCGGTGGAATAGCGAATTCGAGGGTTTTTTCGGTTATTTTAAGTGAAGGATCTACTGTATTCATTTGTTGTACAAGATTTGTTTGTGTGCATCCACGGTTCATAAACATATTATTGATGTTTTTGATGGTTCCGCCATGACAATTTCTTGTAACCACTTTATTTGCAGTTGTACCTATTTTTAGCTGAACTTTATTATTACCCTGATCGCTTTTTGCCGAAGCATGTTTAGAATATCCCTCAATAATTGGTGCATATTCACCGGTTTGTATGCAATATCCCGGATTCTCACCATAAAAATTCAGCAGCTCAGCTTCTTCTTTGTAATCAAAATCTCCTTCTACAGGTATGGTCAAGGTGGCTTCTGATAGCAGATCCAGACCGGAAGGTGAAATACGGACAATGGCCAGGAATTCCCAGGGTTTATCCGTTGATACCAGGAGCTTTTCAATTGTGATCGTTGTATCGCCGGATAGTGCCGAAGGTGGTATATATAGTTTCACACCACTTTCAGTCGAAATAGTTCCACCCTTAGAGGCAATAATATCTTCTGATGCAGATTCAAGCACTGTTATGTCCGTGCCATCTGCATGATCCTTCTCACAACCGGTAAAAAGGATAAAAGCACTACATATAACAGAGAATAAAAAGCCATACCGCTTTAGGAAACAGGTACTGATTTTTGCTGAGGTGTCTTGTGAATTCATTTGCTTCTGATTTAGTATTAATGAAATTTTGATGGTTTTAACTGGTTTGGGTTTTCTCAGTTTCGTAAATTTGGAGAGTAATGGTAAATAAGGAACATGAAAGTTAATAAAAATTTAACTCTGAATAAAAGCCAGAGCGCTTTAATTTGATGAACCAATGCCATTTCTATTTGAAAGCAAACATATCTTTTATAACGTAATCTGATTAATAAACGTACAGATTAATAAAAACATCTTATGATACATTTAAGAATTTTTTTATCCGGCTTATTGATTTCATTAACAGTAATGACTGCAGCGCAGGTATCGACCGATAGCCTTGCCGGATACTGGCAGTTCAATGGTAATGCACTTGATCATAGTAGTAACCGGCATCATGGTACGATTTACGGCGGGGCAGTACTGACTTCTGACAGGTTCGATACCTCAGACGCTGCCTGTTCTTTTGATAAGACTGATGATTGGATCAGGATTGAAAATACAGCCAAACTGGATATTAACGGTACTTCAGGCCTGACAATAAGTGCATGGATTAAAATAAATAGTTTTCCAGGTTCAGAAGAATATCCCGGTATTCTTTCTAAATGGGGAAGCTCAGGTTCGACAGACGATCAGTTTACTCTTCATTTAAGGCCGGGAGGATTGCTGGCTTTCGGATTATCGGATACATATACATTTTTAACATCCGATATGGCAGAAGCAAACGTATGGTGCCTGGTTACAGGTGTATATGATGCCAGTGAACATAAAAGCAGGCTGTATATCAACGACAAAGTTGTTGCCATGATGGATATTCCTTCTGACTACCTGATAAGAAGCACAACACAGTTTATTGAAATTGGAGCCAATAGCGGACATTTTTTTAACGGATTGATTGATGATGTGAGATTGTTTTCAAGAGCTCTCGATTCGACAGAGGTTACTGCACTTTACCAGCATGATCCCTATGCACCTCCTTCTGCAGATACAACAATTGGCACACTGGAAAGTCCGGGATTGAATGCAGCACAGGTTTCAGCAATTAATCCTTCGGCCGGCAATGGCATATACTGGCTCGATCCTGACGGATACGGAGGGGATGCCCCATTTCAGGCTTATTGTGATATGACAACCGACGGAGGAGGGTGGACCCTGGTTTTGTTAAGCAATGCATCGGTAAGCACCTGCCCTCAGCCATACTGGGATCAGGTTGTAAATGACATGAATTATAAAGGAACATTGTCTTCCGATATTACCAGTTTTGATCTGTTTCTTGGTGTAAAATACTGGAATGATCTGGGAACACAAATGCGGCTGGATATGGGGGCAGGTCCCGGATCTCTGTCACACAGGGCTTTGTATGATTTTTCTTTAAATGAATCGAATTATTATGCCTTATCAATGTCCAATGAGCAGATAACCATTCACACTGAAGGAACCGGCAGTCCCGGTATGTATACATACCACAACGGCAGGCCGTTATCAACCAGGGATGCTGATCATGATGCATACTCTTCCAGCTGCTCCAACACTTTCAATAAGGCAGCGTGGTGGTATGGCAGCTGCTGGTCAGGAAGCTTCTGGGGCGGAGGAGGAGCAACATCTCAGGATGCACCATACTGGACAGCAAGCGGCACAGAGTACTTCGATTATGGCTCAATCTGGCTTAAAGGTACGTGGGTGCCGGAATTTTCCTCGGTAGTGACAGACTCAATAACAGATAAAACGCTGTTTTCAGCCGTCATACACGGTCGTATTACCGATTATGGCAATACCATGCCAACAGCACACGGTATTTGCTGGAACACCTCAGGCACTCCCGTTATTACCGATAAACATACCGATGAAGGTGAAGTCACTGCAACAGGAAAATTCTCTTCGGCAATAACAGGACTGGAACCCAATGCGACCTATTATGCAAGAGCCTATGTTACCAATTTTGCAGGAACAAGTTATGGTGATGAGCTGAGCTTTACAACACTTGCTGATACGCTACCACCCATGGTAATCTGTACCGATACCACCATCGGTTTAAATGCCCCGGGTAAAATCACCATCGATGCCTCCTTTGTTGATGATGGATCAAGTGACAATTATCGTATTGATACCCTGTATCTGAGCAGATACCTGTTCAACAACAGTAATTTGGGCATCAATACTATATGGTTGTATGCAGAGGATGTTGCCGGTAATGTTGATTCCTGTTCTGCTGTTGTAACAGTTATCGATACCATATCGCCTGTTGCTGTGGCTGGAAATGCCATGCAGGCACCCGCATTATGGAATACGCTGCGGTCGGTAAGCGAAACTGAGAACAGTATCATCGGCCCTGCTGGTACAATAGCAGGTTCTGTCAGTTTCGACAGCATCGTCAGATATGGCAACGGAATCACACCCAATACAGGATATGCCGGCAGCGGGGTCGATTTTCCAACCACTTCAGTTAATTCTGACAGTGGCAGCATTGAGATGTGGGCAAGATTTTATGATGTTCCGACGGCTTTCAGTCATGGAGTGTATGGCCTTGTAAATGCAAATCACTGGAGCCACAATGTACTGTCGTTTACATGGTACAATCCCGACCTTTTACAGTTTTTAATAAGCTTTAATGGCACAGGCATCACAGCACAAACCTATGGTTTTGCGCCGGAACTATACAGCCCCGTGCACCTGGCCTGTGTCTGGAATAAAAATGGCATCAATGGCAGCGGTGATTTTATGAGGATATATGTAAACGATACTGTGGTTGCTTCCAATTCTGCAGAAAATACCTGGGGGAGTGATAACTCTTCGGGAGATTTCAGAGTAGCAACAACATGGGACAATAATTTTAGTACAAACAGGTATTCAGTTGAAAACATCAAAGTATGGGATTATGCAAAAACTGACTTCCTCTCCAGGAGTATTGAAATTACAGAGTGGGATACTGCTTGTTTTAACGGGTATGCTTCATATGATAATGACGGAATTTATGATTATAGCTGGATATTTAACGATGGCATAAGCGATACGGTATTGCACGGGATAAACCAGCAGTACAGGTTCAATAAATTTGGAGAACACAAAGCAGTGCTCAGGGTAACCGATTCAACAGGAAATGTTGGAACGGATACTCTAAAGATCAAGGTAAATGTGAGGGATTTGACCATAACTGCTTCAGCGGGCAGCGGAGGACAGATTAGTCCTGCAGGCGATAGTATCCTGGAAAACCGGAGCGAAATTGAATATACAATGATCCCCGATTCAGGTTATTACGTCAGGGATATTACAATAGATGATATCAGTATGACTGAATCGGCGCAGTTTTCAGCCGGAACAGCCTGTCTTTCTTTCATTGCAAATAATAACCATGTGGTTCATTCATATTTTGACAGGACGGTATACAGATGGCCTTCTGTTACTGATATTCAATATGGGCAAAGTCTTTCAGAAGCCTCTTTTTATAATGACTCCACACCTGTACAGGGGCAGTTTGTTTTTGAAGATAATGGTTATATACCGGACGACACAGGTTTACATACTGTAAATGTATTTTTTATACCGGATGACACACTGAGAGCCCTCAAACTGATAAATACTGTTGATATTACCATAACTTCAGCAGATCAGACGATAAGTTTTACAGCCCCTGGGGACAAAGTATGCGGTGATGCTGATTTCACCTTAAATGCTACTGCCAGTTCGGGGCTGGGTGTCGAATATAGCTGTTCTGATACAACCATTATTTCAATTCATGAAAATACAGCATCTATAAATGGCACAGGCACCGTGTTAATAACCGCAAAGCAGGCAGGTAATAAATATTACAACGCAGCGCCTGAAGTATCACAGCAACTGACTGTGGTATCCATTCCGTTTGATATTACAGAAGACGGTGCAAGCCTGACAGTTAATAATTCAGGATATTCCTGTCAGTGGCTGAACTGTGATACTGACTCCCTAATTCCCGGTGAAACAAATCATGTTTTTACTGCTGAAGAAAGTGGCAGCTATGCTGTAATATTAACAAAGAACACCTGCTGTGATACGTCATCCTGTTTCATAGTAGTAATAAGTGATGTGGCGGAAACGGGTAATTATTCAAACTTAAAGGTATACCCTAACCCGACAAAGAATACTGTTCAGATTCAATCAACAGAACCTGTTCTGTCTGTGTCGGTATTCACACCCGAAGGAAAAGCAGTTGAAAAAATTGAACCGGACAATCCATATAGCTGCACAGTTAAATTAAGTGCTTATCCAAATGGCACGTACATCATAAAAATTATTACCGGTAAAAATTCATTAACCTACAGAATAATGAAATTTTGAAAACAATACATTATGAAAATACTATTACTTGGCGCAACCGGAAGAACCGGAAAACATATCATCGAAGAGGCGATAAAAAAAGGACATCAAATCTCTGCAATTGCCCGTAGTCCTGAGAAACTTAAAGACTGTAAAGCAGATATTCAGCTGCTGAATTCTTTATAAGGATAATTGAAAATAACGAACACATCAGAGAAACCGTTAACCTGACAAACAAACCCGGATAGATACTTTTACAGGATGGAAAAGAATTAATCCTGCTATGATTTATTTTGTATATCGGGAACCCTAAGAGTGTGTAACAAACAGAAAATAAATGAAAAATGTCTTGCTCATACTTTCATTTATTGCCTGTTGCGTCAGTGCACAGGAGATAAAGGTGAAAGAAATAAGTAAGTTTATCCCTGACAGAGCCGGGGAATATACTGTTTCAGGGATTTCACCCAATGGAAAACATCTGCTTGTCACCGGACCAGGCTCCAAAGGTCTGTACCTTATCGATATCAAAAGAAAAAAAACAAGTACAATAACTGAATCGGCAGGTGCCGGATATGAACCGGTTTTCTCTGCTGAGGGGCGGTATATTTGCTACAGGTCGGACGAATATCCTGATAATAAGAGAGTGTCATCACTTCAAAAAGTTGATTTAATAACTGGTGATACCAGAACCCTTGAAAAGAGAGTCAGAAATCTTACCGTTCCAGCAGTCGCTGGCAACAGTATTGTTTATCTTGCAGACGGAGATCAACGGATAAAAAGATTTAACGGTATGATACCAAAAAGCTCCAAAGAAGAGACATACGTAATGCTCGAGGATCTTGCGCCTGTAATCTGTATTAACGGAATAAAAAGAACGCTTAAACCGGGAGGCAAAGGATCTTATATATGGGTCTCATTGTCACCTGATAAAACAAAATTGCTTTATTGTCTGGTTGGTAAAGGAACATTTGTCAGCGATCTCAATGGAAATGTACTTGCATCTGCAGGAAAGCTAAATGCTCCCAGATGGATTGATAACCAGATTGTTGCCGGAATGGTCGATGAAGATGACGGGATGAAGGTCATCTCTTCCGAAATAGTTGCCTTTTCTGTTACTGCAAAGAAAAAGATCAATCTGACTTCAACCGTTGAAAGGCATGAAATGTATCCTTATCCGTTTCCGGACGGTAAGAGGATTGCATTCAGTACCTCTGACGGAATGTTGTATATCATGAAGATTAAGGTCAGGCAATGATGTTCCGGAGTTTAATACAATCAGTGACTGTTTGCATTTTGTTGATGAATGGATCTGTATTAACTGCATATTCACAGACAATTGATCTGACGGGTTATAAGATTTTCATTAATCCCGGTCATGGCGGCTATGATCCGAATGACAGGCATATTCCTGCAACAGGTTTCTGGGAATCCGAAGGAAACCTGGTAAAAGGTTTGTTTCTCAGGGAATTGCTTGAGAGCCTCAATGCTATGGTATACATGTCAAGAACTGCAAATACTACGGCCGATGACCTGTCACTTTCGGTAATCGATGAAATGGCCAATGCGGCAAATGCTGATTTCTTTCTTTCCATTCACAGTAACGGCTTTGACGGCACACAGAACTATCCCCTGCTGCTTTTCAGGGGCTATGACAACCAGCCGGTGTTTCCGGAAGCGAAAAGCATGGCTCAAATCATGTGGCAGAAATTATTTGAGAAGGGTAACTGCTGGACCAGCTCAAACCACTATGTAAAAGGAGACTGGACATTCTATCCTGAATGGGGGGATCAGACCGGACTGGGAGTACTGCGCACACTGACTATGCCGGGTGTGCTCTCCGAAGGTTCCTTTCATGATTATATACCTGAGTCATGGCGTTTACGTAATGATGATCACCTGCATCATGAGTCGTGGGCTTTCCTCAGGGCATTTATTGAGTTTTATGATGTGATGCCTTTAGATCATGGTATTGTCGCAGGAGTGATAAGAGATACACTTCTGACACCGGCATGGTATTTCAGGCGGGGGACCAGGGATGAAAAGCTGCCGGTGAACGGTACAAGGGTAATCCTGACTCCGGGTAACAGGATTTATCAGGTTGATGATCTGAACAATGGTTTTTTCTTTTTTGATTCTTTATCCCCGGGAGAATACAAATTGTATTTTGACGGTCCGGCCGGTTATACCAAAGACTCTTTACCGGTTAGTGTGATACCGAACGCTACTGCCCTTGCTGATATCTATTTACAGACAGACACAACAAAGGCACCGGAGATTCTTGGTATAATTCCTGATTTGTCTGACAGCATACCGGTTAACCAGGAGTTTACCTTTACATTTAGTATGCCAATGGATCCCGACTCTGTTCAGAAGGCAATTGAGTTTAATCCGGAAGCTCTACTGAATTATCAATGGGATGATGATTACAGAACACTTAAACTATGGCCTTCTGCAGGTCTTACATCCAAAACCGCTTACAGCATCATTGTCGCCACTGCAGCATGCTCCAGGTGGAAGGTAAACATTGCTGCAGAACAGCAATACAGTTTTGTTACCCTGAACAGATCCCGTCTCAGCATAGAAAAGACATATCCGTCTGACGGCCAGACCGGGGTGACGCTTTACCCGCAGATAAGGATTTATTTTGACGCTCCTGTAAATGAAATGTCAGCGTCATCAGAAATACAGTTGGTGAATGAGGGAACCGGGCAACCTTTGACTAAGGTGAGGGAGAGATTCATCATCGCCCGGGGGAAGGGGGCATATTACTTTGAGACAGAACAACAGCTTGAACCGGGCAAACAATATACGGTTGCTTTGTATAAAGGGCTTACTGATGCAGGAGGTTTTTCTCCTGGCAAGGATTATGAATTTTCTTTCATAACACGTTCGACAATCTATAAAACCGGAATTGTTATAGAGCCGTACGAAGAAATATCAAAATTCCGGGATCCCGAAACAAGCGGGAGTACCGCAGGAACAAATAATGAACTCACAACATTCACATTATCATCTGATGTTAAGTTCTCCGGTTCAGGTGCAGGACAACTGGATTATGTTTTCACAGGTGATGCCGGTGGTATCTGCAGGGTATTTGATACTCAGAAACCCTCACTGGGAAACAATGACAGCTCTGTCTTCGGTATCTGGGTATTTGGTGATTTGAGTTGTAACATTCTCGAATACTGGTTCTATGCTGACGGATCAGTGAACCAGGCAGTTTTTGTTGATGAGATTGACTGGGCCGGCTGGGATTATAAAGCGGTTCCTTTAAATATAATTCCGGCAGATGGTGAGATATTGTTTCACAGCATGGTCATACGGCAGGCAAATGGAGGATTAACAGGCGGGACGATATGGTTCGATGACGCATCGCTTTATACACCACCGGAAATTGAGGAGCCTGGTATTGAAGACATAACTGTCGAATTCCGGCCAAATCCACTAACCGGCACAGGAATCATAAAGTGCATGCTGCCTGAAAACTCGGTTGTTTCAGTGAGAGTATACAGTCCTGACGGGAGAGTACTGGAGATCATGGATAATATCTGTCTTGATAAAGGTGTTCGGGAAATTCTGTGGAAACCTTCTCCTGCGCTGGCTAATGGTATCTATCTTATAGATATTAAAATCAGACCATTTACAGGTGTTTCCAGGGAGACCATTACACGGAGATGGGTCCTGGCAAGATAAAGAGTCTAATGATAACAATATTCTGTTAACACAATTGTTAAATTCCCGAAATAACCGGATTATATGTGAGGAGATTATTTGAACTCCGCACATAGTTAAAGTTATGGTGTATTCAGGAATAGTCAGGTTTTCCGACCTTACCCATGAAGAGAATGGCACCTGTTGAATTCTCTTTGATCAGATAGAGGAAGGGTTTGTCTGCCTTAAAAATAACAGGGCCTCCTCCGACAGAAACAGATTCTCTCATTTCAACAATGGTAGCTGCGGCTGCTTCGGTGCCTTCCTCCTGCACATCAATGAAAGTCTGGTGGATCACCCTGGAAATAAACAGGTCGCCTGAGGTCCTGATCCGGGTAAAGTCAGCTGCATCTGAAAAAGCCACCCCAAGTCCCAGGTTGCACAACGGATCGTTCAGCAGGCTCTTGAAACCGTATTTGAATTTAGGCAGTTCGAC
>JAFGBD010000016.1 GCA_016933335.1 Bacteroidales bacterium | reverse complement strand
TGCTTTTTAGCGAATCCAGGCTGTGTCTCATCTCGGTCCAGCCTTTGTCTTCAATATTTGACCACCCGATTGACTGCCCGCCGGGTTTGCCCTCGATGGCATATCCGTTATACCATTTTATCCCGTCATTAAGGTCTCCGATATTATGCCATAGTTCTCCATTGTTGTCACTATACTGTATCACCACCCCGTCTCTCCACTGGTTAAAACTTCTCCATCCATTAAATTTAATCATTGGTCCGGTGCAATCTGAAAAATCAAAACAAGGGCTGATGACCCAGGAATCTTCTTTGACTCCCTGGCTGATTCTTGTAAACCAGCAATAATTCAGAACTGAATCCTTAAGGGGAAAATCGTTTTCTGATTTTCCAAATACCCAGCTGTTCTGTTCTCCTTCAGAAGCCAGCGACGATCCCCAACCGTTCATCCCGGATTCGAAATCTTCAAAATACGGATTCTCTGTAATTCGGATGACCGGTCTCAAAGAAAAAGGAATGGTGACTCTGTCAGAACAGCCATAATTTGATGCAACTATCAAACTGATAAAATAATCACCAGGTTCCTGAAAAAGGTAGGACAAGCTATCTGATTCGTATATCTCCAGGGTATCAGCCAGTTCAACCTGCCATTCAAATTTTTCCAGTATCCCGTTGTCTGTTTTTGATTGGTTCGAAAAGAGTATTGGCTGACCCGGCCGGTAACATTCTGTATCCCAGGTAAAATCAGCTTTTGGTTTGTATCCCAGGTTAATCCTTGATTCCTTTGTAGCATCACAGCCTCTGACTGTGGAAGCAATCAGCTTTACATATTTTGTCCCGGCTGTGGTGTAAAGATGCTTTGGATGCTTCAGACCGCTGAAATTAGACTGACCGGAACCAATATCGTCAAAATCCCAGTCCCAGGAGATTATGCTATCTTTGGATATGGTGTTATTAATAAATCTTATAGAATCTTGCGGATCATGGGTAATACAGGAGTCAGCATAACTGAACCTGATTGTTGGAGCAGAATATATTGTTACTGCCTCATATACCTGTCTTTTACAACCATGTTCTGTTGTATATGTATAATATACGGTATCTCTGTTATTATCCAGTGATGATGGCAGGAAAGAGAATCCCATACTGGTATTCCCCGTTACCCCGTTGCCGTGGAATATACCTTCTTCAACATTTCCGTTGAGTGGTACCGGATCTTCGTTGTCACAAAAGGAGTTCCTGTCAAATCCTATGAACCAGATCGGACTAACATACTCAATGTCAATTTTTTCGGTATACTCAAACCAGGTTTTATCATAATAACTGTAAATGATCTCGTATTCTCCACCATCAAGTTTTGAAGGATCTATGATTGCTGTATTGTCTCCGTTATCAGTTAATCCTGCACCTCCTGAAATCATAAAACTTCCTGTAACATCATTCGCATTGAATCCCCTGATATTAAAAGGCTTCTCATTAAAACAAAATAATGATCTGTTATCAGGGAAAATGATATCTGCGTCAACCTCAAGTACATCTACCATAACGGAATCCCTTCCGATACATCCGTTTTCAGGATTTTGATAAGAATATCCTATTTTGTGCGGTGAATCCTCAGTCCCGGCCCAGGAAGGCAGAAAGAACATGGTATCGTTGCTGACAATAAGTCCTTCTCCTGTAAAGAAGCCACCATCAGGAATACCAAAAACAGGAACAGGATCACTGCCAAGGCTGTATGCAGTTCCAAGACCTTCTATGCTGACATCAGGTACAGGGAGCAATGAGACTGTTGCCGAGCCACTGAATGTTCCTGTGCAATATTTGTCAGCAACCGCAGTTAGTGTATAATTGCCGGCTGACTTTACGCCGAAGAATCCGGGAGACGATAAGATGTCGCTTACGGTGCCGGTAACTGAATGGTTATTCCTGTATTTAATCATAAATGGCGGAGTGCCATTCAGATCAACTCTCAGGGTGGCAGTCTGGCCTTCACATACAGTTTCTAATCCTGACAGAATTGCAGCAGACAACGGATAATGGACTACACTGCCCTCGCCTGATACAAACCCTCTTCGGTAACTGTCCTTTACAGAGGTAAGTTTATATATACCCTCCTTTACAGCCTCCAGCATATATTCTTTATCATTGATCCCGGAAATTGTTTGACTGGCTTTGCCATTGATGGTATAGGTAAAACTCCACGGAGGGGTACCCTGTACCAAACGGACTGACAGATAAGCAGTGTCGTCAGGACAGATGGTATCAATCCCACTCAAAATGGCATACGGGAAAAACTGATATAAACTGCCAGAGGAATGCTTTGCTTTGCTGATCTCCTTATTATCTCCTGTAATGATTTTAAAAGTGGCTGGGTTTAATTCAATGTAAGGGGCTGAGACCGTTGAATAATCAGAAAATCTTGATTCAAGACAAAATCCATTGATCATGAACAATAACATGCTGATTGTCAAATAACCTACTATTTGAATTTTATGTAACATGCTGGATTTTAGATATGAGATTGCTTAATTTTAAAGGATTTGATGTATAACACTTTAGTCAACATGGCATATTTGGCTGATTCTGTAATTCCAGATAATCCTGCTTTGAAAACCAACAAGTAAATAGAATCCAATGTCTCTCAAAAAAAGATAATGGAATCTCAGATATTTTACTCCCGGTAATTATGATAATTGATCATTCTGGCTGCCTGATTTATTAAATATTAAGCTGAAACTAGTTTTGTTATTCATTAACGGACTAAATAGTAAATTGTTACGATAGAACACAGATATAGGTTCGCCAAGTCCAGATTTCAAAATTAATCAATTATACGCATTAAAGCAATTAATATGAATAATTTAAGTAAGTCAATCCGTATTCCTGTTAACTGGTTTTTTCATTTTCCTTAAAATAACTAAAACTATTTGTCGTAAAAGGAATTCCCGAATTGTTACCTTTGCCTCATGACTAAACATACCGGCTTATCCCTTGCAAAGATAAAATTCAAACATTATCATGAATAAAAGGTTCAGGTTTTTGCTCACATATCTGATTTTCTGGATCTCTGTCTTGATAGCAGGAAAAATTTTCTTCCTCATCTTTCATTATAAAAAAACTGCCAACCTCGATTTCATAACGATCCTGGGGATCTTTTATCATGGTGCCAAACTTGATTTTTCATTCATTGGCTATGTCTTTGTTTTTCCCCTGCTGGTGTTGTTTATTACCTCATTTTTTTCAGGGATGTGGTGTTATCATACTTTAAAGATTTATAGTTATATCCTGCTTATTCTTGCTCCTTTCTTATTTATAACTGATCTGGTATTGTATCAATTCTGGGGATTCAGACTGGATAATTCCCCTTTACTGTATATTAAAAATCCTGATGAAATGATTGCCTCCGTATCAACCGGATTTTTACTCCTGGTGATACTATCTTCAGCCATACTTACGGCCATTTTGATTTTTATATATAACAGATATCCCGGTCAGTACCTGAAAAACCTTGCCAAATCAACTGTTGTGGAAAAATGTATCATTGGATTATTGGTCCCGTTGTTGATCGTTCCGATAAGAGGAGGATTCAATACCTCTCCCGTAAATCTTTCTACTGCATATTTCAGCCCGGATATCTTTGCCAATCATGCTGCTGTAAATCTATACTGGAACCTTGGTTATTCATTTACAAACAGCGAAACCAGAAACAATCCGTATGCCTTTTTTGATTTTGACACAGCACGAACAAGCTTTGCTGAGCTTATGAGTCAGCGTATTTCTGAAAAAACATTTATTGGTTATGAAAGACCAAATATCATTTTAATCATTATTGAAAGCTTTACATCCAAAATCATTGAAAAACTGGGGGGTATCCCTGATATCACTCCCGGTTTCAATATGCTTTCCGGCCAGGGTATTCTCTTTACAAATTTTTATGCAAACGGCGACCGTTCGGATAAGGGTATCGTTGCGCTTCTTAGCGGATTTCCGGCACTTGGAAAGACTTCGGCAATGAAATTTCCCGATAAGGCCGGTAAACTTCCAAACATTGCAAGGGACCTGAAGGATTCAGGTTACCATTTGTCATTCTATTACGGAGGTGATATTGAATTCTTCAACCTAAAGTCATACCTGATCTCAGCCGGCTTTAATGATATCATTTCCGAAAAACAGTTTGGCTCTGGCAAGAGGTTGTCAAAATGGGGAGTGCCTGATGAATTCGTTTTTAACAAATTATATGACGATATCATCAGTACTGCAGATACACCATTCTTTAAGTCCATGTTCACCCTGAGTAATCATGAACCCTTTGATATACCCGCTGAAGCAAGGTTCCCTGGTAAAGATGCCAAAAATAGGTTTTTCAGCTCTGCCTGGTATACTGACAGTTGCTTATACAACTTTCTGAAACAGATCAGGGAGTCAGCCGTCTGGGACCAGACATTGATTATCCTGGTTGCAGATCATGGCAGCAGATTACCGGATAATAATCATACAGATCTAGCCGCAAATTTTTCAATACCAATGCTTTGGCTGGGTGGTGTCATTCTGCAGGACACCGTAATATCCGGATTCGGATCTCAGACAGACCTGCCCAAAACGTTGTTAAACCAGTTGGATATGAATGTTCATCAATATCTTTACAGCCAGGACCTGTTTTCAGAGAATAACGGAAATTTTGCAGTCTTTGCATTCAATGATGGATTTGGTTTTTTAACCGACACTGTAAAGTATATTTATGATCATCAGGCAAAAAGAGTATCATACGCTGAAGGAGAGGTCAACGAAAAGATTATTGGATTTGGAAAATCATTTTTACAGCTAACTTACGAAGATTTCCTTTCCAGGTAAGCCTGACCTTATGATTCAATTTATCAGGAAAAACTTTGCATATCATAATATTTCTTGTATTCGCCGTTCAGATTGATCAGGTCTTTATGCCTGCCCCTTTCGACGATTCTGCCGTTATTTATAACACAAATCTCATCTGCATGTACAATGGTTGACAAACGATGCGCAATAATAATGGAGGTCCTGTTCCTCATCAGGTTTGTCAATGCCTCCTGCACCAGCCTCTCTGATTCGGTATCCAGGGCAGAGGTTGCTTCATCAAGAATCAATACCGGCGGGTTCTTCAGAACAGCTCTTGCAATACTTATCCTCTGCCGCTGACCACCGGAAAGCTTGCTTCCTCTGTCACCTATATTGGTATAATAGCCGTTTTCGGTCTGAATGATAAATTCATGTGCGTTGGCTACTTTGGCAGCTGAAATAACTTCTTCCTCCTTTGCATCGTCAATTCCGAATGCAATGTTATTAAAGAAAGAATCATTGAAAAGAATCGGATCCTGATTGACAATACCCATCAAACCGCGGAGATCATGAATTTTATAATCCTTGATGTTAATGTCATCCATCAGGATTTCACCCTTTTCCACATCATAAAACCTGGGCAGCAGATCGACCAGTGTCGACTTGCCTGAACCTGACTGGCCTACCAATGCTATGGTTCTGCCCTTTTCAATTTTCAGATTGATATCCTTCAGGACATACTCCCTGTTGTACCTGAAATTTACATTTCTATACTCAATAACGCGTCTGAATTTTTTTACAGGAGAAGCATCCGGCTTATCCACAATGTTCGTCGTAGCATTCAACACTTTATCAATACGTTCCAGAGATGCCAGTCCTTTCTGCACATTGTAATATGCCTGTGAGAAAGCTTTGGTTGGATTGATAATACTATAGAACACTACCAGGTAAACAAGAAATTCTTCTGCATCAAGATTGCTGACATTATTCAGTATCAGGTTACCTCCAAACCACATTACTGTCACGATTACCACTGTTCCAAGAAATTCACTCACAGGATGTGCCAGAAAATTCCTTCTCATCAGTTTGTTCATGATATGACGGTAAGATTCGGTCTCCCGTGAGAATTTTTCTTTCATTTTTGGCTCAGCATTAAAGGCTTTAATTATCCTGAGACCGGAAAGCGTCTCTTCAATGGTGGAAAGTATCTCCCCCATTTTATTCTGACCTGCCAGAGATCTTTTTTTAAGGCTTCTTCCAATCCTTCCGATAATGATTCCTGCAACAGGAAAAAGCAGGAATACAAACAATGTCAGCTGCCAGCTCATTAAGATCATGGTCACAACAGATACCAGGATGATGACAGGATTTTTAAAAAGCATCTCAAGCGAATGCATGACAGAAACCTCAATTTCCACCACATCGCCAGTCATCCGCGAGATTATATCACCCTTGCGTTCTTCGGTGTAGAAAGAAACAGGCAGGAAAACAGCCTTTCGGTAAATATCATTCCTGATATCCCTGACAACACCGTTCCTGATATTGACCATAAAAAAACTGGCAAAGTAACCAAAGCCGGTTTTAAAAAGAACCATCAGAATTAATAACAATCCAAGATATATCAGGGCCCTGGTTGCACTCTGGTTTTGAATGATCTGAGAGAGATATGCATAAAGATTGCTTTCAAGCGCTTTTCCCAGTTCCCTCAGGTTCATTGCTGAAAAATCAACAGGAACAAACTGATATACTCTCTCTTCAAGTTTAAATAAAATCCTCAGAACAGGGATCATACTGATAAATGAAAAAATTCCGAATAAAGCTCCCAGGAAGTTGAAAACCACATTCAGCGCAATATCTTTTTTATAGCGTGGTAAAAATCTCCTGAATATTTTTAAGATATCTTTCATCCGTACAATCTGACTCTCTGTTAACTGACAGAACGGATCATCCTTCTGGTTTTAAACACCTGTATAAGTAAAAGGGGTAATTCTTTTCAACTCTTCTTTTACTGCATCCTTAATATTAAGCGAATCGATGAAATGATGGATGGTCTTCTGATCTATTACTTCGTTTGTTCGTGTAAGCTCTTTTAATGCCTCGAAAGGCTTTGGATATCCCTCCCTGCGCAGTATGGTCTGTATTGCTTCAGAAATCACATTCCAGCTGTTCTTTAGTTCGTTGCTGATTCTTTCTTCATTCAGTACCAGTTTGTTTAATCCCCTGAGCAGAGAATGGAAAGCCAGAACCGTATGTGCGACAGGGACACCGATATTCCGTAATACCGTTGAATCGGTCAGGTCTCTCTGTAAGCGGGAAACAGGCAGCTTGGCAGACAAATGCTCAAAGACCGCATTGGCCATTCCGAGGTTTCCTTCAGAATTCTCAAAGTCTATCGGGTTCACCTTGTGTGGCATTGCAGATGAACCTACCTCGTCTGTGGTTATCTTTTGCCGGAAATATTCCATAGATATGTATGTCCAGATATCTCTGTTCAGATCAATGAATATGGTGTTTATTCTTTTCATGCAGTCAAACAGGGCAGCCAGGTTATCATAGTGTTCTATCTGGGTTGTTGTCTGCGTACGTTTCAATCCGAGAATATCATTAACCAGATGGTTCCCGAAACCGGGCCAGCTGATATTAGGGTATGCTGCACAATGTGCATTGAAATTGCCTGTTGCTCCGCCAAATTTTGCTGAAAACGGAATAACTTTAAGTTGTTCAGACTGTACCTCAAGTCGTTCGATAAAAACCATTAATTCCTTACCCAACCTTGTTGGTGAGGCAGGCTGTCCATGTGTCCTGGCCAGCATGGGTATGTTCTTCCATTTGTCTGAGAGTTCATTTAACTTGCTTGACACACTTCGCAACAGTGGTATATAAACCTGCTCCATTGCATCTTTCAAAGAAAGAGGTACCGCTGTATTATTAATATCCTGCGAAGTGAGTCCGAAATGTATGAATTCACAATATTTCCCGAGATTCAATTTCTCAAACTCCTCTTTCAGGAAGTATTCCACCGCCTTCACATCATGATTGGTTGTTTTTTCAATATCCTTTATCCGCTGACCATTTTCAGGTTTGAAATTATGAACGATCTTTCTTAGTGTTTCATAATCCTTTTTACTGAATTCTTTCAGCTGAGGAAGGGGAATCTCACAAAGTGCTATAAAATACTCAATTTCTACCTTTATCCTGTATTTCATAAGAGCATATTCCGAAAAGTAATTGTCGAGTTCCCAGATCTTACTTCTGTATCTCCCATCTATTGGTGAAATGGCGGTTAGTTCATTCAAATCCATATTTGGTCTTTTAGAAAGAAACAAATTTAACCTGAATTTTATGGAATAACTATATTTGCTGATAAATATTGCCATTAACAACGGGATTATTTCATAAATTAGGCTGGTTTTATCATTTGCATTATCAGGTATTAAACGACCTTTCAGCTCAAAAGCGATCTGAAGACGTGGCTTGTTTTAAACTAAAAAATAAAGACTATGCAGAGCTGTTATAACCTGTTACGGCTGAAGAACCGGGAGCCGAATCAGATTTATCAGGATGTGAAGCAGGTAACTTAAATCTTATGTGTATGAAATCATACTTTCTTAAAATCCGGAAAATAATTTTGCTTTTCCCTTTTATTATTTACATCTCTGCCGCCAATGACAATACTCTTGTTAACACTGGTCAGAATCAGGATACCATCGTGGTATATCAGTTTGACATTAAGGATGAAATTGCCAAACCAGTCTGGCGTATTACCCAGACTGCTTTTAAAAATGCTGCAGAACTTAATGCAGACTATATCCTGATCCATATGAATACATACGGAGGTATGCTTAATATTGCTGATTCAATCCGCACAAAAATTCTGAATGCCCGTATCCCTGTTATGGTTTTTATTGATAACCAGGCAATTTCGGCAGGGGCACTGATATCCGTTGCATGCGACAGCATCTACATGAGACCGGGTGCAAGCATTGGGGCAGCAACGGTTGTAAACCAAACAGGAGAACAGGTTCCTGACAAATACCAGTCATTCATGCGTTCAACAATGAGGGCAACAGCAGAGGCACACGGAAGGGATACCATCATCAGAGAAAATGATACCATTATCAAATGGCACCGCGATCCTAAAATTGCCGAAGCCATGGTGGATCCGGTACTGGAAATCAAAGGGCTTGTCGAATCAGGCCAGGTATTGACATTTACTGCGGAAGAAGCATTGCAAAACGAATACTGTGAAGGTATTGTTGAAGATATTCCCTCCCTTCTAAAAAAGGCAGGTATTGAAAATTACACAATAAGGGAATTCAAACCAACCACAATTGATAAGATCATAGGGCTCTTGTTAAGTCCGGTAGTTCAGGGATTGCTGATTATGGTTATTATCGGGGGCATATACTTTGAACTGCAAACCCCCGGTATTGGTTTTCCTCTGGCAGCCGCAACAGTTGCTGCACTCCTTTATTTTGCCCCTTTATACCTTGAAGGTCTTGCACAAAACTGGGAAATGATTGTATTTGCAGCCGGATTGATCCTGCTGGCTCTTGAGATTTTTGTCATACCCGGATTTGGAATTGCAGGTGTGTCCGGAATAATACTGGTTATTCTTGGACTGACCATGGCAATGGTTGATAATATTGCTTTCAGGTTTGAAGGGATACAGGCTCTGGATAAAGTATTGCGGGCATTTTTGATCGTAGTGTTCTCAATTGCCTCATCTTTCATTCTGTCAATACTCATCAGTAAAAAACTATTCACCTCAAAAACTTTCAGACTTGCTCTGAATACAGTGCAGAAACATGAGGAAGGATATGTGGGTATTGATTTACATCAAAAAGAAATGATCGGCAAAACAGGAGTTGCCTATACCATACTAAGGCCATCAGGAAAAGTTGAGATAGACGGTGAGATCTATGATGCCAAGGCAGAGATCAGCTATATTGAAAAAGGTGAGAAGATCAGAGTTGTCAGGGATGAAGCCGGTCAATTATATGTAATAAAAATATAGTTTTTAAGTTTGAATTTAATCAGGCACATTTGATTATAAATGCATGAACCAAGAATAATAAAGACAATATTATACCTGCTGATAGCCATATTTATCGTAATTGGTATCTGGGGCATCGATACATACAAAAAAGCTTATGTGGCCAATGTCAGACTGAAGAAAAAATTTCAGTATATCCATATACCAACCGGTTCCGCTTATGAAGATGTTCTGGAAATTCTGGGAAATGAAAACATTTTGATAAACTTACAGACATTTAACTGGTGTGCCAGGCGTAAGAACTACCTGAATCATGTTTATCCGGGCAGGTATAAAATAAAGAACAGGATGTCCAATAACCAGCTTATCAACATGCTTAGGGCAGGTATACAGAATCCTGTGAACCTGACATTTAATGATATCCGCTACCTTGAACAGCTTGCTAAAAGAATATCCCTGCAAATTGAAGCAGATTCTGCCTCCATAATGAACCTGTTTCATGAAAAGGAATTTATTGCAAATTATGGTTTTGATTCTAACTCGGTCAAAGCTATGTTTATTCCAAATACCTATGAACTCTGGTGGAATACCGATGCAAAAGGTTTTTTCATCAGAATGAATAAAGAATATGAAAAATTCTGGAATCATGAAAGGGACAGAAAGTCAGAGGATATAGGTCTGACCCGCAATGAGGTATCAACCCTTGCTTCCATAGTTGAGGAAGAGACAAGGAAAGAAGATGAAAAAGAGCGGATAACCGGGGTATACATGAACAGGCTGCATAAAGGGATAAGGTTACAGGCTGATCCGACCGTTAAATACGCCATGGGTAATTTCAATGTGAAACGAATACTGAAAAATCATCTTGAAATCGAATCTCCATACAATACATATAAATATGCCGGTTTGCCTCCCGGTCCAATACGTATTCCTTCAATCGGTTCGATAGATGCGGTGCTGAATTACGAAAAGCATGATTATCTGTATTTCTGTGCCAGGGATGATTTCTCGGGCTATCATGTATTTGCAAAAACGCTGTCACAACATAATAATAATGCCCGGCTATACCAGCGTGCACTTTCACGCCGGAGAATTTATAAATAAAATCTCCTTTCTTCTGAATGAAAGCATGTTGTAAACGGACCGGGATAAAAAACCTCAAACACCTTAAACAATGGACAGAATCAAATTTGGAACAGATGGCTGGAGAGCAATCATTGCAAAAGATTTCACAATACTAAATATTTCAAAGGTGGCATATGCCACCGCACAATGGCTGACCAAGAAATATGTAAATCCTTCTGTTGTGGTAGGATATGATTGCCGTTTCGGGGGTGAAATGTTTGTGGAGGCTGTTGCCAAAATTCTGGCATCAAAGGGTATACGGGTCTATCTGCCCGAACATTTCGTTTCAACTCCCATGGTATCTCTTGGAGTTGTAAAACTGAAAGCAAAATTTGGAGTTATCATTACAGCAAGTCATAAAGGCGCCGAGTATAACGGTTATAAAATAAGGGGAGAGAACGGAGGAGCTTTGCCGGAAAAAGTTATCAGGGATATTGAATACATGATAAACGACAGTTATGAGATTGACCTTGACCTGCTAAACTGGAATTATATGCTGGAACAGGGATTGATCCAGTATATTGATTTGGAAACAATTTACATCAAGCAGATCACAGATACATTTGATATTGAAAAGATGGCTCTATCAGCCGGAAGACTGGCTTTTGATGCGATGTATGGCAGCAGTCAGAATGTCATTAAAAAGATTTTTCCGGGTTCAAAATTGTTACACTGTGAATTAAATCCCACTTTCATGGGTATTCCGCCTGAGCCAATCCATAAGAACCTTCATGAGTTGTCTGAATATATCTGGAACAGTAAAGAAACTGACTGTGGAATAGCCACTGATGGTGACGGTGACAGGCTTGCCCTTTATGACCACGAAGGTAACTTAATTGATTCTCATCACGTCATGCTATTACTCATCCACTATCTGGCAGGATATAAAAAGCTGACCGGTAAGGTTGTGGCCTCATTTGCATTAACCACCAAAATTGAGATATTATGCAAACATTATGGTCTTGATGTTGAAAGGGTCAAAATAGGCTTCAGCGAAATCACAGGCATGATGGTATCCGGAGATGTTTTACTGGGCGGTGAAGAATCAGGAGGAATTGCCATAGGCTCACATATACCTGAAAGAGATGGTATCTGGTCTGGATTGATGATCTGGCAATGGATGCTTGAATCCGGAAAGAACCTTAAACAGCTCATCGAAGAAGTCTGTGAGATCACAGAACCTTTTGCCTGTGAGCGCCAGGACATAGAGCTGAATAAGAATATCCGCAACAAAGTGATTGGCAAATGCAGTGACGGAAGCCTCACTTCTTTCGGCGGATTTGTTGTACAAAAAGTGGAACATCTCGATGGTTATAAGTTTTATTTATCTGATAACCAGTGGCTTTTAATAAGGCTTTCAGGTACTGAACCATTGCTCCGCCTGTATGTCCAGGCGGAAAACAGGGATGCTGTCAGCAGCATCATGGAGGCTGCAATTTCTACGATTCAGAATTTATAATGCTGTTACAGTATAAACCTTATTTTACAGAAATACAGCAAAGCCTGCCAGGCTCTTCTTCTGTACAGCGGATAGAAAATTTTAAATGATAATATTTTTTGCGGATGAAAGAAAATACAGTTGATTTTATAAAGCTGGCCAGGAAAAGACAAAGTGTCAGAAGTTACAATAACAGACCTGTTGAACCGGAAAAACTGACCAGGTGTATTGAGGCAGCGCGACTGGCTCCTTCCGCATGTAATTCCCAGCCATGGAAATTTATAGTAGTCACTGAATACGGTTTAAGACAACAGGTAGCAGATGCAACAAGTAACAGGATCTTGCCTTTGAATCATTTCACCAGGCAGGCTCCGGTTCTTATTGTTGTTGTTCTGGAGAAACCCAATGTTACTTCAAAAATAGGAACGATCATTAAAAACAAACAGTTTACACTGATCGATCTGGGAATTGCCACAATACACTTTTGTCTTCAGGCTGCAGCTGAAGGCCTTGGTACATGTATTCTCGGATGGTTTGATGAAGGCAGAATAAAAAAGCTTCTGAATATACCGCGCAGTAAAAGAGCTGAACTGATTATCACAGTCGGATATCCCAAAAGCCATGAAATCAGGGATAAGAAAAGGAAGGATTTTCATGAGATCGTATCTTTCAATTCTTACTGATCAAAGCATCTCCTGCTCCAATCAATACCTGCTTTCACCAGATATGATGAACCAGTTTTTTGATTCTTGTCTGATAGATTTCGTCTATCCCGGCCAGCTGATCAGGGGTAAAAGCCGGCAATTCAGATGCACTGATGTTGGAAATAACCTGTTCAGGCTTTGAAGCTCCCGGAATGATGCAGCTGATCTCATCACGCAACAGTATCCATTTCAGTGCTACAGGTGCCAGATTTTCCTGTTCCGGGAACAGTTTTTTAAGTTCTTCCACTGCTTTCAATCCGACTTCATAATCAATACCCGAGAATGTCTCTCCCCTGTCAAAAGCTTCACCTTTCCTGTTAAAATACCTGTGATCACTATTGCCAAACCTGGTTGATTTACTGAATTTACCTGTCAGCAATCCACTCGCCAGTGGCACCCGGATAATTATCCCGACATCCCGCCTGGCCGCTTCCCTGAAAAATAATTCCGACGGTCTCTGCCTGAATATGTTATAAATAATCTGGACTGTGGTAACATTTGTATATTCAATGGCTTTAAGTGCTTCTTCAACTTTTTCAACACTGACACCAAGATTCTGAATTTTACCTTCCTGCTTCAATTGATCAAAAAACTTAAAAATCTCCGGCCTGTAATACACTTCTGACGGAGGACAGTGAAGCTGAATCAGATCCAGGGTCTCCAGCCGCATGTTCCGCAAACTGGCTTCCACAAACTTCCTTAAAACACCGGGCTGATATGCTTCATTCACATGAGGACTAAGCTGTCTTCCACACTTGGTGGCAACATATATCCTTTCGCTTCTCGACCTGACAACCCTGCCGACCGCCTTTTCGCTTTCGCCGTCACCATAAACATCTGCAGTGTCAATGAAATTGATACCCGAATCAATGGCAGTATGAAGTATCCTGTCAGCAAGATCATGGTTGAATTCCTCACCCCACCTGCCTCCTACCTGCCATGTACCTAAACTGATTTCAGCAATATTAAATTCGGTTTTTCCCAGTCGCCTGTACTTCATAATATTTTGGTTTTAATGTTTTTTCTGATTATTTGTGTTTTTACGATTATGAGTTATTCAGACATCAATGTATAATATCCTGTAATGGTGAAATTATAAATCTTTATTCATACCATCAAACCTTGTTTTTGCAAGAATTTCATTCAGATCGACAAACCTTGCCCTGAATCCGGATTTCAGCACCAGGCAGGGTAAGTCAGTTATTGCGTTGCCGGTTTTATCTATGATAACGGAATCTGACGTTGCAATGATCCCTTCACTGTGTTTTTTTAAACTTTGATCAGGTGATTTCACGATCTCACATATTCCGGATATTTCGTTTTTCCTGATCTTTTCGTTGATGATCCGGTTGTGAAAAGTACTGAGAGATACCGGTGAGTCAATATAAAAATGCACAAAGGAAGGCTTATGTTCAGTAAGAAAATCAAATAGTAAATCAAGCGTCTCCATGAAAAGATCTTCATCACGAAGCTTTCCATGAAGAGATCCTGCATCACGAACTATCCTGTCGTTGCTGATAAAGGTAATTCTGCCCAGCCTGTAATTCAATAATGTAAATAAAACATTATACCCATCAATCAACAGGTATTTATCCTTTATCTCAACGGATAAGCGCCCTGTCCTGCGGCCTGCTTTTTCTTCTGATGTAATACCTCTGTAAAGAATCGTTCTCTGATCACCGTTTAACCTGTACCGGTCGCCTACAAGCTTCAATGTCCCTTTCTCCGGGAAATTCCTGTTGATGAGATAAAAATAGTCACGGAGTCCGTTCAGAAACGCTTCAGACCTGAGACAGTTATTGTCCATGATTTGTTCTTTTAATTATATTCCGGTATCATCGGGTAAAACACCAGATTCTTATATAAACAACCGTCAGTTTTACAGATAATGTTGAACATCATATGCCTGTTAAAACAGTATCCGTAAAATTTAATAAAAAACACTAAATATTTTAGTATACTTGTAAAGAATAAAAAAATTAGGATGGTAAATACCAGGGATAACAGCGGATATACTGCCTGGCAGACAATCGTACTGGTTGCACTTAGAATTCTCATAGGATGGCATTTTCTTTATGAGGGAGCAGTCAAGCTTTACGATCCTGAATGGTCGTCTTCAGTGTACTTGCTTGACTCACAGGGATTATTCTCTGGATTTTATTATTCACTCGCTTCCAACCAAACAGTACTTCAGATTATCGATTTAATCAATATCTGGGGTCTGATACTGATCGGACTTGGTTTGATACTGGGATTGTTTACAAAACTTTCAGTCATTTCAGGAATTGTCCTTCTTTCTTTATACTATCTCTCCCACCCTCCTCTTCCAATATATGAATACCTCCTGCCGTTTGAAGGTCATTACCTGATTGTTGACAAAAACCTGATCGAAATAGCTGCAATGGTTATCCTGCTGGTTTTTCCTACCGGCAGGATCATTGGAATTGACAGATTAATCAATAAAATTAAAAATTAGATTATAATTATACCCGTTAATTGGTACAAATAAAATCTGCCAACATGATCAAAATATACCACAATCCAAGGTGTAAAAAGAGCAGGGAAGGTTTGAAGTATCTGCAGAACCTGGGAGTTGATTTTAAGGTAATTGAGTATCTGAAAGAACCCATATCAGTTGATGAGCTCAAAGAGATACTGAAGAAACTTGACAAAAAGCCTGATGAAATCATAAGACAGCAGGAAAATTATTATAAGAAAGAACTGAAGAATAAACGGTTTACCGATGAAGAATGGCTGATTATCTTAACAGAGAATCCTTCGCTCATACAAAGACCCATTGTGGCCGGAAAATACAGGGCTGTGATTGCCCAGCCTCCGGAACTGATACTGCAGGTGGTAAAATGATGATTTTGAAATTTCTTTGTTAATGAAAGAATCTCGGCTGAAGAACGGGTTTTTTTATTCCGGAAAAAGCACTAAATTTAAATAAGTATTGATACTTTAACTGTGCTGTTGATTTTACAAGGTGACCGATGACAGATATACAACGTAAAACAGTCTATCTTCTTTTAATCTCCCTGATAAATATATCCACCGCTTCAACAGTAAGCAATCCGATAGTCCTTAAGCAAATATCCATCGAGCAGGGCCTTCCGGGTGTTTCTTTGCAGTGTATATTCCAGGACTCAAAAGGTTTGATGTGGTTTGGAATTGAGTCTGTCGGACTCTGCAGATATGACGGGCATGACTTTATGATATTTGAAAACCTGGCAGATGACTCGTCCTCTATTTCCAACAATTTCCCGACCAAAATCATTGAAGACAAAACCGGTATCATCTGGGCAGGTACTTTAAACGGACTTAATAAATTAAACAGATTAGAAGGGACATTCAAAAGATACTTCCATGATCCCGGCAATTTAAATTCAATTACTGATAATGCAATCAACGATTTGCATATTGATAATTATGGCTGCCTCTGGATCGCTACATCCGGCGGATTAAGCAAATATAATTTATTAAGGGATGAGTTTGTGCACCTGAACATAACAGGTGAATTACCGCCGGGAAAAGTAAATGTTTCGGATATTCATGAAGATAAAGAAGGAAATATCTGGATCGGCACTTTACAAAAAGGATTGTTTTTTGTTCCTTCAAATATCAATTACGTTCACTCTCAGGAGTGGAACGATAAATCAGCCGGTGAGACAGAAACGGAATTATCCGTTAAAACAAGCTGTGCATCCGGATCATCTGATCGGAATAACTTCATTCATCATGATATAAGACAGATTTGCGAATCTGAACAGGGTATGCTGTGGATAGGTACCTCCTTAGGTCTCTATATGTTTGACATAAAAAAAGACAGGTTAACACACTGGAAATTTAAGGATTATTACTCAGATATACTGAATAAGGCTGATTTCCTCACATTGCGTCGCGACAGTAAAGGAATCCTGTGGGCAGGAACGGCAAGTGACGGGCTTGTCATTATTGATCTGAAACAGAAAAAATTTACTTACCTGGATGCAAACCAGCTACAGCTGAACGGACTGAAAAGTAATTCGATCCGTGATGTATGTGAAGACAGATCGGGACTTGTATGGATTGGTACCAAATTTCAGGGTATCCAGATCTATGACCGGCGCCAGGAAGTATTTGGATTAATCCAGGAATATCCGGGCAGCGGCAAAGGATTAAGCAACAACTTTGTGCTTTCAGTTATAGAAGATTCTGATCATCTCATCTGGATCGGAACAAAAGAAGGCGGCCTTAACCGTTATGATCCGGAAACCGGAGCGTTCAGATATTTCAGGAATAACCCCCGGAACAGTAACAGCATTGTTAGCAACAGGATCGAATATATTCTTGATGATGACAGAGGAAATTTATGGCTGGCAACACCGGTGGGAATTGATAAATTCAATAAACATAACCAGTCTTTTGAGCATTACGGGAATATTAATCCGACCTGCCTTGAACAGGATAATAAGGGCAGAATCTGGATAGGCAGCATATCATCCGGAGTATATATTTTCGATCCGTTGAAACAACATATCGAAAAATTATCCTCAAGACATAAGGTGCTCTTTGACAACAATACATACAGAATCACCCGTATTTTCAGGGATAGTGACAATCTTTTATGGATAGGAACTAGCCAGAACGGACTGTTTAAATACGATCCGGTAAATGACTCACTGACCCGTTACCTGGAAATTCCGGACAACAAGAAGAGTATCAGCGGTAACATGATAAGATCGGTTTATGAGGATACCAAAGGTAATATCTGGATTGGCACCAAATCGGAGGGTTTAAACAGGTATGATCCTGCAACCGGCAGTTTTATCCATGTCGGTAAAGCCCAGGGTCTGCCTTCTAACACGATATACAGCATTCTGGAAGATAAATCCGGAAACCTGTGGATGGGAACTCATGATGGAATAACAAAATATGATCCAGCAGATGAATCATTTGTGAGTTTTAATGAATCTTATGGACTGCAGGGAAAGGTATTTGAAATAAATGCCTTTTGTAAAAGTAAAAACGGAATGATGTATTTTGGGGGCAGCAACGGACTGAACTGTTTTAATCCTGACAGTACTTACAAGAAAGACTATGTTGCTCCTGTCATTGTTACATCCGTTCAGGTGTTTGACCACATACTGACTGCAGACATCTCAGAATACCAGGAAATCATGCTGGGTAAAGAAGACAGGTATATCTCGTTCAACTTCTCAATGCTTGATTATACCGATCCCATTAACAACCAGTACAGGTATATGCTGGAGAATCTTGACAACGACTGGATCTATTCCAGAAACCGTCATTATGCCACTTATACAACCCTGCCTCCGGGTGAGTACCTTTTTAAAGTACAGGGGGCTCACCTGGACAGGAACTGGACTGAGAACAGTATTGCTGTCAGGCTGGTGGTTCCTGCACCATTCTGGAAGCAATGGTGGTTCATTGTCTCCTTAATCCTACTGGCAATTGCCTTAATGATAGCTGTTTACCGGCTCCGCATCAGGATAATACGCAGAAATGAAGTACGGTTGTTAAAGGTTGTCAGACAAAAAACAGCAGATCTGACAAACGCCAATGAAATACTTGAACGGCAAAAAGTCGATATTGAAAATCATAATGAAAAGCTGATACAGCAAAGCAATAAGATTGCATTACAAAACAAAGAACTGGAGCAACACCGGTTACATCTGGAAAGACTCGTTTCTGAACGGACAAAGGATCTTGAAAAAGCAAAAATGAAAGCGGAAGAAAGTGATAAGTTAAAATCTGCTTTTTTGGCCAACATGAGTCATGAAATCCGCACCCCTCTGAATGCAATTGTCGGATTTACAGATCTGGTTGCCAGCGAAGAATTCGAAAAAGATGAACAGCAGCATATCAATGACATTATTAAAACAAACAGCTATGCGTTATTGCAGCTGATAAATGATATCATCGATATATCAAAAATTGAGGCCAATCAGATTGAAATTCATCCGAAAGCCTTTTTCGTTAACGAATTTTTACAGGGTCTTTTTAAGACTTATCAGTCACAGCATGTAAATCTCAACAATATTGAAAAGAACAAAACGCAATTGCAATTATACCTTGACAGTCCTGATAAAGATCTGGAAATTGTCTCAGATCCTTTCAGGCTCGAACAAATCTTTAATAACCTGTTCAGCAACGCCAGCAAATTTACAAAATCAGGAACCATAGAAATGGGTTACCGGTTAATGAAGGATAAAAATATCATCCGGTTTTACATGAAAGATACCGGTATCGGAATAGCCAGGGAAAACATTGGCGTTGTATTTGACAGGTTCAGGAAAATAGAGGAAGATAAAACAAAGATTTATCCCGGAACGGGTCTGGGTCTTTCAATCTCCTCCAATCTTGCCAGGCTGCTGGGTGGTAAAATGTCGGTGGAGTCAGAAATCGGCAAAGGTTCGCTATTCTTTTTTGACCTGCCCCTTGTTATCTCAGGTTCAAAGGCCGGAGGCAAGGAAAAAGAACCGAAACCTGAAGAGGTATTGCCTGACTGGAAAGACAAAACCATTTTACTTGTTGAAGACGAAGATTCCAACTTTAAGGTACTGAAAGCCATGTTAAATAAAACAGGTCTGAGAGTCATCCGGGCTGAAGACGGACTGTCAGCTGTACAATTTTGTACAAACGGGAAATACGCTTTCGATCTGGTTCTGATGGATATCAAACTGCCGGAAATGAATGGGATTGAAGCAACAAAAATTATAAAAGAATACAATCAATCCCTTCCTGTGATTGCCCAGACTGCATATGCCATGATCAATGAGGAGCAGGAGATCATGAAAGCCGGTTTCGACGACTATATGACAAAACCCATTCAGGTAAAGATTCTTATTGAAAAATTAGCCCGGTATTTAGTTACTCATCAATAAGGCTGGCAATCCTATCTATCTGCATTTGTTTGTTTACCTCCCTTAAGTTTCGGGCAGTATAGGTAAAATACTGATGCCCAGATATGAATTTTATTTGCAGTTTGTTCCATTCATTGATATCACCGATCTTATCCTGCTCCTTTAATTCCATAAACAGGGTATTGGATACCGGTATCATATCACTTCTGCCAAGATAATCAAGATCAGCATCGCAAATGATCTCTTCAAGCTTATCCTTCGGATTTGGGGGAAGTTTTGTGGCCATAATCAGATTGCAGATCTGCTCAATCTGAGACTGTGTGTAATAATAATCGGGAAGAATTTCCCTGGCGATCAAAGTACTGTTGTATTCGTGATTATCATAACCGATTGTATGCCCGGTATCATGGAATAATGCAGCTGTCTTAAGTATCAGAAGTTCCTCATCCGATACTCCTTCTCCAAGACCTATTAACTCCACCTGGGTAACAACATCCACAGTATGTTTTACGTTATGGTAATACAGTGATTTTGGCAATTCCTTCTCAAGCTTGTCAAGTATCAGTTCCTGCAAATCCATAAACTGGATCAACCCAAAGCGAATGCTGTATTGTTTGTTGGGGATAAGTCCCTTATGCTGCAGAGAAAAATCCGGTTTGATTCCCTTGACCATATAAAGCTGTATGTCTCCCTTGTATTTAACCGGCAGCTTCCCAAAATATTCGCAATTGAATAAATCCTTTACTATTTCATATGTTGTGGCTGAAATTATGATTTTACCGTCTTCACAGAAAGAACGAATACGGGCAGCCAGGTTAACAGTATCTCCCTTGACTTCATAGTTAAGCTTCTTCCTTCCGGTCACTGTTGCAACCAGAGGTCCGGTATGTATTCCAATTCTAAGTTTCCAGATTTTACTGTCTGAATAAGATCGCTGAATATCCATGATGTAGTATTGCATTTCCACTGCGGCTAAAACAACTTCAAGTGGATTTGTGATATTCTTTTTCGGAATTCCTCCCACGCACATAATGGTATCACCAATGGTCTTCAGATTTTTGATTTCGTATTTGGCAATAACCGTATTCAGCTGCAAAAAGATTTCATCCAGGTTGTCGACAAGGGCATTGGTATCCATATCGTCCTGTATTTCTGAGAAACCCTGTGCCTCGGCATAAAGAACCGTGGAAACCTTATATTTCAGAATTTTCGGAATACGATCTGTATTGATCTGCTTTTTACTGATGTTGCTTTTATCAAGCTGCTGTTTATACTTTTCAATTTCCTGCAATAATTGTTCGTTTTGCCTGATAAGTTTTTCATTCTCAGTTACAAGCGTTTTGTTCTGTGATATCAGTTCTGCTATGTGCTTCAGGAAACTGGTCTTCCTCTTTACTCCATCCATGTTAATACCGAATTATTTTATCTGATCATAAGGTTAATATTACGAATTTTAATCGTATTTTTTTAATAAAATATTTATTAGCATTTCATTAACAATTATCATCATGGTCTATGATACGTGAGCACATCCATTTTTGTTTAAATTTGCCATGGTTAATTTATTTGAATGCCATTTAAGCTGACATCCGATTTTATTCCGACCGGTGATCAGCCAGATGCTATCAGACAGCTGGCCGACGGACTGAAAAGGGGATTACCCTTTCAGACCCTTCTTGGTGTGACAGGATCCGGTAAAACATTTACAATTGCAAATGTCATTGAAAAAGTTGATCGTCCGACCCTGGTTCTGAGTCATAATAAAACCCTTGCTGCTCAATTATTTGGAGAATTCAAACAATTTTTCCCTGAAAATGCTGTAGAATATTTTGTCTCTTATTATGATTATTACCAGCCGGAAGCCTATCTTCCAGTGACAGACACTTACATTGAGAAAGATTTATCCATTAACGACGAGATAGAAAAACTCAGATTAAGCACAACCTCTTCACTTTTATCAGGCAGAAGAGATATCATCGTTGTTTCATCGGTATCATGCCTTTACGGTATCGGTAATCCTGACGATTTTTACAGCAATACCATCTCCGTCCGGCAGGGACAACATATCAGCCGTAACCTGTTCCTCAGGAAACTGGTGGACAGTATGTATTCAAGAGACGAACTGAATTTCAGCCGCGGAAATTTCCGTGTCGGCGGAGATACAGTGGATGTTTTTCTAGCATACAATGATTATGCATACCGGTTTCATTTCTGGGGAGACGAGATTGAAGAAATTCAGTCGATTAATACTGAAAACGGACAGGTATTGGAAACTCATGAACAGGTCATGGTTTTTCCTGCAAATATTTTTATTACGGCAAAATACAGAATGCAGAATGCCCTGAAACAAATTGAAAACGACATGTTTAAACAGGTCGAATACTTCACGGAGCTCGGTAAAATACAGGAGTCCAAAAGACTGCAGGAGAGAGTAACATATGATCTTGAAATGATAAGAGAACTTGGCTATTGTCCCGGAATTGAAAATTACTCACGCTATTTTGACGGCCGGCCGCCAGGAATCAGACCCTTCTGCCTGCTTGATTACTTTCCTGAAGATTTTTTAATGATCATTGATGAAAGTCATGTTACCATTCCCCAGATAAGGGCGATGTACGGTGGTGATCATTCACGAAAACAAACGCTGGTCGAGTATGGTTTCCGTCTTCCGGCTGCACTGGATAACAGACCTCTTAAATTCGAAGAATTTGAGCAATTAACCGTACAGACAATTTTTGTCAGCGCCACACCTGCTGATTTTGAGCTTGAACGCTGTGAAGGCGTAATAGTTGAACAGCTCTTAAGACCTACCGGCCTGCTGGATCCTGTAATTGAAGTCAGGTCCAGTATCAACCAGATAGATGATTTGCTGAAAGAAATAAACCGGTGTGCCGGAAACAATGAAAGGGTACTGGTTACAACCTTAACAAAACGAATGGCCGAAGAACTTACCGGTTATCTGCTCAGGTACAATGTCAGATGCAGATATATTCATTCAGATGTGGACACACTGGACCGTATCGAAATAATGGAAGGCTTGAGAAACGGTTCATTTGATGTGCTTGTAGGCGTAAATCTGCTCAGAGAGGGACTGGATCTCCCCGAGGTATCCATGGTCGCAATACTTGATGCTGATAAGGAGGGCTTCCTGCGTTCTGTAAGGTCACTGACGCAAACAGCCGGAAGAGCAGCCCGCAATATCAATGGACTGGTCATCATGTATGCAGATAACATCACACAGTCCATGCAAAAAACAATTGATGAAACCAACAGACGGCGTGAACGGCAACTGGCCTATAATGAAAAAAACAACATCACACCACAGCAAATATTCAAGGCAGCTTCAAACATTATGAAACAGGTCAGAATGAAAACCGGAACAGGAAGGGCGTATGTGGAACCTGAGAAAATTGATGTGGCCGCTGATCCTGTCGTGCAATATATGAATGAAGCAGCGTTGCATAAAGCCGTGGAAAACACAAGAAAAGCAATGGAAAAAGCTGCTGGTGAACTGAACTTCATTGAAGCGGCGAGATTGAGGGATGAAATGTATGCTTATCAGAAACTGCTGAGGGAGAAATAATGAAGAAACTTCCGGAATATAACTAAGATTTGAGTTTTGCGGATCAATGATAATATGCCCTCCGATTTTATCACGATTAATCCTGCAGCTCCCGGTAAATCGGGACAAGTTATGAGATCACCAACGTTAAGTTGTTCAATGTACAAATCCAGATGCGTTGCACTTCTAAAATTTGAGTTTCACTAATAAAATCATATATTCGAAAATATATTATAATAAAGCAGCATATGAACAGACTAAATGGTGAATTACCCAGGATAGGTATCAGACCTGCAATCGACGGCAGATTAGGAGGTGTGCGAGAATCTCTTGAAAACCAGACCATGGATATGGCAAAAAATGTTGCCGGTTTTCTGAGTGATAATCTCAGGCATCCTGATGGAAGCAGAGTAGAGTGTGTTATTGCCGATACATGCATAGGTGGCGTGGCAGAAGCAGCTCAGACAGCGGAAAAGTTCAGAAAAGAAGGTGTTGCTGTATCTCTGACTGTTACTCCTTGCTGGTGCTACGGAACAGAAACCATTGATATGGATCCTCATATACCAAAAGCCATCTGGGGATTTAACGGCACTGAAAGGCCCGGAGCAGTATATTTGGCTGCAGCTCTGGCCGGACACACACAGAAAGGAATACCTGCATTCGGAATTTATGGGAGGGATGTCCAGGATGCAGGTGACACCTCCATCCCCTCTGATGTTCAGCAAGGACTTCTGCGTTTTGCAAAAGCAGGTCTCGCTGTTGCCACGTTGCACGGTAAATCATATCTGTCAATGGGCGGTGTTTCAATGGGTATCGCCGGATCGGTCATAACCGAGGAATTTTTCCAGAACTATCTGGGAATGAGAAATGAATACGTTGATATGTCTGAGTTTATCAGGAGGATCAATCAGGAGATTTACGACAGGGAAGAATTTAAAAAAGCACTTGCATGGGTTAAGAAACACTGCAGGGAAGGTCTCGACAAAAATCCGGCTGAAAAAAGGAAATCACCTGACCAGAAGGACCGCGACTGGGAATTTGTTGTAAAAATGACCCTTGTGGCACGTGATTTAATGATTGGTAATCCAAAGCTGGCTGATATCGGTTATGGTGAAGAAGCCCTGGGACATAATGCGATAGCTGCAGGTTTTCAGGGACAGCGTCAATGGACAGATTATTTCCCCAACGGCGATTTTCTCGAAGCCATACTTAACAGTTCTTTTGACTGGAATGGGATCAGACAGCCATTTATTGTCGCTACTGAAAACGATTCATTAAACGGCATCTCAATGCTTTTTGGACACCTGTTAACCGGTACCGCCCAGATCTTTGCCGATGTACGTACATTCTGGAGCCCGGAAGCCGTTAAACGTGTAACAGGCAAAAAATTAAGCGGACTTTCAGAAAACGGAATCATCCACCTGATAAATTCAGGGCCCGCAGCTCTTGATGGCACCGGACAACAGAGTGATTCAAAAGGCAATCCTGTCATGAAACCATTCTGGAATATTACCGCCGAAGAGGTGCAAAAATGCCTGGATGCAACGGAATGGTGCCCTGCTGTTCTGGAATATTTCAGGGGCGGAGGATATTCAACCCGTTATCTTACAAGAGGGGGAATGCCTGTAACCATGTCACGGATAAACTGGGTGAAAGACCTTGGACCGGTACTTCAAATTGCGGAAGGTAATACCATTGACATTGATCCGGAAATACATGAAATCCTGGACAAACGTACCGATATGACCTGGCCTACGACCTGGTTCGTCCCCAGAATTACCGGGAAAGGAGCCTTCAGAGATGCTTATACAGTGATGGCTAACTGGGGAGCAAACCATGGTGCTATTGGTTACGGACATATCGGAGCTGATCTGATCACGGTCGCCTCTATGCTCAGAATACCTGTTTGTATGCACAATGTACCTGAAGAAAAAATATTCAGACCCAGTGCATGGAACTCATTCGGGATGGATAAAGAAGGTTCTGATTATCTTGCCTGTAAAACCTACGGTCCGCTATACAAGTGAGTATTAATCC
Organism: Bacteroidales bacterium; assembly: GCA_016933335.1. Lineage (GTDB taxonomy): Bacteria > Bacteroidota > Bacteroidia > Bacteroidales > UBA10428 > JAFGPL01. Next base: position 17,848 of record JAFGBD010000016.1, on the reverse strand, counting down.
CGTTTAAACAAAAATATCAATCCGGCCTGGATAGAATAATTACGAATGATTCAGAACCTGATATTTCTCCTCAGCTGATCAAGGTATTGAGTAATTAACTGCTCGTCATCCAGATTATAGACACCAAAAAGGAAATGATCCTTTGTGCCTATTGCCATTTTACCATAGAAGGGATCCACAACAATATGATCCTGATCTTTGGTTCCTGAAGCATTGAAATGAATGGTTTTAAAATATTCATTAAGCATCAGTCTTGCCTCATTGCTGTCATTCAGCTGAATAATAAACAGTTTGAATTCACGGTTATCAATACGGTATCCGGCTGTAAAGGCAGAATGAAAACAACTGTAGCCAAGGAAGTTTTCATTGGAGTATCCCTCCGATTTTGGTATTCTGTTTAATTCAGGAAGATATGACAGGATATCGGGCCATCTGTTCTCCTGTTTTAATTTATCTTCAATCTTTCCGGCAAATTCCATCAGCAAACTTTCATCTGCTTCCGAAGCACCCGACCATAACATTTTAACATAATAATTGCCCGTAAAAAAATTTAAAGCGCCGAAACTGGTATAACCTTCAGTTCCTGCTGTGATGAAATGATAGTCAGGCATCCGTTCAGATGAATAGATGCCAAAAGTATTTTCAGGATCACCATGCCTGTATAATTCTACATGAATCATATCATTTTTAGCATTTGTATACTCGCCAATATGCAGATCCTGAAAATCATAAGCCAGATAAGCTTCAGCTGCGCCGTTTATCAGTTCCCACAAATTCTCAGGAACATAAACGGTCTCATCAATCTTAAGATCCCAGTCATTGAATTCGGGAAAAAGTTCCTCAGGTGTAACGGCGTTAATATCCGTCAATAAAATCAGGCTTGCTATAATAAAATGTAAGTGTCTGGTTTTCATATTTTAAATTTAAAGACGGTCAGGCCAGAAACTCAGCCGGTATGTTTGTGATTCTGGAAATATCCCTGATCCTTTCTGCAACATTGAAGTTTTTTGTACAAACAATTGTACAGGATTCACAATCTTCGCAAGGATCATTTCCAATACCCGACTCATCCAGTACTTCCCTGGCTTTTTTGAAATCGTTATACCCGTATGCATACATATAGCTACGCATAATATCATGCACGGGCAAATGCTTCCTGCATAACGCACTGCAGGAAGAACAACCGTCACAATATAATCCGGCAACAAGTCCTGCTTCCTGCAAATCTTTTATTTCTTCTTCTGTAAGTTCGAGGTCTTCCATCACCGAAAGATTCTCTGCAAGCATATCAAAGGAGGTAATACCCGGAATACTGGTATGCACGTTAGGATCCTGTAATACCCACTTCAGTGCTGCCTTGCAATTGACAGGCTTTGTTTTTTCCCTGTCAAGAAAAGCACCAGCCATGGTTTTCATGGTTACGATACCTATACCGTTCTCCGCAGCCAAAGCTATTTTTTCCTTTATCTGAAGATGATGCTGCTGTTTGAAGTTTAATGTTGTCAAAATCACATCAATCACCCCGCTGTCTATGGCTGCCTGAATTACTTCCGGCTCATTACGGTGAGTGGAAAGTCCGATGTACCTTGTTTTACCTTCTTTTTTAGCAGTTGTCAATGCATCGAGAACCGGTTCGTACATCAATGCCTGACGGGAACCAACCCCATGATGATAAAGTATGTCCACATAGTCCATCTGGAGCCTTTCAAGACTGGTATTGAATTTTTTAAGAAATGATTCTTTGGTAGACCCAGGCCCCAGTTCCCCGGTCTGCCGGTTGATATCATCTGGATGAACCTTGGTGGCAATGGTAAAGGAATCTCTCGGATAATCCTTAAACACATTACCCAGCATGATTTCATTGTTCCCTCCCATATATCCATGTGCAGTATCAAAATGTTTAATACCTGAATCATAAGCAGCTTTAACAAGATTTGGCATATCTGATCTCATGACTCCCATACTGACAATTGGAAGCACCAGATCAGTATGCCCAAGTCTTCTGGTGATAATACCCGTTGTCTTTACTTCCTTTATACTGTTGGCAGAAACCTTTGCTCCAATGGTAATCCCGGCAGCTCCTGCAAATGAAGTCTTTAAAAATCTCCGGCGTGATAAAAAAAGATTCTTCATACCTGCTTAAGTTTAATTCAATTGATTTGTCGATCCTTTAAAGAAACAGACCATCTAATGTAAATTTACAGAAAAAAATCATATAAAGCCGGCATTATCTTCCGGGCAGAACTTATTTACAAAGATTATAAATTGCTGTTTTCTGACTTGTAATATTTAATAACTGAATATTAAGCCTGATCAGTTATTATGGGGGTATTTTGTTTCAGCCCCATTCCTAAGAAACCGTGATTATATTGACAAATTCCGGTTTATCTCTATTTTTGACATCATTTATGGTTTTCATTGTGTTGAGAAAGAACCAGAATATCGCTTATTTTTATGCCGGATTAACCATACTTTGCTGGTCAACGGTCGCGTCGGTTTTTAAAATTGCACTGGCCGGTCTCAGTATCTTAACACTTCTTTTCATCGCAAATATAACAGCATTATTTATTGATTTATTTATCATTATCATAACAGGCAAGACAGATCAGATCTTTAAAGGATCTTTCAGCTCTTATCTCAGATCAATGCTGATGGGTTTTTTAAATCCTTTTCTTTATTACATTATCCTGATCAGGGCATATTCGCTGCTGCCAGCACAAATAGCTCAGCCTCTTAATTTTATATGGCCCGTCACCCTGACATTACTGGCAGTCATGTTACTGGGTTATCAATTTACATGGCACAGTTTTGCCGGACTGATTCTCAGCTTTCTGGGAGTGTTTTTCATTGCATCCCGCGGTAACATCAGATCTTTCAATATCGAAGAGCCTGCAGGAGTTATTCTTGCACTTGGTTCATCTGTGATCTGGGCCTTTTACTGGATATTGAATATGAAGGATACACGCGATGATATAATAAAACTTTTTCTTAATTTCTTTTTTTCTGCGATCTATATCTCCATAGCTCTGATAATTGAAGGTGAATATCAAATGTCTCTGTCAGTCAGATCATGGCCTGCCATTTATTTAGGTATTTTTGAGATGGGTATCCCATTCATTTTCTGGCTAAAAGCATTACAATCGGCCCGTTATCCTGATCGCATAGCCAATACAATCTATCTGGCTCCTTTTTTCTCTCTTATTATCATACACGTTGTTCTTGATGAAAGAATTTTTTTTACCTCAGTTATCGGATTAATACTTATTGTTTCGGGTATTCTCATTCAAAAAATCAATCATAAAATGGAATAGATTTTGTGGAGGATTTAGAACTTTTTAATTTATTTATCGTTTTATCAGAATGAACAAATTGAATAAAACCGTGATACACTCCAGGCGCTTATCCAGGTATTTCATGATTCTGTTGCTGACCGTATCATTCTTTTTCGCATGTGAGGATGATCTCATAATCAGTGATGAAATTAAGGTCAACAGAAGTTTATATAAAGTCATGCAGGATATATATCTTTGGTATGACAAACTACCTGTCATCAATCCTTCAGATTACAGCACCCCTTATGAACTGATGGACGTATTGCGATACAAAGAGCTTGACAGATGGAGCTTTATCCTTACATGGCATGAATATCAACAATACTTTCAGGAAGGGAAAATGATAGGTCACGGATTTATGATTTCAATAGATGAGAATTATAACCTCAGAATTGCATTTGTATATCCATCAACAACCGCTCATTCAAAAGGGGTCAGAAGAGGCTGGATAATAAAAAAAGTAAACGGGGTGGAAGTTTCACCATCAAATGTGATTCAGTTGCTGGGCGCCAGCAGTACCGATGTTGAAAACACCATTGAATTTACCGACAATGAAGGCAATATCAGGACCATCACCCTGAAAAAGGAGGAACTGAAGATCAATCCCGTTCTGCACAGTCAGATAATACAAACATACGATAAAAAAATCGGTTATATTGTTTTCCAGGATTTCATTGAAGCTGCCAAAGTCAAAATTGACAGTGTATTCAATCACTTCAAACAGGAGAATATCGATGATCTGATAGTTGATTTAAGATATAACGGAGGAGGCAGTGTGGATGTTGCGGTTCATTTATCCGGCTGGCTGACAGGAAACTCAAATGCAGAAAATACCCTTATAAAATTTCTGCATAACAACAGGAATCAGTATCGGGATACTTCATATACAATACCTTACAATGGTTCCTCACTTGATCTCACCAGGATAGCCTTTATCGGAACAAGGGAAACTGCTTCAGCAAGCGAACTCATTATCAATGGGATGGTCCCGTATATGGAGGTGAATCTTATAGGTACTCCAACAGATGGCAAACCTGTCGGAATGTATGTATATGGATTCAGAGACGCGGACTATGCTGCGTTTCCTGTTTGTTTTAAATATACCAATGCCCTGGATGCCGGTGATTTTTACAACGGATTGCAACCGGATATCCTTGTCAATGATGACCTGACAAGGGATTTTGGAGATCCTGATGAAGCGATGCTTAAAGCTGCCGTTAATTATATCACTGCAGGAACCGTGGTGGTCATGACCTTAAAAACCACCCCGGAAAAACAGACAATCAGACCCTCTACAAACCTTGCCGGACTGCAGAGAGCATTTTAACCTTTATCATTCGGGAAAAAACCCTACAGGTTAATCCTTGCATCAGAGCGAAAGGATAAAATCCAACAGAAATTTGTCATCCGGAAAGAAACATTTAAATTTGGTGTACAGAGTCACTTTAAAAACCGGTAAAATTGGAAGATAACAGGATAATTCTGGGTATTGATCCTGGTACCACGATCATGGGGTACGGACTGATAGAAATCATTAATAAGAAGCCAGGGCTGATCACACTGGGTTACATCGAACTTCACAAAACCAGGAATCATTTCGAAAAGCTTCAGAAAATTTTTAACCGGACCCTGATGCTAATCGATGAGTTTCATCCGGAAGAACTTGCCATTGAATCTCCTTTTTATGGCAATAACGTGCAATCAATGCTTAAACTTGGCCGTGCACAAGGTGTGGCTATTTCTGCAGCTTTGTATCGTAACCTTCCCATATATGAATATGCTCCCCGTAAAATAAAGCAGTCAATAACAGGACAAGGTAACGCATCAAAGGAACAGGTTGCCAGATTGCTTCAGAAATTTTTACAAATTAATGAATTGCCCGGTAATCTTGACGCAACTGACGGACTGGCTGTTGCCATGTGCCATTTTTACCAGAAGAATTCTATGGTTTCAGGAGGTGAATACAAAAGCTGGAGTGATTATCTCCGTAAGAATCCTGAACGCCTGAAACGGCCATGATAAAATAACCATATTGACAAGAAAGGCTACAATGAAAATTCACCAGGTTTAATTGATTTACATCTGCGGAAAGTTTATATTTACATGATTCATGGAACAGGTTGCTGATAACGGCAATACCTGCAGTGTTTTCAAAACGGATAAAGAATGTATATTTCAGATTATAATAAGCAATTAACAAAACCAAACGACAAAAGGTCATACTGGAAAATGAATTGAGATTTTATTGATAAACATCAGCTAATTGTGTACAGGGAATTAATAATCTCAAAGAAAGAATGGGGTGTGAATTTTAGAAAAGGACTTTATAAAATTAAAGAGAATATCTATGGATAAAAGGGAGCTCGAACAGACACTTGTGCTTATTAAGCCGGACGCACTAAAGAATTCTTTAACAGGTTATGTACTTTCTGCACTTTCTGAGTTTCATACAGGATTGCATTATTGCGGGACTAAGATTGTACACGTTAGCAGAATGATAGCCGAAGAACATTATGCTGAACACCGGGGAAAGATTTTTTTCCCTGCAATTCTGGAATACTTAATGGGACATAGCCACTATATTAATGAACCATGGAAGCAAAGAGTGATAGCGATTGCATATCAGGGGCGGGATGCTATAAGAAAGATACGGGATATTGTAGGTCCAACAAATCCGCTTGAAGCAAGGACGGAAAAGCCAGGATGTATCCGTTCTCTGGGAACAATGGTTCCCCTTAAAGATGCTGAAGGTAATATAATCGGGCAACGAATGGATAATCTCATTCACGCTTCTGCAACACCTGAAGATGCAGAGCGGGAAATGAAACTCTGGTTCAAACCGAATGATATACCCCCGTTAATGCATGCTTATCCTACAGAACAAAGCAGGGAATTCTACTACTTTAAAAAACACATACTTTACAGAAAACATGAACCAGGTTGTGTATGTATTCTGGCCCCTGCAGATGTAGCATGGAAGTCTGATTTAGAAACATTGCGTAAGATAAGCAAAGGTACTCCAGCATCAGGATCTCTTGAATCTGTTGTCGCAAAATACCTGATAAACGAAAAACAGGCAGAAAACTGGTGATGCATTTCGTGAAGATTATTAAATCCTGTGGCTTTACAAAATATCTTACTGAAAAAGTGCATCAGACTATCGATCCGGATGAAATATCTGATCAGTAACCGTCAGGTGCTTTAATCACGACGGGCCTCTACAGTTGACTTTTAATCTTATCAGCTATTTCTTCAAATTCCTCATTTGACAGCTTAAGCTTTGGCTTTGTAAAATCTGTGGCACTCAGATCATTCATCGGAATCAGATGAACATGCGTGTGGGGAACTTCCAGTCCGAGAACTGCAACGGCAATTCTTTTGCAGGTGATAGCTTTATCAAGCGCCCTGGCCACTTTTTTGGCAAAAAGATGCAGACCCGTATACGTCTGGTCATCAAGATCAAAAATATAGTCGTTTTCTTTCTTTGGTATGACCAGCGTATGTCCTTTTGCCAGAGGATTGATATCCAGAAAAGCCAGGTAATTTTCGTCTTCTGCAATTTTATAGCAGGGAATTTCACCACGGACAATTTTACTAAAAATGGTAGCCATTTTGATGATAATTATCTGGAAATTTCAACGATTTCAAAGGGTATAATACCTGAAGGGACTTTTATATCAACAACATCTCCCACCTTTTTCCCCAGGAGACCCTGGGCTATAGGCGTTCTTACCGATATTTTGCCTTTTTTAAGATCGGCCTCACTTTCAGATACAATGGTATAGACCATTGTTGTATTATTGTTCCTGTTTATGATCTTGACTTTATTTAATATCTGTATGGTGGATGTATCAATTCTGGATTCATCAATGATTCTTGCATTTGCAATGGTATCCTTGAGTTTTGTAATTTTTAACTCAAGCATTCCCTGGGCATCTTTTGCTGCATCATATTCGGCATTTTCCGTCAAGTCACCTTTATCTCTTGCTTCAGCAATCTGCCTGGAAATGGCAGGCCTCTCGACGTTAACAAGCAAATCGAGTTCCTCCTTCAGTTTCTGCAGTCCTTCTTCCGTTATATAATTAGCCATAATTGAATCTCCTTTTTAGAAAAAAATAAAACAAAAAGAATTCCGTCTGGCGGAACTCTTTAACATCGAACACAAATAATGATTTACTCTTAAGTGCCTAGATTATAATATTAAGGATTGTTAGAAATCTTGGGCTAAATTAATTAAAAATGTTTTCTTTTCAAAATCTCGGAATAAATTATTCCCTCCCTGATATTGGCTGGCAAATCCAAATCAGTATTTTGATAAATCTCGTCTTTGATCTCCTGATCTGAAATCTGACCTTCAGCTATCATGTCTTCATCCTGCAATGAGTCTGACTGGATAATCTCCCTGGTTTCTTCAAACGCTGCAATACCTTCTTCCTCAGGTGTTTTTACCATTGTTTCAAGAGAAACAACGTCTGTTTGAAAGGTTATTTCCGGCTCATGTTTTGATTCTGCTTTTTCTTCCTCCGGTTGTTCCTCGGTTTTGAACTCAATTCTTTCATTAAATTCTTCAAAAGGATCAAAACCTGGCAAAGGAGCTTCATCAATTTCAGGTTCCTCCTGAGATTTTGTCAGTGGAGGAACCATCATCTTTCTTTTTTTCTTATTTCTGTATGCACCGGCTAATCCTCCAAGCACAATGATGGCGATGTAAAATAAGAGTCCCCAGAAATCTTCCATTTTTATTTGTTTTTTGGTTTTTTCTTTTTCTTAAATAGGCTGTCACCAATAGTCTTCCTGTTTGCCGGATTGTTTTTCCTGGCGCGCTTCCTGCTTGCCTTCATGCGTTTCTGAGTTTCCTCAGTCTGCATATCGAACTTATCTTTGATCGATTTTTTTCTTGCTTTTTCATAGGCTTTCCTTTGTCTTTGCTCGATATTCTGCTTTTTCTTTTCAGCCTGACCCACAGTTCTGGTTTGGGAACGGATCTGTCCTGAAAAAAACAGCATCAGTAAAACTGTCAGGACGCCTGATTTTATGCTAAATTTCACTATTTTTGCAAAACACTGATAACAAATAAATGAATAACTATTTACCAAAGTTAAGTTTTTTTTTCATACTGATAACTGTTATCATCTGGATTCAAAGTTGTACCAAAGAATCAGCGGACGTTGTTCCTGATACCTATATGAATGTGACCCTCGTTAATATCCCTGCACAAATAGGAATCAGCCAGTCCATGATAATCACAAACACAATGGTTCCGGTGAATAGCCTTGGTTATGATAATAACGGCATCATTATTTACAGAAACAGCCAGGATGAATATTTTGCCTATGACAGAACCTGCACATACCATATAGAGGAAAGCATTCCCGTTAACCTGGGTACAAATCCGCTTTTAGCTGTATGCCCTGTTTGCAGCACAAAATATCAATTACACTGGAGCGGGATTCCCACTGATGAGGGACCTTCGGTTTACCCTCTCAAACAGTATAAAACCAGTTATAATCCAAACACTCTGGAACTGCACATAACCAACTATTAATACCTGTAGTGATCGGATTTATATGGCCCCTCTACCGGTACTCCTATATAATCAGCCTGTTTTTTTGTAAGTCTGGTAAGTTTGACTCCCAGATGCTCCAGATGTAGTCTTGCGACCTCTTCATCAAGGTATTTGGGCAAACGGTATACATCAATCCCGTAATCATTCTTCCATAAATCAATCTGGGCAAGTACCTGGTTTGAAAAAGAATTGCTCATCACAAAAGAAGGATGGCCCGTGGCACATCCAAGGTTTACCAGTCTGCCTTCAGCCAGCATAAATATGGAATGTCCGTCAGGGAATATATATTTATCCAGCTGGGGTTTGATGTTTATAACTTTTATTCCGGGATATTCATTTAACTGATTAACCTGTATTTCATTATCAAAATGACCGATATTGCACACAATGGACTGGTCTTTCATCTTCGACATATGTTCAACAGTAATGACATCCCTGTTGCCAGTTGCGGTAACAAAAATATTACCTTCTATTAATGCTTCTTCCATGGTTGTTACCTTATAACCTTCCATGGCAGCCTGAAGAGCACATATCGGATCGATTTCAGTGACCAGTACCCTTGCACCAAAGCTGCGCATGGACTGGGCACAGCCCTTACCAACATCTCCATAGCCCAGCACAACAACAACTTTCCCTGCCACCATCACATCGGTTGCCCTTTTGATACCGTCAGCCAATGATTCACGGCAGCCATAAAGATTATCGAATTTTGATTTGGTGACTGAATCGTTGACATTAATGGCTGGTGCCAGCAATTCTCCCCTTTCCTTCATCTGATAAAGGCGGTGAACACCTGTTGTTGTTTCTTCCGATACACCCTTCCAGTCTTCAGCAAACCTGTGCCATTTATTGCTGTCTTCGTTATAGGTTCTTTTTAACTGTTGCAGGATAACCCCTTCCTCCCTGTTGTCAGGTTTCTTATCCAGTAAAGACGGATCATTTTCTGCTTTATATCCGAGATGCAACAATAAAGTTGCATCGCCACCGTCATCAACGACAAGATTCGGCCCTTTGCCATCTTCATGTGTCAATGCCTGATCAGTACACCACCAGTAATCCTCAAGGGTTTCGCCCTTCCATGCAAATACAGGTATACCTGTCGCTGCAATGGCAGCTGCTGCATGATCCTGTGTGGAAAAAATATTACAGCTAGCCCATCTGACTTTCGCGCCAAGGGCCACCAGTGTCTCAATTAAAACGGCAGTTTGCACGGTCATATGCAATGAACCTGAAATTCTTGCTCCGGCAAGCGGTTTCTGATCAGCAAATTTTTTACGGATTGCCATCAGACCCGGCATTTCCCTTTCTGCAATTTCAATCTCCTTTCTTCCGAAGTCAGCAAGAGAAATATCCTTAACCTTGAAAGGTAATGTTTCAACCATTGATCCTGTTTTCATTTTAAATAATAATTATAATGGGCTACGAAGATAAAAAAATACCAATAATTTTCCTTTCCATACTTTATGAAATATCATTTTAAATGATCATACTGAAAAAATTTGATTTGTTTTGATTTCATCACACCTCAATTGTTCCACCAGTTCCTCAACACTTTTAAATTTTTTTTCATCACGAATTCTTTCAATGAAATGCAACCTGATGTTTTCTCCGTAAATAATCCTGTTAAATTGCAAAATATGTACTTCTATTGTAAGGTTATGAACCTGTTCTGCGATTGTTGGTCTGATACCGATATTCATCATCCCGTTGTAACATTTTTCATCGATTTCAACTTTAACAGCATATACACCGGACAAAGGTATCAGCTTGTTCTCACCAATCACCCGGATATTTGCTGTCGGGTAACCCAGACTTTTTCCGAGTTTTTTTCCCTCAATTACCTTTCCTTCAATCGAATAATGATATCCAAGCAGTTTACCGGCCATAATAACATCTCCTTTCGAAATAAACTTTCTTATAACCGATGAACTGACTGTTTTTTTTTCAATAATGACAAGAACCTGCTTTTCAACCGAGAATCCGTATTTATCAGCATTTTTTTTAAGTTGTTCAAATCCACCGTGACGATCTCTGCCAAAATGGTGATTATACCCCACAATAATATGTTCGGACCTGATCCCTTCAACCAGGTATTTCCGGATGAATTTATCATATGGGGTATTTGCAAAATCATGTGTGAACGGAAGGATTACAAGGTTATCTATTCCCTGCTTTCTGATGAGGCTGATTTTTTCGTTCAGTGTTGAAAGCATTTTAATATCTTTAGGTTTCTTACCCAGAACAACAAGTGGATGAGGCCAGAATGTAACAACTATGGTTTCACCGCCATTTTTTAAAGCAATTTCTTTCAACCGTTCCAGTATACGAACATGACCAAGGTGCAAACCATCGAATATTCCAATGGTTACCACAGGTCTGACTGCCGTGAAATTATTTAGGTCCTGGTATATTTTCAAAAGGCAATTTTTCAAACCTGCAAATTTAACCTGAATAATCCTGACATTTCAAATTATTTCAATAAATTTATTTATCTCAAGAATACCAGAATAAATGAATAGTCAACCACCAATAATAGTACAGAATGATCCGTGGTTAAGTCCTTATGCCGATACTATCCGGAGAAGGCAGGAAAGAGCCGGGAACAAGGAAATGGAGCTTATTGTCAATTCCGGGAATCTGTCTGATTTTGCCACAGGTTATCTGTATTTCGGACTGCACCGCACATCTGACGGATGGATATTTCGCGAATGGGCGCCTAACGCAACCGCGTTATATCTCGTAGGTGATTTTAATGAATGGAAAGAAGATGAAAATTATAAACTTGACAGAAAAGAAAACGGACAGTGGGAAATACGGCTGCCGGATAAAGCAATAGAACACCAGCAGCTATACAAACTACTGGTATACTGGAACGGAGGCAAAGGATACCGTATCCCTTCGTATGCAAAACGGATCATCCAGCATGAAGATACAAAGGTATTTGATGCCCAGGTCTGGAGACCTGAGAAACCTTTTACATGGATGAACAAGGTTCAGGAATCTCCGGATTTTCATCCCTTTATCTATGAGGCACATGTCGGAATGGCTACCGAACAGGAAGACATTGGTTCATTCAATGAATTCAGCGAACAGGTCTTACCACGCATATACAAAGCCGGTTACAATACCATCCAGCTAATGGCTGTACAGGAACATCCGTATTATGGCTCTTTTGGATACCATGTATCAAATTTTTTTGCGGTATCTTCAAGATTCGGCACCCCTGAAGATTTAAAGGCACTGATTGACAAGGCGCACGGAATGGGACTCAGGGTGATAATGGATTTAATACATTCACATTCAGTCAAGAATGAACTCGAAGGACTTGGCTTATTCGACGGAAATCCTGCCCAATATTATCATTCCGGATCCCGCAGGGAGCATGTGGCATGGGATTCACTCTGCTTTGATTACGGAAAGAACGAGGTTCTTCATTTTTTACTTTCTAACTGTAAATACTGGCTTGATGAATATCGTTTTGATGGTTTCAGGTTTGACGGGGTAACCAGTATGTTATATTATGATCACGGATTGTCCAGGAATTTCACCCATTACGATATGTACTTTGATGGAGGTCAGGATGAAGATGCGATTATTTACTTAACCCTTGCCAATAAAATGATACACGAATTCAAGCCAGATGCTGTTACCATTGCAGAAGAAATGAGCGGTATGCCAGGACTGGCCGAGCCGGTTACAAACGCAGGAATTGGCTTCGATTACAGACTGGCAATGGGCATTCCGGATTACTGGATCAAAATCATCAAGGAAGTATCAGATGAGAACTGGAATGTCACAGAGCTTTTTTATGAGCTTACCAGCAAGAGAAAAGACGAAAAAACCATAGCATATGCCGAATCGCATGATCAGGCACTCGTAGGAGACAAGACTATCATTTTCAGGCTGATTGATAAGGAGATGTACTGGTTTATGGATAAACCATCGCAAAATCTTCTGGTCGACCGGGGCATTGCACTTCATAAAATAATCAGGCTGATAACCATTGCTACCTCTGGCGGAGGATATCTTAATTTCATGGGAAATGAATTCGGACATCCGGAATGGATAGATTTTCCAAGAGAAGGTAATAACTGGTCATATAAATACGCACGCAGGCAATGGCATCTGATGGATGATAAGAATCTTCGTTATCACTTTCTCTCAGACTTTGACATGGAAATGATCAGTCTGATCAGGAACAGGGGAATCCTTAACCAGCCTTATTGTCATCTCTGGATTAGCAACCAGGGTGATCAGGTGCTGGCCTTTGAACGAAAAAATCATTTGTTTGTGTTCAATTTCAATCCCGTTAAATCTTTTACTGATTATGGAATTATTGTGAATCCCGGTAAGTACAGAATTGTGCTTAATACCGACTCTGTTAAATTCGGCGGATTCGGACATATCGATGATTCTATCACCTGCTTTGCAATTAAAACAGGAAAATTGTCCTCTCCCTACCAGATCAAATTATATTTACCAAGCAGAACAGCCCTGGTACTGGAAAAACTCCCCACCTCATCTATATATGATATATAGTAACAGGAACCGGGAATCTATGATCAGATCCACCTTAGGATACATACATCCTGCCTGTGGGCCAGATTTGGATTTTTCGGAAAAATTCTGATACCATAGGTAAAAGTCCCGGCCTGTCCAACTGAAACTTTCAGCTTATAATATGCCCTGTCAACCTCATATTTCTCCAGTTCAAACTCATGAGTACTGACGAGTCTTTTGGATTCTTCAGTAAGCACCAGCTCAACACCGATATGCTGAGGTGAGAGTTCGTTCAGATCGAGAACAACCTTTCCTTCATATGTCTGTCCCACCATGTATTCATCAAGACCCTGATCAAAGATTGTTTTTTCAATTACATCAATATTGTTCCAGGCACGAACCAGGCGTTTTTTCCATGAAGAAATTTCTTTGATCAGGTCATAATCATCTTTGAAAAGAAGTCTGGATCGATCGTACAATTTGTTATAATATCTGTGTAGATAGTCCTGCATCATTCTGCGTGTTGTGAACTTCGGTGCGATTCTGGCAATCGAATTTTTGATGATTTTAATCCATTCCTGAGGAATATCTTCCTGATTTCTGTCATAGAATGTCGGAATGATCTCCTGCTCGAAGATGGTATAAATGATCTCGGCATCCAGATCATCCTGGAAATCCTGATCCTCATATGTTTTTTCGTTGGTGAGGGCCCATCCGGCATCAGGCTGGTAACCTTCAACCCACCAGCCATCAAGCACGCTGAAATGAAGTGTCCCGTTCAGGATGGCTTTTTCTCCGCTTGTACCCGAAGCTTCCAGCGTTCTGGTAGGTGTATTAAGCCATACATCAGCACCCTGCAATAATAACTTGGCCAGACCGATATCATAATTCTGAAGAAACAATATTTTCCCAAGGAATTCAGGTCTTTTTGAAATTTCTATGATCATTTTAATGAGGTCCTGTCCTTCCTTATCATTAGGATGAGCCTTACCGGCAAAAATAAACTGCACCGGTTTATCAGGAATGTTAACCAGATTTGCAAGCCTCTCAATGTTTCTGAACATCAGATGTGCCCTCTTATAAGTAGCAAAACGTCTTGCAAAAACAACAGTCAGTGCTTTCTCAGATAACCTGTTGTTGATTGCTATGATCTGTTTTGGTTCCTCATGCCTTTTTATCCAGTTTTCCTTGAACCTGTCCTTAACGGCATTAATGAGTTTACTTCTCAGAGTCTTTTTAGCATCCCATATCTCCTTATCTGATACCTCATATATTTTATGCCAGTATTCTTCATTGGTAAGGTCATCGGTAAAGCCAGACCCGAAATTTTTATGGTATATCTCTTTCAGGATCCGGGCAGTCCAGCTTGGATAGTGAACACCATTGGTAACATACCCGATATGAAGTTCCTCGGGCAGGTATCCCGGCCAAAGCTTTGAAAAAATTTCTCTTGTTACAGCACCATGAAGCATACTAACACCATTTATTTCCTGGGCAAGATGGGCTGCCATATGACTCATATTGAATTTTTCATTCCAGTTGTTAGGATTTGATCTCCCCAGGGCCATCAGCTCATCCCATGATATTTTCAACCTGTCCGGGTAATGTCCGATATATTTGCGCATCAGATCTTCCTCGAATTCATCATGGCCTGCCGGAACAGGTGTATGTGTTGTAAAAAGAGTTGATGCTTTTACGATTTCCTTTGCTTCAGCAAAAGTAAGTTTTTCATACTGCAGGATTTTTCTGATCCGTTCAAGGCTGATAAAAGCACTGTGCCCCTCATTGCTGTGATATAAATCGGGATTGATACCCAGCTTATCCAAAGCCCTTATACCTCCAATTCCAAGTAATAACTCCTGTTTCAAGCGATTCTCGTTATTACCCCCGTATAGATGATGTGAGATAGACCTGTCTTCGGAACTGTTAATCTCATAATCCGTATCAAGCAGGTAGACTTTTATCCGCCCGACATCAACCTGCCAGATTCTTGCATGCAAAGTTCTTCCCGGTAACATGATTTCTACGGTCATGATCTGATGATGTTCGTCCCTTACAGGTTTTAACGGCAATTTTGAAAAATGCTGGAAATCATACAATGCCTGTTGTTCTCCCTTGGTGGTTAAGACCTGGGTAAAGTAGCCGTACCTGTATAAAAGTCCGATACCTGTCATATCGATTTTCATATCGCTTGCTTCTTTCAGAAAATCTCCCGCAAGCATTCCTAGACCTCCGGAATATATTCTCAGAGAATCATGAAAACCGTATTCCATACTGAAATAGGCAATCCTGGGATTTTTTTCTTTAGGCTTTTCAGCGATATAATCTTTAAACCTGTCATATACTCCCTTGATCTTCCCGACATAATCCTTATCCTTACTTAGACTGACCAGTCTTTTATAATTTACCTGCTCAAAAAGTATTGCCGGATTATGTTCACAAACACTCCATATTTCAGGATCAATGAACTCAAAAAGTTCCTGTGCTTCATCATCCCATGTCCACCATAAATTCTGGGAGATCTCATTCAATGAACTGAGATTGCTGGGTAGCTTTGATTTAACAATGATTCTCTTCCATACAGGCTCATTAATCTTCAAAGCAATTTCTTCATGAATTTGCTCATAATGCTTTTCTTCAATCTCTACAAACTGATCAACCCTGGTACCGACCTTTTCCAGCGCAATGGAATAAGCATCTTTATAATGGCTGATAAGTGTTTTCCACAGTGCAATACGTGAAATGGCATAAGCATCTTCCTTTGCAGCTTTCATCTGCTCGGGGGTCAATTCATAATAGTCTCCAAGTATTTTTACAATATTATTAACGACTTCCTCATCATTGTTATCACCTCTCTCAATAATGGTAATCCCTTTGCATCCTTTTTCACATTCAAGCTTGGCCCAGGCACCAAATCCGGCCAGGGAAGTCGTCACTGTGGGAACTGAAAAAGCAAGGCTTTCAAGAGGTGTATATCCCCATGGCTCGTAATAAGAAGCAAAAACTGTGAGGTCCATCCCTATCAAAAGATCGTAATATTTCATGTTAAAGATTCCATCTGTTCCATTCAGGTATGATGGAACATAAATGATTTTAACATGGTCTGACTGATCATTTTTTATTCCTGCCATCTTAATACGGTTCAATATTGAATCCCAGTCAGGATCATGAAGATTATGTGTAAGAAATCTTGAACCTGAAACAAGATCACCTTCGTTGCTCATTTTCAGAAGTAAGTCTTTTCTTGCACCATAATGGTTGGCAGGTATCAGAATAAAGGCAACGAGGTTTCTCTCCAGCTTATCTGACTTATTCAGCTCTCCCAGTGCATCAATAAATAGATCTATACCCTTGTTTTTAAATTCATATCTTCCGCTGGTAGCGACAAGGAAAGTATTTTCATCAAGATTTCGTCCTGTCAGGTTGGAAGCCACTTCCATCAGTTTTTTTCTGGCAGCTTCCCTCTTATTGATAAATTCATCTCCCTTCGGAACAAAAGTATCTTCAAATCCGTTGGGTGTGACAACATCAACCGCTCTCTCCAAAAACTGGTTGCATTCCTTTGCAGTAATATTGCTGACAGTTGTAAAAGAATCGGAATTCTGTGCGGCAAGTTTTTCCAGTGACTGCTTGGAGATAAGATTAAATTCCTTGGCTACTTCCTCTGCATTGTATGTATGCAGATTATTATATAACTGGCGGTTGTTACCGGCCAGACATCTGCCCAATACCGTAGCGTGAGTGGTAAACACATTTGCCACCTGTGGCAGTTTCTTTCTGAGATAAAGTATCCCTGCTCCGGTCATCCATTCGTGAAACTGGGCAACGATCCTGTCTGAGGCTGAAAGATTGAACTTTATGAAGCTCTCAATAACAATACCTGTAGTATAACCAAAAAGGGCCGGTTCCATATAATCCCATTGTCCCGATATGGAATCCAGCTTATAGGTTTCCCATAACTCCGCAAAGATTTTATCCTTTAAATTGATCATCTGGGAAAAATCAACCAGAATGGCTATCGGATAACCATTGATATTCCACCGGCCTATTTTTATTCTAAGACCTTCGGAGTAGATTTGTTTTTTCCATTCTGAAAAAAGCTGTTCATCTTCTGTGAATTCCGGATTCCCTGTTTCATCATGTATAATATCAGGCCCGACAACAATGTAGTTATTGTGAAAATTATTTACCAGTGTCATCGCCTTGGTAGCAATTACTGTATGGATTCCCCCAACCTTGTTACATACTTCCCAACTGACTTCAAATATATAATCAGGTTTAATCAAATTTTTACTCATGCTTTAATCGTTAAGTGTAAGATATCTTGTTTCTGATTTTTCTATTTGCCTGTTTGCTTCTTACCTGAACCAGGTGTTTTTGCTGTAACCCTTTTTTTTGAAACTGTTTTTTTCTTTGTTGCAGATGGTGTTGCAGCTGATTTTTTTGAGGT
>JAFGBD010000078.1 GCA_016933335.1 Bacteroidales bacterium | reverse complement strand
GTTTCCGTTAAAACAAAACTACAACATGAAGGGGAAACCTCAAGGGAGTACCCTTCTTTTTAATATTTTAGTCGGACACTACTGATATTTTTTGTTTTTTACAACGGCTATTCATCATACATTTATTTCCTGTAATGGAAGTCAATTGAAAGTATATGGTGATTTTGTATATTTATGTTTCTTGTATATTAATTTTCTAACCTGATTGAAATATAAGCGCTACAATGGATATCCAATTTATATGCAATTAACCTGAATGATGATAGAGATTATTTTTACAGGAAAGTCTATATTTAGAAAAAAATAATTACTAAAAGGCCATGGTAGTCAGAAAAGCATTAATTACAGCAGCGGCACCTGATCAGAGGAAATTATCCTTACAAACTTTGATCGATAAAGACGGAATAAAAAAGTCTGTACTTGAGATTCTAACAGAAGAAGTTGTTACAGCAGGAATAACGGAAATATGTGTGGTTATACATCCTGACGATGAAACAACATATAGCCAGGTACTCGGACAATACGGGCACTATGTTGAATTTGTGCACCAGGAAAAGGCTATCGGATACGGACATGCACTTTATTCAGCAAAAAACTTTGTCGCCGGTGAGCCTTTTTTACACCTGGTCGGTGATCATTTATACATAAACAGAAATCGTGACCGTTGTGCAAAACACCTTGTTGACTTTTTTAAAAAGCACCAATGTGCTGTATCTGCGGTTCAGGCAACAAGAGAGAGTATGATTCCTAATTACGGGGTGGTCGGAGGAACAGGATACCAGAATATCACCGGGGTGTATAAAATCAACAAGGTTATTGAAAAACCTACCCCGACAATAGCGGAACAGCAACTGCTGGTTCCGGGTCTGAGGGCAGGTCATTACCTTTGTTTTTTCGGCATGCATGTATTAACCCCCACTGTTATGGATATTCTTGGAAAAGAACTGGAAAAAAATCCAGGCAGTAAGATTAATCTAAGCCATGCTTTAAATATTTTAGCCCGGACTGAACAATACCTTGCTCTTGAGATGAACGACCTGCGTTACGACATGGGGGATAAATACGGATTGTTAAAGGCACAGCTGGCCCTCGCCTTAAATGGTAAAGACCGCGATCAGGTTCTTTCTGAGATACTTGAACTTTTCATAGTGAAGGATATTTCAAACAGGGGGAAGTAAGATGGGTAAACTGACAGATATCATAGTTACTGAGAATCCTGTATTAAAGGACCATTCACTCGATTCATTCTGTATATCGGCTACAACAGAGGAACTACTGGATGAATGTAAGGAATTGGACCAATTCAGGAGAGAGAGCGGAAATCTGTATTTTAAGGTTCGTTCTCTGTTTTTCCTTTATGCCATTCACCGGTTTCATTTACCATTCAGAAAGGAGATCAGCCATAAGAGTCTGATTCCGTTTGATGCGTGTGAACATATCCTGAAACGCCGCTTTGAAGAAGCAATAGATATTTTTCTCGGTATCCAGGAGCGTTATGGAATAAATGAGGGGATATCCAGTGGTTTGGCAGAGGCATATCATAATCTGGCTTTTAAGATCCTGGCTGATCAGGTAAGATATAGTGTCCGGTCTATTCACGGGAATCAATGGATGTTTCGTGTTGGTCACCCACAGGATCATCCCCTGAAGGTCAGAAAAGAGTTACTGACAGCTGACAAAAAATCCGGATTATATCCCATTCTGAATGAATCAACACCTGTAAGAATGGATATCACCCACAGCGGATGGAGTGACATATTCTTTCTTGGTATGGACTTTCCGGAGGGAGCGCAGGTACTTAATATTTCAGTTAATCTGCAGGTCAGGGAAAAGAACAGGCAAAATTCACCAAAGCCACCCATTGACACCTATTTTCGTGTGATTGACCAGGCTGTTCTTAAACTGACAAGTATTGACCTTGGAGCGACAACTTGTATCACTAAACTTGAAGATGTTTTTGATTTTGCAAAAGACTATCTCGGTCTTCTGAAGGCAGCAGTCATCGCGTCCGGAATAGTCCCTGCAGGTATGGAAGGCTCGGGAACTCCTTTGTCTGATTTACTGGAGAGGCTGGTTGGTGAGGAGAAAGGAATTGAGATTATCAGCAAGGTACATAATATCCCCAAAGGTTCGCGTCTGGCTGTATCAACCAATCTGCTGGCTTCGCTCATCGCTGTTTGTATGAGGGCTACCGGACAAACTGATTTGCTGACAGGGACGCTCCATGAAGAAGAACGCAGACTGGTGGCAGCAAGGGCTATACTTGGAGAATGGATTGGCGGATCAGGAGGAGGCTGGCAGGATTCAGGAGGAGTATGGCCGGGAATCAAATTAATTAAAGGTGTTCTTGCCGGAGAAGGTGATCCTGAATATGGTATCAGTAAGGGTCGTTTACTGCCGCAACATACCATTTTAAATAAGAAAGATGTAAGTGCCGACACCCGTAAGAAACTTCAGGAT
Source organism: Bacteroidales bacterium (assembly GCA_016933335.1). Taxonomy (GTDB): domain Bacteria; phylum Bacteroidota; class Bacteroidia; order Bacteroidales; family UBA10428; genus JAFGPL01. The sequence continues at coordinate 82,185 of JAFGBD010000078.1, read as the reverse complement.
TGCCTTGTAATGGTTCACGGAGGTATGGCCCAGGATGTAGGTCCTGTTCTTGAAATGGTAACCGAAAAATACCTGCTTCGTTCAGAAGCCGAATGGATAGCCAGAAAAGAAGCCATAAAGTACTTCGATGAGGTAGTAAATAAATTAAAAGCAGGAGATATTAAATCCATCGGTTCATTTACCCAGCAAAATTTTGAGGGGCCTATCCAGACCATTATTCCATGGACAAGCAACATTTATACTGAGACACTTATTCAGCAGGTTAAAAAATACTTTTGTGATAACTTCTGGGGTTTCTGGATGATGGGAGGTATGTCGGGAGGTGGTATGGGATTTGTTTTTAATCCGGAATATAAAGAAAAGGCCCAGGATAAGTTACAGATTATCATGTCTGAAACAAAGAAAATATTTGAAAATGCCGTTCCATTTGCCATGGAACCGGTGGTATATGATTTCAGTATTAATGAAAGCGGTACACAATGCAAAATACTTGAGTGTGCTGAGGCAATATTACCTGTTGAATATTATACACTTACAACGCCGGCTTTATTAAAGAAAGAGCTCAGCAGCCTCACTGATTCACAACTTTGCGAACTTGAAATCTTAGGAAAGATAAGCAGGAACAAACAAGGTTATGAGAATTTTGTTTCCGGACTTTTTGAGAACATGCTGCCTCAAACGGGCAGTGATGAATCCGGTGAAACAACCCTTGGACAGTGCCTTTCTGAATATGGTTTTGACTCTGAGATGCACCAGCAGGTTAAATCTGATCTGAAATCAGGGCGTATAGGACTGGCACAGAACAGACTTCCTGTAAATAGTAAGATCGTTGATGTTGATGACAAGGATGTGGTCTTTATTGAAAATACAGACACACCGGAGAATGAAAAATACGGTATTGAAGCCCTGAAAAGGGGAGAACTGGCACTGGTAACTCTTGCAGGAGGTATTGGCAGCAGATGGACCAAAGGAGCAGGAGTGGTGAAACCACTTAATCATTTCTCAAAGCTTGCCGGAAAACACAGGAGTTTTATGGAAGTCCATCTGGCAAAAAACAAAAAGATCTCCTGTATGGCCGGAAGAAATATCCCTCATATATTCACAACCAGCTATTTAACTCATAATGCCATTGACGCGTTCTTAAAGTATAAGGATTTTTACGGGTTTAAAGATACAGTTATCCTTTCACCCGGAAGGGTTATCGGATTAAGACTGATTCCGACAGAAAGGGAATTAAGGTACCTGTGGGAAGAAATGCCCAGGCAGTTACTGGATGAGCAGGCTCAAAAAGTTCAGGAGAGTTTGCATAATGCATTAATAAGCTGGGCCAGGGATAAAGGAGAGGCGGAGGATTATACCGATAACCTTCCTCACCAATGTATTCATCCTGTTGGTCACTGGTATGAAATACCAAATATGTTTCTTAACGGTACTTTATATCATTTAATGAACAAACAACCCTCTCTGAAGTACCTTTTCATTCAGAATATTGATACACTTGGTGCAAATGCAGATCCGGCCATCTTTGGTTATCATATTCAAAGCAAAGCAGCTATGACAGTTGAAGTTATCACAAGGAAACTGGACGACAGGGGTGGCGGACTGGCAAAGATTGACGGGAAAGTCCGTCTGATTGAAGGCCTTGCCCTGCCTGATGACCGGATTGAATTTGAATTGACATATTACAATACAAACAGTATCTGGATTGATATCAATAAGCTGCTGGATATATTTGGACTCTCCGGAAGTGACTTAAATAACCCGGAAAAAGTTAAAGAATCGGTCAGGGAGATGTCAAGGCGTATGCCAACCTATATTACTTTAAAAGACGTTAAAAAACGGTGGGGTAAGGGTCAGGAAGATATCTTCCCGGTTGTTCAGTTTGAAAAACTATGGGGCGACATGACTGCATTATCTGAACTTAGCTGTAATTATCTGGTGGTATCACGTTTACGGGGGCAGCAACTTAAAGAGGTCAGCCAGCTTGATGGGTGGTTCCGGGACGGTTCTGCCAGATTTGTCGAAAGCCTGTGTGAATGGTAAAATGAAACTTCACTTCATTGCAATAGGAGGTGCAGCCATGCACAACATCGCCATTGCCCTTCATCTGAAGGGAAATACTGTTACAGGTTCCGATGACGAGATCTTCGAACCGTCTGAATCCAGGCTCAGACTGCACGGTCTGCTGCCCCCGAAACCCGGCTGGTACCCCGAAAAGATAACTGCCGACACAGATGCAGTCATCCTTGGCATGCATGCCAGAGAAAACAATCCGGAGTTGTTGAAAGCCCTTGAACTTAAGTGTAAGATTTTTTCTTTCCCCGAATTCCTTTATGAACAAACAAGAAACAAGATGCGGGTGGTGGTTGGAGGCAGTCATGGAAAAACAACAATCACCTCAATGATCATGCATGTACTTAAAAAATCAGGAGTGAAATTTGATTACATGGTTGGTTCACAGGTTGAAGGATTTGAGACCATGGCCGGTTTATCGGATGAATCAGGAATAGCAGTTTTTGAAGGGGATGAATACCTGGCATCTCCTGTTGACCCGAGGCCTAAATTCCATCTTTATAAACCGCATATTGCAGTGATCAGCGGTATAGCATGGGACCATATCAACGTTTTTCCAACCTTCAGCGACTATTGTTCACAATTCAGGAAATTCACAGATCAGATTGAAGAAAATGGCGCCCTGGTTTATTATAAGTATGATCAGCAAGTTAAGAATATTGTCAGGCATCTGAGAGGCGATATTAAAAGAATCCCTTATGATACCCATGACCATATCATTAAGAACAATGAAACATACCTGGTTAGTAACACCCACAGATATAAAGTCGCTTTTTTTGGCAGGCACAACATGCAGAACATCAGTGCTGCCTTAAAGGTATGCGAGCAGCTGGGTATTGCCGGAGATGATTTTTACAATGCCATTCAGTCTTTTACAGGGGCAAAAAAAAGGCTGGAGCTGATACACCAGACCATGAATTCTTCTGTTTTTATTGATTTTGCCCATTCTCCTTCAAAGCTTAAAGCAACCATCGAAGCCGTAAAAAGCCAGTTCCCCGGTCGCAGGCTGATTGCATGTATCGAGCTTCACACCTTCAGTAGTCTGACAAAAGAGTTTTTGCACGAATACCGGGATACCATGGATCGGGCTGATAAGAAGGTTGTATTTTATAATCCTGAAACCCTCAGACACAAACGGCTTGAAATGCTGGATACTGAATATATTAAAGAGTCTTTCGGAGATAGCCGGATCATCATCTTTAATGACAGAAAAAGTTTTAAGGATTTTCTTTGCTCGGGTGACTGGAATGGTTATAATATCCTGCTGATGAGTTCCGGTAATTTTTCTGACATCGATTTTCAGGAGATTATTGATACAATCAGGTGATTTTTTATTCTTATAACCAAAATGACAGGTAAATATATCAATGGCCTGATAAACCAGGGAGAAAGAGGAATTTAAACAAAATAGTCAGCGCACGTATTTACAAACTTATTAAAACTATCAATATGGAAATCAAAGGATCAGCAGTAAAATCAATTGTGGAGTTTATTAAGAAAAATCATCCGGACAGTTACCAGGACTGGCTTAACAGCTTACCTGAAGAATCAAAGAGAATTTTCACGGAACCGGTTCTTCCCTCAAACTGGTATCCCATGAATGAATCTGCAGTGATTCCGACCAGGCATCTGGCTGAATTGTTTTTTAACGGCGATATGGAGAAAGGTGCCTGGGAATCAGGGCGATACAGTGCCCAAAGTGCACTGACCGGTATCTATAAGTTCTTTATCATGGCGGTATCGCCTTTTTTCATTATCAGCAAGGCAAGCAGGATTCTGTCAACCTATTACAGGCCATCAGAAATTGAGGTCATTGAAAAAGGTGATAACTGGGTACTGGTTGATATCACAAAATTTGAAGAACCCAGTGAAATTATTGAGTGCCGGATCTGCGGATGGATACAGCGCGCACTTGAGATTTCAGGTGCGAAAAATGTGAAGATCGAAGTACGCAGGACGATGACCAGGGGAGATGAATTGACAGAATTGTACATTTCATGGGATTAAACAGAATTCATTATTCATAATTTTATGATCGATTTTATGAAATAATTAAAACTTTAATTACCTTTACCGCGAAATAAGCAATACAATGAACAACATGTCAAATAGCTTTTTCTTCTATTTTTTCTTCTGGAAAACCTGAAGGGGCTTATTTGTATATGGTATTAATGATATAAAAGTAGGTCCCGGAAATTCCGGGATTTTTTTTTGAATTCCGGCGAGCGCATTGCTTTCAGTGAGATCGTCTCGCCAAGGTTCCCCGTAACTTTGCTGCGGGGTAAGCGGGCAAAAATAAACATTAACTTTTAAACTGAACTTTACGAGTAAAATGGACAAACAGGAAAGCTTACAAAAGAAAATAGCCATCCAGGGCGGATTCGGGGCATTTCATGAAATTGCCGCGGTCAGATATTTTGAAAACGAGGACATTGAAATTGTGCCCAGAAACACTTTCAAAGATCTGTTCAGGGCGTTAAAACAGGGGCAGGTGGATTTTGGAATCACGGCCATAGAGAATTCGCTGGCAGGGGGTATCCTTCCCAATTATACGCTTTTGCTGGAATCGAAAATGAAAATCATCGGTGAAATTTATCTCCGGATAAAACAAAACCTGGTTGCTTTGCCGGGTGAAACCCTGCAGAGCATCAAAGAAGTATTCTCACATCCGATGGCCATTTTGCAATGCTATAAGTTCTTTGAGGATTATCCTCATATCAAGCTGATTGACAGTGAAGACACTGCCCTGAGCGCAAAAATGATCAATGATCAGAAGCTGAAAGGCACCGGAGCTATTTCAAGTACCCTTGCTGCTAAAAAGTATCAACTTGATGTTATTGTCTCGGGCATAGAAACAAACAGTATGAATTATACCAGGTTTCTGATATTACAGGCACGAAATGGTGAGAATAATACCATTGAAGGCATAAACAAGGCTTCAATCAGTTTTGCCCTGGCCCATAAAATTGGCTGTTTATCAAAGGTACTGTCCATCCTTTCGTACTATGGGATTAACCTTGCAAAAATACAGTCCATGCCCATTATTGGCCAGGACTGGGAATACCAGTTTTACGTGGATGTGGAAATTGATGATTACCCGATGTACAAACAATCACTTGAAGCCATCAGACCATTTACCGATGGTTTGCAGATTCTCGGGGAATACCTGAAAGGGAAAACCATTATAGAATAATCACTGAAATAAATAAGCAAATACCGGATAATCAGGGAATAATCAGTCATAGAATAATCAATCTTAGAATAATCAATATCATGGGAGTAGATTTAAATCTGGAATCGTTTGAATTTAAAGGTATCATAAATAAAAGACCTTTGGTAATTGCAGGTCCATGCAGTGCCGAAACCGAAGAGCAGGTGATGGAAACCGCCAGGCAGCTAAGTCAGATTGGTGTAAAAATATTCAGGGCTGGTTTATGGAAGCCCCGTACCAGGCCAAATGCCTTTGAGGGAGTTGGCAAAATAGGTTTGCCCTGGCTGAAAAGGGTCAAGGAGGAGACCGGTTTACTGACGGCTACCGAGGTTGCAAATGTCAAGCATGTATATGAGGCATTAAAGGCAGGTATTGATATACTCTGGGTAGGTGCAAGAACCACTGCCAATCCTTTTGCGGTGCAGGAAATTGCAGAGACGCTGAAAGGTGTGGATATCCCGGTGATGGTTAAAAATCCTGTTAATCCGGATACGGAATTATGGATTGGTGCACTGGAGAGATTAAACAATGCCGGTATTACAAAACTGGCTGCAGTACACCGGGGATTCTGCATATACAGCCAGACATTTTACCGTAATCATCCCCAGTGGCAGATACCCATTGAGCTGAAACGCCGCATTCCAACACTGCCCATTATCACAGATCCAAGTCATATCTGCGGTAACCGCGATCTGCTGTTTGAAATATCTCAGAAAGCGATGGACCTGAACTTTGATGGCCTGATAATTGAAACACATGTCAATCCCGACAAAGCATGGAGTGATGCCCATCAGCAGATAACCCCGAAGGTGCTTAAGGAGCTGTTAAATAATCTTGTTCTGCGAAAAGCCAATGTTGATAACGCAATGTTGTTGTCAACACTGGAGGAGATGAGGCATGAGATCGATAAGTATGACGACAGGCTTGTAAAAATACTTGAAGCCAGAATGGCTGTATCACGAAAAATCGGTATATACAAGAAAAAGAATAACATTACCATCCTGCAGACAAGCAGGTGGGATGAAATACTGAGAAAAAGAATCGAGGAGGCGGAAAAAATAGGATTGAGCGAGGAATTTATTGTTAAACTTTTCAGGGCAATACACCAGGAGTCAATCAATCACCAGACAAAAGTCATGAATGCAAAAGATGTTGATCTGGACAACAAGATTTCATATCCGACTGAAATGTTATGAATTTTGGAATATAAGAATTATTTTTGGCCCACAAATTGAATGCTGTTTCATGAAAGTTATTGAAATTAAGACAGATACAAAATCTTCAAAAATCTATATCGGTGAGAGCATTCAGAATTTAAAGAATTATCTTCCGCAATGCAAGGTTGTGATAGTCACCGATGAAGTTGTTTCAGGTATTTACAGAAGTCGTTTTTCTGAATACCCTGTTATTGAGATTGGTGTGGGCGAAAAGATAAAAACCATAGATACGCTGGAATTTATTTTTAACAGGTTTATAGAACTGGAGGTAGACCGTTCAACATACATTGTGGCTGTGGGAGGAGGCATTGTATGCGATGTTACCGGTTTTGCCGCTTCCGTATTCATGAGGGGGTTGCGATTCGGCTTTGTATCCACAACCCTTTTGTCACAGGTTGATGCCAGTGTTGGCGGGAAAAACGGTGTCAATTATCACCGTTACAAGAATATGATTGGCGTCTTCAACCAGCCGGATTTTGTCATCTGTGACACTGAAATGCTGAAAACACTTGACAGGAAGGAATTCATTGCGGGTTTTGCCGAAATTGTCAAAGGAGGAGCTATCAGGGATGAGAATCTATTCCGTTATCTCGAAAACAACTGGCAAAAAGCGCTTGAGATGGATACTGAAGTGATCAATCATCTCGTTTATGAATCGGTAATGGTCAAATCCAGGGTTGTTGAAGCTGATGAAAAGGAAAAAGGAGAGCGCAGGCTGCTGAATTTTGGTCATACCTTTGCCCATTCATTTGAAAAACTGGTTGATATTTTGCATGGTGAAGCTGTCAGCATTGGTATGATGGTTGCTTCCGGGATATCTGAAAAGCTGGGATATCTGAAAAGCCAGGAAAGAGACAGGATCAGACAACTATTAAAAAATATCGGACTGCCGGTGAGTATCGGTCTCGATGTGACAAAACTACTGGCAGCCGCCAGGCAGGATAAAAAGCGTGAAGGTGAAACAATACACCTGATATTATTAAGCAGGATCGGGGAAGCATTTTCACATAAAATTAAGTTAAACAAACTGGAGGAACTTGTTTATGATATGCGTAGCGATTTCAGATAAAAATTTTGAACATTGCCTGTCAATGCTTGAAAAGACTGATATGGCAGAAATAAGGCTTGACCTGACACAGTTTTCACCGGAACAGGTCAGGCATATTTTTTCACTTCAGAAAAAGCTCATAGCCACATACAGGCCACTGGAAGGCAAAGAAGAAGAACAGAAGGAACAGCTCAAAGCTGCTATTGAAGCAGGTGCCGATTACATGGATATTGAGTTTGAATGTTGTGAAGAGTACCGGAAAGAGATGATAGAATTTGCGCACAAACACAATTGTGATGTAATTATCTCCTATCATAATTTTGATTGTACTCCTGGTCTTGAAGATTTAAGAAAGATTGTGGCTGAATCATTTCAGAAGGGTGCTGATCTGGCAAAGATTGCTACCATGGTGAAAACCAATAATGACAATGCAGAGATTTTATCGTTATACAATATTCCCGGAAGGGTTGTTGCATTTGGAATGGGGAATCTGGGTAAAATAACACGCATAGTAGCCCCGTTCCTGGGAGCGGAATTTACATATGCTGCCATGGACGAAGGTGAGCAGACTGCGCCCGGGCAGATCAAATATTCAATCATGAAGGCGGCCATCCAGCATATTGAAAATCTTTAGCCTTGATTTTATGTTTCTTGTTCCTGTGTTTTTATTTAAAATCACCGGCAATGTTTTATCAGCTGTTCAACAGCTCTGGCTTCACCAAGATATGCTGATTCTTTCCAGTCGTCACAGGCACCCGGTTCATCACCTGAATGAAACCTGGCCAGCCCTTTATAATAGTATGTTTCACCATCCCTGGCATTAAGGTCAAGCGACATGGAAAGATCTTCGATGGCATATTTGTAAAGCCCGGTCTGAAAGTATGTTTTCCCCCTGGCTTTGTAATATCCGGGATTTGAATTATTGATTTTCAGGCATCTGTTGAAGGACCGCAGTGCATCGACATAATTGCCATCCTCATACTGGAGCTCACCGGAAAACAATAAAATATCTTCATCATCAGGAAAATAATTCAGATAAGTTGAAATATCCTTTATGGCCGATTTCAGGTCATTCTGTCCTTTATATGCTTTCGCTCTCAGCCGGTACAACTCAAAATCGGCAGGTTCCATACGGATGGCTCTGGACAGATCATCAGCGGATTCACTGAATTTTTTGGCGTTCAGGAATGCAATACCTCTTGCCTTATAAGAACTGTAATCATTTTTATTCCTGCTGATGACCTCTGTCCAGTCCATGGCAGAGGCCCTGTAATTGCCCTGGTGATCTTCAACCGAAGCCCTGTAACGATACAGAACCTCCGGCTTTTTTGAATCCCTGAGTTTTTTATCGATGACGGATAGTGCATCCAGGTATTTTGCCTGGCCAATCAGGTAATCAATATCCTCTTCCAGTAATTCTTCATCAGAATACCATTCATTTTGCCATAGTTCATACCATTCATCAGTCAGCTGCAGCCGGTCGAATGCTTCATCTTTTTGTATTTCTTTCTGGGGCAGCCTGTCGGGTGACTGAAGGTGCTGTTTCAGGTATCCGACAGCCAGTTCATTGTTATCAAGCCTGGCATAACACTTTGCCTGCCACAAATCGGCCATACCCGTCTTCAGGGGATCGATATTTTCAAAATCACGGAGCGCTTCCTCGTATCTCCCTTGTGAATATTTAATCTCACCCCTGTGCAGATAGTATTGATAGTTATCCGGTTCCTGCATAATGGCCATATTTAGAAAATAAATGGCACTATCGGCATGTCCTGTTTTCATCTTTGCAATACCGGAAAGGTAATGATCTCTGGATTTCTGGGCAGAAGCAATTCCTGTCGCAATAATCAGCAATATCAATATGAATGATCTTTTCATGAGTGTTTTATTCTGGTTTTGGAATGGCAGCCGGAGCCTCATCTGTAAATACATAAACAAATCCCGCCATGTTCCTGATATAAATACCTGTCAGCCTTGGTTCATAAACATCGCACAGGTAATAATAAATACCTGGTGATACCAGCTTGTTGGTATTCATGATTTTACCATCCCACTGAAAATTCGGATCTGTTGATTCATATACCAGCTGGCCCCAACGGTTAAATACTTTTAAACTGATCTCTTTTACAGCGTTGTTCCTGTTATTTGCCCTGAAATACCTGTTGATCTCGTCACTATTGGGTGTAAAAACATTTGGTAATTCGTACAAATAGCAGTCATCCACACAGATGGTCGGTGAAGGGAGACTTTCATTTTCAAATGAGTCAATGGCAGTAACATAGTAACAGCCGGCCAGTTGCAGATTATCAGGGATGATATGCCTGTAAACGGTATCCAGCGGATCGAATACCGTAACAAGTGTGTCGAAAGGTCCGTCAGGATCTATCGAGTAATAAACCTTGTACTTTACGACGTCATCTGCACAGTAATTGTTGGGATTGGTCCATGTCAGGACATTTGTCGAGCTGTCGCACAAAGCCACAACTGTCAGGTCGGGAGGACATGGAGGCGTAACATCCTGCGGCGTGCCGCAACCGATATGCGAGATATTTTCGTTCATGAATATCAGGCTGTCAAACGGACGCCAGCCCATACTGACAACCTTGTAACAGTATTCGGTCATGTTGGCCAGGTTTGAGTCAATATAGAAGTCACCGGCAGTATGGCCGACAGAGTCAAACAGAAGTGTATTGTGATTTTGCCTGTATATGATATATTCTGTATTTACCCACGGCACCTTTTTCCGGAAATTTAATGTTAGAAGATTATCCTCGGGTTCAATATCCAGGTAAAGACTTGAGGCAATCTCGGTAAAACCTTCACCGATTTCGAACCGGTTACCAGGTGTATTATTGATGATCTTAACCGAATAATAATAAGGATACCTGGCAGTGTTGAGGGGACTATCAGGATAGATGGTATCTGACAGCGAGGTTATCTGAAAAGAATCAGTTATAACAGGTGCAATATCTATTGATTCTGAACGGAAGATGTGAACTACATAGGGACCCGGAGCTGCAATGGTATCAAAATTTCTTGGCCTTGCCCAGGAGATGAATATTTCACCGTTAACCGGGTCATTCGCAACGACACTGACATTTGTAAGTGCAGGAAGCCCGGGGATCAGTGAGGCACAAACAGCTGAGGAGGCATAGCTTTCCGCTCCGTCCGCAAAAACGGCAGTTACGATATAGCAGTATTCGATGCCCTGCAATAATCCTTCAGACCCGGTTCCATCTGTAAAAGAAGTATCTGATCTCCCAGAAACCGTTGCAATTTTTGTATATCCGGTATAACCCGGTACACCGTATTCACATGAATCGGGAGTAAAATCATACCTGTCATTCCGCCGGTAAATGTTATAACCGGTCACTTTGCTGCAGCGACTCTGATCCCATTCCACGGTTATATTCGTACTTGTAGAGGTGGCTGTTAATCCTTCAGGTGCAGGGGCTATTACAGTGATATAATAATTGTCAATATCAACCAGGCTGATATCAGCATTAATATCCTCACTTTTCAGCACGATCTGGTAGGGCAGTTTTCTGACATCGTCACAATGAGTCGGCCAGGTGAAGGTTAAAGTACTGAATCCGCGACCGGAGCTGTCAATTTTGAAGGTGGCAGTATCAACGGACATGATGAACGGTCCGCCTGTCATTTGCTGGATGATATAGTCGTTGTCAGCATCGGTTGTTGTCAGGCTGAACTGAATGACTGAGCCTGCTTCGACACAGAAACTCTGAGATTCGGGATTTACAGGCGGATTGTTGTCGGTACGGAATACTTCGATCTGCATATCTCTTACAATATTGCCGATCTTAATCCCTTTCCTCCATTCCTCTATGTTCATTGCAATATTGAATTTGCCGGTATCCACCGGTGAATCCCAGACAAGATCACCGGTGGCCGCGTTTACAAATAAAGTGTCACTGGTATTGGGAAATGCATAATTGGCAATAGGCTTGCCATTTTGTTCGGAACAGATTGCCAGGTTATAGGAAAGGCTGTCACCGTCGGGATCAAAAGCCGAAGGATTATGAATGAAGATATGACCAAGTGCCGCTCTGTCTTTGGGGGGATTTAACAAAACAGGGGAATTATTGGCACCTGTGTATGAATTGATGATAAATGTTGTTTTGATGGAGAATACCACATTGACAGAATTGGGTATGTTCTGAACGCCGGCATTGCGGTTCGGATCCTGCATTAATATCTCATAGATACCCGGACCGGGGAATGTATGCGTGGATTTGTAAACATTGTGAAAGTAATAATCCGGCAGGTCGGTTCTTTGAATCAACGGTGCAATGGATGAGGTATTATCGCCCCATTCAATTCGCAGCTCACTGCGATTGGCCTGGGAGAGCTTATATGTATAGGTGGTGATGGTAAATTCATAAGTCAGACCGGAAATATGCCTGTAGGTGATTTCCCCGGCACGGTTATGAGTGGCGGATAAAGCGGTGAAATTCATCAGAAAGAGGGTGATATAGGCAATAGTATTCCTCATGATTGCAAAGGTAATGATTTATTGGTTGAGAATAATCTGCATTGATTTTCAATTAACATCTATTTCAGCTTCCTGGTTCAGGTAATTGAATGTATATCCCATTTGTTTTCCATTCATGGTAATAATGGTCAGATTGGTCTGATCAACAAATAAATCCAGTAACAACCTGTTTACGACTTTCAACGAAGTTATTTCTATTTCAGTCATTTGAATATCGAAATGAATCCATAAAGAATTATCAGCTGTTTCGATTTTCTGACATTCGGGAGAACATTTTGAACCATTAATAATTATTTTAAACAGACTGTTAATATAGCCGGTTACAGTTTCTCTCTCCATTTCTGAAATGCCGTCATCAAACCTGACACTCTTTTCATAAAGATGTTCAATTGCATAGGCAAAATCATCTGCAAATATTCGAACCGAATACTCTATTTTCCGGGTTTCCGTGTCGATTTCGATGTTTGTAACTGACACATGGACAGGATGCAAGTTCAGTATGCTCCAGATTGCAATACAAACTGGCTTAAAGCATAAAACGGTAAAAATACTTATCATTGATCCCGGTTTTTAGTTCCCCAGACTCCTGGCAATACAAATTTCATTCCATTATCAAAACTAATGAACCGGGAGATTATTTCATTACCATATGAATTAATTTTTATATACGATACTGTCATGCAACAAATATTTTCAATTTCAATATATTATTTATTTATTTGTATTATAATTAAGTATGTGCGGCTTTTATCTGTTAAAGATTATTTACCTGGTTTGTTGTGAGTGAAATCATCTTGCTGAATCAATGAAAATTTTAGTTACAGGCAGTGCCGGTTTCATCGGATTCCATTTTGTAAATCGTCTGGTAGCTGAAGGATATGATATTGCAGGTCTTGACAACATCAACGATTATTATGACGTAAACCTGAAATATGCAAGACTGGCAGAGGCAGGAATTCAGAAAGAGGGGATTTTCTATAATAAATTCGTCAGAAGCACTAAAAATCCTAAATACAGATTCATTAAACTGAATCTTGAGGATGAAGAAAACATTTTAAAGCTTTTCAAGGCCGAAAAGTTTGATAAGGTTTGTAATCTTGCTGCCCAGGCAGGAGTCAGATACAGTCTTAAAAATCCAAAAGCATATGTTAACAGCAACATGGTCGGATTCTTGAATGTACTGGAAGGCTGCAGGCATCATCAGGTAAAACATTTGGTATATGCAATCAGTTCAAGTGTATACGGGCTTAATGAACAGATGCCATTTTCAGTAAAGGATAATGTCGATCACCCTGTAAGCCTTTATGCCGCGAGTAAAAAAAGCAATGAGTTAATGGCACATGCCTATAGCCATTTGTATGCTTTGCCAGCTACCGGGCTGAGGTTTTTCACGGTCTATGGTCCCTGGGGCAGGCCTGATATGGCTTTGTTTATTTTCACCAAAGCTATATTAAATGGTCAGCCAATTGAGGTATATAACAATGGTAACATGCAAAGAGATTTTACTTATATCGATGATATAGTGGAAGGAATGTACAGAATTATACAGAAAGAACCGCATGGCAATGAAGAATGGTCGGGTTTGGCTCCTGATCCTTCATCATCCGCAGCACCATATAAACTATATAACATAGGAAATAATAATCCGGTAAAATTGCTTGATTTCATTCATGCCATTGAAAAGACTACGGGTAAGAAAGCCATAAAGAAAATGATGCCGATTCAATCAGGGGATGTGGTAAAAACCTGGGCAGATGTCAGTGATTTAAATGATGATTTTGCATTTGCACCGGGGACCTCTGTTGAAGAGGGTATCAGTAAATTCATCAGATGGTATCTGAATTTTTACATTAACGGATAAAGGTTTTAGGTATTCACTCATTTTTAATGAATCCGCTAACCCGGAAATAGTGAACAAAACAAGAATGGCTGATAAGACAAGAACCTGGAACTGATCGATTTTATAATTCTGAATATGAGTTGGCTAAGTTACATGGTGGATTTCAGAACGTATTTAAAGCTTGAAAAATCACTGTCTGAAAACTCCGTCTCTGCTTATATGTCAGATATTGAAAAGCTTGTCAGATTCAATGAAATGCAGGTGAGCAAATTGCAGCCGTCTGAAATAACCTATTCCTTTTTACAGCAGTTTATCGATTATCTGAATGAACTGGGATTGAGCCCGAGATCACAGGCCAGGATCATCTCAGGATTGAAATCTTTCTTTTCATTTTTGTTGATGGAGGAAATGATTGAAACAGATCCGACAGAACTCCTTGAGACCCCCAAAATAGGCAGAAAATTACCGGAAGTGCTTTCTATTGAAGAAATTGACCGGTTAATGGCTGCAATAGACCTGAGCAAACCGGAAGGACACCGTAACAAAGCTATTATTGAAACTCTGTATAGCTGTGGACTCCGGGTGAGTGAACTGATCAATCTTAAGATATCAAATCTTTATTTTAACGATGAATACATTCGGGTAACCGGAAAGGGGAAAAAAGAAAGGCTTGTGCCTATCGGCAGGAAAGCAATCAGAGAGATCAATTACTATATTGACAAGTACCGGAATCATTTAAAAGCATCAAAAGAATCCGAAGATATTCTGTTTCTTAACAGGAGGGGGAAAAAGCTGACACGCGTGATGATTTTTACGATCATCAAGAACCTGGCTGTAAAAATAAACCTGCAAAAAAACATCAGTCCGCATACTTTCCGCCATTCTTTTGCCACCCACCTGATTGATGGAGGTGCTGATTTGAGGGCAGTGCAGGAGATGCTGGGTCATGAATCAATTATCACCACTGAAATATATACGCATCTTGACAGGGAATATCTGAGAGATGCCATTTTAAGGTTTCATCCGCGCTCAGTTAGGTAAGATGATAAGATTGTGTTAAAGCAGGTATAATTCGTTATTAGTTTAAGAGAACGGGCATTCAGATCATAAAGGATATATAAGACAGATCATCAATTCAAATATAGCAATCAATTGGATTTTTGGACTTTATATTGTGAGATATATTAATGATTAAGCTACTGCCGGACATTGATGTCTTAAGAATATTTTATAAAGGTTGTAATTTATTGGAAAAATAGCTGGTTGGCAGAGTGGCCAGGCATTGGTCCGCAAGACCGGAGACGATGGTTCGGATCCATCACATACCTCACAAAACAATAAGTGATCTAAACGGATATGAAAGGCTGAAATTTGCCTGACTGGCTGCTTTCGATTTTTCCCGTTTCCTCAAAGGTCAGATCAATATCAAGGTGATTTTGAAAATACTTTTTCATTTCATCTTTGGCGATTTGAAAGCCTCCTTTTTTGGGGACATATTTAAATACCAGCCTGTCTTCTTTGCTTATATAAATCATCTGATAAATGATTACGGCATTTGTAGTCCATTTTGCTATCCTCATATCGGTAAATGAAATGATCCTGCCATTCGGACGGGAAAAGAAATCACCGCTTCTGCCTTCAATCTTTTCAATTACTTTTGTTTTTCTGCCGCATTTGCAGAAATTGTCGGACAGCTTGATTTTATCACCCAGGGGATAACGGATGATGGGAAAATCGTAAGAATAAAGATTGGTAAGCAACAAATCACCAACCCCTTCTTCATTGACATTATCAACCTCAACGATTACGGTGTCTTCATCCACATGCAGGCTCCCTTCCGGGCAACTTAAACCGATATTACCTTCAGTAGACCAGTACTCATTAACCAGACGGGTTTCAGGAAAATGATGTTTAATAAGCTGTACAGTCTCAGGATGAAGTTTTTCTGCACCTGTATATATGGCTTTCGGTTGATATACATGTAAATTCAATACTTCAGCATAATTCAGAAGGACATTTAATGCGTGAGGGTATGAGAAAATAATTTTCGGTTTGCATTGATTGATTTTATTGATGTATTTTCTGGCGTTATCTCTGTCAATATCAAACGATGTAAGACAAATCTGATTCTTTAAAAAGTAGTATATTCTCTTTTTTGTGCTGACAACATCACCCCCGATAAATATCTCAAGATCACTGCGTTTGATATTGTTCCAGTGCAACAGTTTCAGGTGTGCGGTTCTTTTTGCCTGGATCATTTCTTTTGAAACAACTATCTCTTTTGGTGTCCCGGTTGAACCTGATGTTGGTATCACCCGGTATATTTTTCTAAAATTGGTTCTGAATTTCTCCGGATTCGTTCTGTAAAAATCAAATGAAAATTTAGGAAAATCTTTAAGGTCCCAGGCTTGACAATCCCGGTAGATCTCAGATTTTGATGCATAGAATTTCAGTTTCTCGAATCTTTCATGTTGATATTGCTCAATCTGAGACCTGTCCCAGGTATCCATTTCCAGAACCTTTTTCAGGCCCTTGTTTAGATTGAAACCTGATACAAAATCAATCAGGTTCAGAATTAAATTTCTCATTTATAACTTTTTATCAATTAGAGATATGAATCATTAATATATGTTGAAAAATCATGATGTCAGCATCCATTGTTATTTTCGAAAATAATGATTTTATTAAACCTATTCAAGCAAATAAATCATACCATCTGCTATCATTCAACTTCAAGACCAATTAGCTGTCTTGCTTCCAGCGGTGATGCCACGGATCTTTCCAGCTCACCTGAAATCCTGACTATGCGTTTAACAAGTTCTGTATTTGAAGCCAGTTTTTTACTGGTATGGTCGTAAAGTATATTATCTTCAAGTCCTACCCTTACACCACCACCGGCAACTATGGCACAAATATTCATTGGCAGCTGAAACATTCCCAGACCAGCCGCTGCCCAGAAAGAATTCTCCGGCAGATCATTGACAAGTGAATGTAAATGGCCAATGGTTGCCGGTATATTATTGATATTACCCAATAACAGGTTAAAGTACTTTGGTCCTGTTATAACATCTTTACGTTCAAGATATTTTGCAAGGCTGATCATTCCTGTGTCAAAAACTTCAAGTTCCGGCTTAATTTTATTTTTTTTCATTGTTAAAGCCAGTTTTTCTACCATTTCGATAGAATTCACACTTGCTCCCGATATAAAGTTTAAAGATCCAAGGGTCAGGCTGGCCATATCAGGCTTTGATTTTCCTTTTATATGAAGAACCTCAGCCCTTTTTTCAAATTCAGGCCAGTCTCTTCCTGATGTTGAAACACAGCAGATCAGCTCCGGTCTTTCCATTCTTATAAGGTCCAGGATTTTTTCATATGTTTTTGCCTTCCATGTTGGATTACCGTCTGAATCTCTTGCATGAAGGTGCACAATTCTGGCACCGGCATCAAATACCTTTATGGCATCTTCTGCTATTTCCTCAGGAGTTACCGGTACAAATATGGTGCTGTCTTTGTTTGGTACCATACCTGTTAAACAGACATTGATCACCAGAGGCGGATAAGGGGCAAGCGGATGAGGTTCATTCTTTTTAATATATTCCTGTTCAAGGAGTTTGCGTTCCTGTTTCTTCATATAGGCTGTAAGATCCATTTCAAGTGTGGTCCAGTGACTGATATTGTCATCCCCAAATGAACTCACCTTTTTGAGCGTTCCAACTTCGCGATATCCGAAATGTTTCTTATACCATTTGATTGTCTGTGGTCTGTCTGCATTGGTAATAACTTTCTTAACACCCAGGCGAAACATTGTCCTGAGCCTGGCATCCTGTAACATACGGCCGATCCCCTCCTGTCCGTATTCCGGCAGAACCCCGAGAAGTGTTGTTTTTCCTAAGGTTTGAGATAATATTCTGTACCCTGATGCTCCGACAATTTTTCTTCCAATACGGGCAACAAAAAAGCAATTAAGATCGATTTCTTCCATTTCGGGTGATGGGATATGATGCATGTTCCATGGTTCCATAACCTTTAAAATAGCATTGTAATCACTCTTTCTGGCTTTTTCGATGATTATTTTGCTTTTCATAATTGTGAATATAAGTTGAAATAATCAAATGAATAAAAAAGTTTAAACTATAAAAGTAAATTATATACAACAATATTTTTTTGATGAGCATCATTTATAAATACAGCAAAATATAAACGGCAAGTCCTGCTCTCTTAAAAAACAAACAAACAATGTCTTTCCTGTTAAAAGAATTTTATTTCTTTGGAAGTACAGTTAATGGCAACTGACGTAACAAATATTTATAATTTCTCAGACCGGATTTTTTTTTTTAGTACCTTTGTGCTTTTCCTAAAAATAGCATATTTAATCACTTAAAATCATACGTTTTAAATTAAAAGTATTCAAAAATGTCAAAAGTAAAACGCGTTTATTTATTCGGGAATAAAACCGCTGAAGGAAGGACTGATATGAAGAATTTGCTTGGCGGAAAGGGGGCTAACCTGGCTGAGATGAACCTGATCGGTGTACCGGTACCTCCCGGATTTACCATTACAACCGATACCTGCACAGAATATAACCAGCTTGGGAAAGACAAAGTTATTGAATTGCTTAAGGATGAGGTTAAAGCTGCTGTAGTCCATATTGAAAAAATTATGGGCTCAAAATTCGGGGATAAGGAAAATCCTTTGCTCCTGTCTGTCCGTTCCGGAGCACGTACTTCCATGCCTGGTATGATGGACACCGTATTGAACCTTGGTTTGAACGATGAGGCAGTTCAGGGGATTGCCAAAAAATCAGGAAATGAGAGATTTGCATGGGATTCATATCGCCGTTTTGTCCAGATGTACGGTGATGTGGTACTGGGCTTGAAACCCTCTTCAAAAGAGGATATTGACCCGTTTGAAGAAATCATGGATGAAGTTAAGGAAGCAAAAGGTATTGAGCTTGATACCGAGCTGACTGTCGATGATCTGAAGTTGCTGGTTTCGAAATTTAAAAAAGCTGTCAAAGACAAGACAGGACATGGTTTTCCTGATGATCCATGGATACAGCTCTGGGGTTCCATCATGGCTGTTTTTGACAGCTGGATGAATCCGCGCGCAATTTACTACCGGGCACTGAACCAGATACCGGAAGAGTGGGGCACAGCTGTTAATGTACAGGCCATGGTATTCGGCAATATGGGAGAAACCTCGGGAACCGGCGTTGCATTTACACGTGATGCTGCCACAGGTGAGAACATTTTTAACGGTGAATACCTGCTGAATGCCCAGGGAGAGGATGTTGTTGCCGGAATCCGTACGCCGCAGCAGATTACAAAGGAGGGCTCGCTGCGCTGGGCCAAACTCGCAGGTGTTTCCGAAGCCGAAAGGGCTTCAAAGTATCCTTCGCTGGAAGAAACGATGCCCGAGGCATATAAAGAGTTATTTGAAACCCAGAAAAAGCTGGATGATTATTTCAAAGATATGCAGGATCTGGAATTCACCATCCAGGATGGCAAGCTGTGGATGCTTCAGACCCGCAATGGCAAGAGAACAGCAGCATCAATGGTAAAAGTTGCCATGGACCTGTTAAGGGAAGGTAAAATAGATGAAAAAACCGCTATTCTTAGGCAGGAGCCGAACAAACTTGATGAATTGCTGCATCCTGTTTTTACTCCTGAAGCAATCAAAAAAGCTGTTACCGTTGCCAAAGGCCTGCCTGCCTCACCGGGTGCTGCCACAGGACAGATTGTGTTTTTTGCCGATGAAGCCAAAAAATATCCTTCCACCATCCTTATTCGCATAGAAACATCTCCCGAGGACCTTGAAGGCATGCATATTGCCAAAGGTATTCTTACCGCCCGCGGGGGGATGACATCGCATGCTGCTGTTGTGGCGCGTGGAATGGGCAAATGTTGTGTGTCTGGTGCCGGCACCTGTGTCATCAGCTATAAAGAAAGGACACTGAAAGTTGACAACAAAGTATTTAAAGAGGGTGACTGGATTTCACTAAACGGTTCAACAGGTGAAGTCTATGAAGGAAAAATTGCAACAAAAGATCCTGACCTGAGTGGTGATTTTGGCGAGATCATGAAGCTTGCCGATAAATACAGGAAACTGAAGGTCCGTACGAATGCAGATACGCCTCACGATTCAATGGTTGCAAGAAACTTTGGTGCCGAGGGTATCGGACTGTGCCGTACAGAGCATATGTTCTTTGAGGGCGAACGAATCATGGCCATGCGTGAAATGATCCTTGCCTCTGATGAAGCAGGAAGACGTAAGGCGCTTGACAAACTTCTGCCATACCAGAGAGAGGATTTTGAGGGCATTTTTGAGGCCATGGACGGACTGCCCGTAACCATCAGGCTGCTGGATCCACCGTTGCATGAATTTGTCCCCCATGATGAAGACAACCAGCAAGAGATGGCAGATGAAATGGGAATATCGGTTGAAGAGATCAGACAAAAAGTGAATGACCTGCATGAGTTCAATACAATGCTCGGTCACAGGGGATGCCGGCTTGGAAACACTTATCCCGAAATTACCGAGATGCAGGCAAGAGCTATCATTGAAGCAGCATTAAATGTTGAGAAGAAAGGAATCAAGGCGTTGCCTGAAATCATGATTCCCTTAACCGGAACGGAAAAAGAACTGAAGATACAGGAGGAGATTGTCCGCAGGGTAGCTGATGAGGTGTTTAACGAGAAAGGCGGCTGGGTGGAATTTCTGGTTGGCACCATGATTGAGATTCCAAGAGCTGCCCTGATTGCAGATAAAATGGCACAGGTTGCCGAATTCTTTTCATTTGGAACCAACGACCTGACACAGATGACACTGGGATATTCGCGAGATGATGTCGGTAAATTTCTCCCGATTTACCTGAAAAAAGGTATTCTTAAAAATGATCCGTTCCAGATACTGGATCAGGAAGGTGTCGGACAGCTGGTTGAAATGGGTGTACAGAAAGGCCGTAGTGCAAGAAAGGATCTCAAGGTTGGTATATGCGGTGAACACGGGGGTGAACCCTCCTCGGTGGAATTCTGCCACAGGGTTGGCATGAATTATGTCAGCTGTTCTCCTTACCGCGTTCCCATTGCAAGACTGGCTGCAGCACAGGCTTCAATCAGGGATATCAAATAATGCGCTGGAAAAGATAACGGATAGAGGCTGTCTTTGGACAGCCTTTTTGCTGTAAGGGGAAAAATGATGATTATAAAATTTTACTGTGAGGGGAAAAATGATGATTATAAAATGACATTTTTTATCAGAACCATCAGGTTAAACATTTTTTTTTATCTTTGTCCCGCGATTAAAAAAATGATGCATTAATTTAAAGTATTTTTCAGAGATACATTTGCGTAAAGAAGAATCATCCGTGATTTTTCTTTTTTTATGCAAACAACACTTGAAATTGTATGTTTATCTTATTGTCTAACTGAACAAAAACCCCTAATATCTAATCATAGCCCGTTAAACAGGGTTAACAAACAAACCGGAGGAATCATATGAATATTGATAAAAAAGTATTAAGCCAGGAAAATCTTGATAAACTGCTGTATCTCAATAATCCCAAAGTTCTGAAAATTGTTGAGGAATTTGCATTATTATGTAAACCTGCCAAAGTTACAGTCATTACCGATTCTCAGGAAGATATCGATTATGTCAGGACAATGGCCATTGAGAAAGGTGAAGAAAGCAAACTTGCCATGGAAGGTCATACCATTCATTATGACGGTTATTATGATCAGGCACGGGATAAAAAGAATACACTTGTTCTGACTACTCCGGAGATGAAGATGAGCAAGGTTATTGATACAATTCCCCAGCAGGAAGGACTCGGGGAAATATACCGGATTATGGACGGAGCAATGGCCGGTAAGGAAGTTCTGGTCAGATTTTTCAGTCTTGGTCCGTTGGATTCAGTCTTTTCAATCTGTGCATTGCAGATAACGGATTCTTTCTATGTTGCACACAGTGAGGATATTTTATACAGATCGGGTTATGAGGAATTTAGAAAATTGAATGGTTCGGAAGACTTCTTTTACCTGGTTCATTCAGCAGGAGAGCTGGATGAGAGGGGAGTTACAAAAAATGTTGATAAAAGAAGGATCTATATGGACCTGAAAGAATACAGGGTGCTGACCGTAAATAACCAGTATGCAGGAAACAGTCTCGGATTAAAGAAACTGGCGTTAAGGCTTGCTATTTATAAGGCTAACCATGAGGACTGGCTGACCGAACATATGTTTATCATGGGCATCAAACCCATGAATAAGCAGAGAATATCGTATTTTACAGGAGCTTTTCCCAGCGCATGCGGTAAAACATCGACAGCGATGGTGCCGGGACAAACCATTGTAGGGGATGATATCGCCTATCTCAGGGTATGGGACGACGGTACCTGTCATGCCGTGAACATTGAGCAGGGAATATTTGGTATTATTACGGATGTCAATCCTGTAGATGATCCTTATATTTACGAGGTTCTTACCACACCCCGCGAGCTGATCTTCTCAAATGTACTGGTTAACAACAGAAGGCCATACTGGCTGAATATGGGAATGGAACTGCCAGCTGAAGGAAAAAACCATTTCAGCGATCACTGGCAACTGGGAGTTAAGGATAAAGAGGGCAAGACAGTTGAACATGCCCATAAAAACGCCCGGTATACGGTAAGAATCAATGAACTGTCGAACGTTGACGAGAATCTGCATAATCCCGATGGTATTGCCATTGACGGATTTATCTATGGCGGCCGGGATTCTGATACATCTGTACCTGTATTCCAGAGCCTAAGCTGGGAGCATGGCGTATACGTCGGTGCAACCATCGAATCTGAGACAACTGCTGCTACCTTGGGCAAAGTAGGAGTAAGGTCATTCAGTCCCATGGCAAACCTGGATTTTCTGGTTGTACAGCTGGGAAAGTATATTGAGAATCACCTGAAATTTGGCAAAAGACTGAAGAGGCAGCCCTTTATTTTTGCCACCAATTACTTCATCAAAGAAAATGGTGAATTTCTGAGCGAGAAGGTCGATAAAAAAGTCTGGCTTATCTGGATGGAAGGCAGGGTGCACGGGGAATACGATGCGATTGAAACCCCGATAGGATTTATACCGAAGTATGAGGACCTGAAGCCTTTATTCAAACAGATATTTAACAGGGATTATTCCAGGGAACTTTATGAAAAGCAGTTTTCAATCAGGATTCAGAAGTTCCTTGAAAAGATCGAAAGGATGGAACAAATATACAACGAGGAAGAAGATATCCCTCAGGTGTTTACCGGTATTATGAAGGATCAGAAAGAACGACTGATGTCCTTCAGAAAAAAACACGGAAAAGATGTTGTCAGTCCGTTTGAGTTACGGTAAGAAGCCAGGGATGGAATAAAAAAGGTGGTTAATACGACTCCTGAGGACTCTTTATCAATTGATTGGATGATCATTCTACGTGCATTCAACAATTAATCTGTCATAGAATTTGTACGGATACAGAATATTCATATATTTGCAACCCATTATAAACCTTGTTCTTTTATATGGCTATAGTATATAACGTAGCAATTCTGATTCTGGCATATCTTCTGGGATCAATCCCTACGTCGGTCTGGCTTGGTAAGAGGTTTTTCGGTATAGACATTCGTGAACGCGGAAGCAAAAATGCCGGATCGACAAATGCAATCAGAATATTAGGATGGAAGGCTGGTCTCGGAGTACTGGTGTTCGATGTGTTTAAAGGATGGCTGGCTGTAAATCTGATTCATCTTACCGGTTATTATATTCCCGAAACAGGTGATTATATTAATTTCCAGTTACTGCTGGGAATAGCTGCTATCATGGGACATATCTTTCCGATCTATGTTGGTTTCAGGGGAGGAAAAGGCGTTGCCACTTTGCTGGGTTTTGTACTTGCCATCGATCCGTATACAACACTGATTTGTATCGGTGTTTTCATCCTTACCCTGATCATAACCAAATATGTATCCCTGAGCTCCATGATTGGCGGGTTTTCTTTCCCGGTAATACTGATATTTGTATTTAAAACAACAACCCCGTCACTGGTATTGTTTTCTCTTATTGTATCGGTGCTTTTATTGTTTACCCACCAAAAGAATATTGAACGCTTACTGCGAAATGAGGAGAACAAGGTTTTATTCCTGATGAGCAAAAGAAAACGGGAGGCAGAGAGACTGAGACAATCAGCATAGCATTATTTATACATTTACATGACATCTGCCGGTTATTTTCAAGATGCCAGGAATCATACTCTCCGGATATTTAATAATTCCTCTTCTGTCCGGTTTTTAATATCTGACTCTTAAAACAGTACGAAAAATATCTTTTTACTAATTTTGGATATTCATCACTTTTGTAATGATTGATTTGGATACCTATAATATTTGGGATGATCACAGGCATATTGATCATATTATTCGTGTTGAGCAATCTGCCATATTTGTGTCTTATCTTCGGTGAGCTTGAACGATAAATCGGATTGGGTTCATCAATTTTTGTGACAATATTGATAGTATTATCATTAATGTTTTAGCGGGTATATCAATGATTTTTGAATGCAAGCCATGAATGTTGCGAGAAACCTGGAATTTATTTTAAAGGAGCTGCCGTCAGCCGTGAAACTTGTTGCTGTTACAAAGACTCACCCGGATGATGTCATCCTCCAGGCATATCATGCAGGTCACAGGATATTTGGCGAAAACAAGGTCCAGGAGCTTGTTTCCAAGCATCAGAACCTTCCTGGGGATATCGAATGGCATATGATCGGGCATCTTCAGACCAATAAAGTGAAATACATTGTTCCCTTTGTACATTTGATTCATTCTGTTGACAGCATAAAACTTCTTAATACCATTGACCGGGAAGCTGCAAAAAACGGCAGGGTCATTGACTGCCTCTTGCAGCTTAAAATTGCAAAGGAAGAAACAAAGTATGGTATGGACTCTGATGATGTTCTGGCAATGCTCTGTTCGGCTGATTATAAACAATGTTCCAACGTAAGAATAACGGGACTGATGGGAATGGCAACGTTTACCAGTGATGAGTCGCAGATTGAAAAGGAGTTTGAAAATCTTGCTGATACATTCCGGAAGATTAAAGATTCATTTTTCAAAGAAAAAACTTACTTTTGTGAACTTTCGATGGGCATGTCAGATGACTATAAAATAGCTGTCAAAGCAGGATCAACCATGGTTCGTATCGGCAGCCTCATTTTTGGAGAAAGAAAATATCAATAAATAATCCTCATATGGCAAATCTAAATACCCGTTATCTCGGACTGACCCTGAAAAATCCTGTCATTGTCAGTAGTTCAGGTCTGACTGATTCGGTTGAGAAAATTGTGAAGCTTGAAGAAAAAGGTGCCGGCGCAGTTGTCCTTAAGTCACTTTTCGAGGAACAGATCAGATTTGAAGCGGGAAATATGATTGAAAAGAGTGACTATCCCGAAGCTCAGGATTACATTATGAATTACCTTAAGAATAATTCAATAGATGAGTATTTAAAATTGATTGAGGATGCCAAAAAATCGGTTAAGATACCTGTCATTGCCAGCATTAATTGCATGACTGCATCGGAATGGGTTTCTTATGCAAAAGATATTGAATCGGCCGGTGCAGATGCGCTGGAACTGAATGTGTTCGTCGTACCGACAGACCGGAACCGTTCATCTGAAAAATATGAATTATTGTATTATGATATTATTGAAAAGGTAAAAGCAAAAACAAAGCTTCCGGTGTCGGTAAAAATTGGTTATCATCATACCAACCTGCTTAGCCTGGTGAACCAGATTTATTTCAGGGGTGCTGCAGGGGTCGTACTTTTTAACAGGTTCTATGCACCTGACATTGATATTGTAAGAATGAAATTCACGGCAGCTGAAGTCTTTAGCAATCCTTCTGATATCAGGCAATCCCTGCGCTGGGTAGGTATGATCTCAAGCCAGGCTGACAAAATTGATATATCAGCTTCCACCGGAATTCACGACGGTGTAGCGGTAATCAAGCAGATACTTGCAGGAGCAAAAACAGTTCAGGTTTGTTCAACCCTTTACAAAAACGGGGTGGATCATCTTAAAGGGATCATCAATTTCATCAACCACTGGATGTCTGAAAAAAATTATAGGACACTGGATGAGATCAGAGGTAAGTTGAGCTATAAACGGATTCCGGATCCTGCAATTTACGAAAGATCACAATTCATGAAGTATTTTTCCGGTTTCCATTAACTCACTTTTAATAATTCTGATTCCTCTGCATCAGGTGGCTGCCATAACTATTTTATAAGTCACCGGATGTCATGTCAAGTGAGCTTTTTACCAGTTTTCTCAGTTCGCTGTATAAGGGTCTCAGTGATTCAGAAACTTTAGATGAATCTCTCTCCAGAATTTTCAGGCATTCCTCTTTTTGAGAACAAGTCGCATTATGTAACGACTCTTCTATCACTGTAAAGGCCTCTATGGAAGTCTGATAGTCATTTTGAAAGAAAAAACCGGTAAATTCCGGAAGGTATGCGCTGAAATCAAGTCTCGACTGCCAGCATATAGCAATGATACCGGCTGTTTTATCTCCGAAATTATATTTTTTGATTGATTCAACGATATAAGGTACGGCATCCCTTTCCTTAATGTCACTGATCAGTCTGATGATTTCGTCCTCAACCCGGGTAAATCTGCCCGAAGCAATGATTTCAAAGAGATATGGGATCAAACGCACTGAACCGCTCTGCTTAATCTCTTTTAAAACTTCAATGATCAGGGATAATCGGCCTGACTGAAGTTTCGAAATCATCAATTTCTCTTCCCTGTTAAGTTTCGAATGTCTGTTTTCCGTCATAACACGCAAAAATAATGATGATTTCTTAAATGTTTTATATTACACATTTAATTAAATGGCATGCTGAAAGATTTCAGGATTTTCTCAGTGATTTACCGGTATCCGGCCTGATAACATGAGCAACTAATATTTTGCCTTTTTATATGTTATTTTGTAAATATTCTTTGTTTCATCAGTGATCCGGTACCGGTTGTCTATCCTGTAATTGATGATCCAGATAATATCTCCGCCGGATACAACCAGCCATACTGCTTCTTTCTCTGCCAGGGATAACCTGTTATCGGTAAAAAAGTCGCTCAGTTTTTTAAAATGTTTCATTCCAAATGGCATAAACCGGTCACCTTTTTGCCATTTTCTCAGTTTCAGGGGGAAGGCTATTTTGTCATAATCCAGAAAGGCAATATCCGGCTCCGGTGAAATCTTAACAGAATCATTTCCCGGGAAGACCTCAAAAGACAATTCAACCGGGATATTGATATGCGATACTTGTTTTTCAATAATATACTGGTTTTCTGTTTCTTCTCTTTTTCTGGTTATAATAAACTCATTCCTGTCTTTGACAAGTTTGAACGAGTCTGAAAAAAACTGTTTCCCCGGCTGGCTGTGGATTGCTTCTATCATGGATTTCACCTGGTCACCGTTAAAGCCATAGTCTTTAACCATTTCGAACAGTACAATCTGCATGATTTCATCTGAAGGGAACCTGGTGAAGTCAATTCTTATCTGCTCGTCAGCTATTGTCACGGCAGTATTCTGGTAATGACAGGTCAGATCCGCCAGCTGTTTTTCAAGATCCCTGAGCCTTAAAACAACCTCCTGTATATTGCTTTTAAAGGAAGGATTTACTTTTTCGAATTCCGGAATGATCTGATGCCTGATCTTGTTACGGAGATATTTCGTTTCGATGTTGGATGAATCTTCGCGAAAATCAATATGATTGCTTTTGGCAAATGCTGCGATTTCCTGTCTGGAAGCAAACAGGAGCGGCCTGATAATATCCCTGAATTTTGGCTTTATACCTGTTAATCCGTGTATCCCCGAATTCCTTGTCAGATTTATGAAAAACGTTTCGATGGAATCATCGTTGTTATGGCCAACTGCAATGCAATGATAGTTATGTTCCTTCTTTATCCGGCCAAGCCAGTGATATCTTAAATCCCTCGCAGCCATTTGGATGGAGATGCCTCTCTCAGCTGCATATTTCTGTGTTTCAAAGCCGGTTATATGTAACGGAATGTTGCGTTTTCCGGCAAAATCACTGACAAACTTCTGGTCGCCATCCGATTCCTTCCCTCTCAGGTTGAAATTACAATGGGCAATACCAATCCGGTATCCTGTCTTCAGAAACAGATCAAGCATTACCATTGAATCAATACCTCCGCTGACAGCAACCAGTATTTTATCTTCATCCGAACAGAGCCGGTGTGTTTCAATAAAGGAAGTGAACCGGTGAATCATATCATTTACATTTTCAGACAATAGCATTGACCAGGGCTTTGGCTTTCAAAAAGCACTCTTCATATTCATTTTCAGGAACAGAATTGGCTGTTATGGCACCTCCTGTAATGAATGAAAGATAGTGATTTGTCTGATTATATAAAATGCTTCTGATGACAACATTAAAGTCGAAGTCCATTTCAGGAGTTATGTATCCGGCTGCACCGGAATAGATGCCTCTTTTGGTTTCCTCATATTGTTCAATGATTTGCATGGCCCTGATCTTTGGAGCACCTGTCATTGATCCCATGGGAAATGTACTTCTGATTAGATCGATGATGGTGCAGCCGGATCTTAATTCAGAGCTGATGGTTGAGACCATCTGGTGAACTGTGGGATAAGAATAAATTCCGCACAATTCTTCAACCTGAACACTGCTTTTTACAGCTGTTTTCGCTAAGTCATTCCGGACAAGATCCACGATCATCACATTCTCTGAATTTTCTTTGGGATCCCTTCTTAATCTTTCTTTAAGGCTTTGATCCAGCAGGAGGTCATTATTTCTTTTAATTGTTCCTTTCATTGGCTGGGACAGGATCCGGGAACCTTTTTTTTTCAGGTATCTTTCAGGACTGGATGATATCAGGTATTTGTCATTGAAGCGGTATAAACATGAAAAGGGGGCAGGGGATATTCGTACCAGATTTGCGTACAGGATAACAGGATCGACTGGCATATCTTCGGCATAAAACTCCTGGCAGAAATTCATTTCATAAATGTCGCCCCTGTAAATATGTTTCTGGATGTGATTTATTTTTGACAGATATTCGTCCTTTTTAATGCGCTGCCTGATATTGATATTCCATCTCTGATGCTCTGAAAAAGGAGGCATATCGATAATTTCACCAAAGGTTTTTATGATTTCTTTTTCATTAAAGTCATTCTCATGATAATGAATTTCAAGCCTGTTATTCTTCAGAATAAATATTAATTCAGGACGGAAGAAATACAAATCATCAAATCCGAGTTGATCGGTATTTTCTGACGTCAGATTTTCAATCTCATTTTTCAGGTCATAACCCAGCAGTCCAAAATACCAGTCCTTTTCAGTCGTTATACATTCATTCAGTTTATTCAGGGCATTGCCATATTTACAGCTGATGATATCAAGAGCATTCACCGCTGCCAGGAAATCAAATTCAGAATACAATGCAGATGCGCCTGCAATTTTGTTATAACCATTGCTGTCGAGCAGGGCAAACACGGGTTTTTGTCTGCACCAGTTCAGCATTTGCCTTTTAAATCTTTTGGCATCAATTACTTTAAAAGCAATATTATCTCTCATACAGCAAAATTACAAAAAATGGAATGGAAGGTTTATACTGCTGATCCGGATTAACCAAACTTCCATTTGATTTAGATAAGTTAATATTTGGATTTAAGACCTGTATCGCTTTCAAACGTCAAGTCCCCCTGAATATCATCACCTTTGTCTCAATCTGATTCAATAAAACTGATAAAAGATAAGATTCACTTAAAAACAGGATGAAAATATTTCTATGCAGTCTATTGAAAAAAATGTTGTTGCAAAATGATCAGGTTAAATCAGAGAAAAAAACAATCATCACGAATTATTGAGATACTAAACTTTCAGATACGGAAATTAATACTCGATAAACTTTGGATCAGAAATGTAAAATTGTTCCATTTTCAATTGCTCTTCACCTGATGCCTGAATGAAATACCATTCTGAATCTTCAGGTGGATATGGATAAAAGGCGAGCCGGATCTGAAGGGTGTTGAATACCAGTCTTTCATTTCTCAACCTTATTCCCATACCGATACCGGAGTAAAGAGTGTTATCAAAGATCATTCTGCCACCCGGACCTATCAGACCCAGATCGACAAATCCAAACAGTACAAATCTGAATCCGATCAAATAATATGGTGTGAATGAGACCGTTTCAAAATGAAGGGTCATTCTCTGGATTCCTTTCAGCATGTCACTTTTAAGTCCCTCCAATACTTCATTATTCTTAAGGGTTATGTATTCCTCCCTGCTGCGATGAATCCCCGTTTTATAATTGAAACTCAGGAAATACCTGACGTGGTACCTGTTGTATGAGAACAAAGGTGTAAAATATTTTGTTGTTAATCCGATGGTACCCTGTTCAACCGACCCGTTTTCAAAAAAGCCTCCCATCTCAAATTTATTATAGAAATATCCTCCTCTTTTCTTCAGATAGATACCATTGGAAGCCGAAATGCCAAGATAGGGCCTGTTCTTGAACTCATTGACCTCAAATCCCCCGGTAAGCTGAACCAGATACCCGTAAGGAATATCCTCTGTCTTGCCGAATCTGTATACCAGCCGGCTTTTATAAAATCCCTGGTTTGAGATTGCTGCTGAACCAATAAACTGAATGCGGTTGTGGAAAAGATAAAGGTAATCTTCGCTGACTTCCGGTCTGTCATGGTAATATACACTGAATATCCTTCCTGCAATCATTAGATTGGATCTTTCGCGAAAGAACAATCTGTCCTGTTTTAAATGATATGACCTGCCGATCCAGAAATCATAATTACTGACTGTATACGGGATCTTTATTAATGTTGTGTCAATTAGTTCAATATCCTCAGCTGTATTCTTATTTTCAAAATGCAGACCTCCTGCATACTTTATATCCGGAGTAAAAAAGCTTCTTTGAAAATCAGCAAGATACTGTTGAGTGCCATGTTTGATCTTGAACCTGAACTCACTGTTGATGAATGATCCGGCAATATTATTGATCCGGTAGATCTCCTCATATCCTATAAGAGGTTTTTCCTCATCATCCCAGAAAAAGGTATTCTGATCTTCATGTCCTGAACCAAACATGTTTCTGTTCCAGATTGCAAGCCTGCCTTTTCCGATATCAGAAATTTCCAGTCCAAAGCCGGTTGCCCACAGATCCTTTGTCAATACAATAATATCTACCGAATCAGGAGATTGATCTACCGTTTTTACCAGAAATTTGACATCATGGATATATGGCAGGGCCCGGATGATACGCTCATTATCCGCAAGAGTATAAGCATCAAGCCTTTCTCCAGGCCTGACAAGCAGGTTTTTCCGGAGGATATTCTCAGAAGTATGAATATGAAGCTTGTTGCCTGTTTTTTCATATAAACGTTTTGCATGTCTGGTTGTGTCTTCAACTGATGTCCCGAAAACATCCAGTTGTCTGAATATAATGCTGCGGATTATTTTATCATCATATTCAATAAACGGAGTCTCACTCACCATTGCTATTTTCCCGGTATCAGATGAAGATCTGGTTACAATCAGATCAAGAATCTCCCTTGTAATTCTTCTTTTGCGTGCCCTGTTGCGAAGTGTATCGTAAAACTGATCGGTTCTTAATCTGAAGGTGTCATCAAGCATAAAATGATATGCTTTATCTGTTTCAACTGAATCGATCTGTTTTTCCTTTTTGTAATTAAGTGAGTCATCAACAACAGGTGAAGAATCATTTCTGACAGACCCGGGGAAAAGCTGCTGGCATGATATATCAGGACTTAAAAATACAAAAGTCGCAACAACAAAGATTGTTTTCCTGTATGTGAGGAGTGAATTGATCAAGGTATTATTTTCTAAATCCTTTTCTGCCAACCAGTAATTATTTTTAAGTATCATTCATTCATGCAAACCTTAAATAGTGTCTGTAATCTAAGTACAGGGTTATAACAGGTATCATCACAGACTTATTCTTCAATCAGGGTTTTGAAAAAATCAAAATGACAACGAATGGATTTCAGCCAGTATGAGCGTTCGTGCTTGCCCGGCCGGGAGATATAGGTGGCTTTGATATTAAGTTCATCACATCTTTTCCTGTATGCATTGTTGCACTCATAAAGATAATCTTCTGTACCGCAGTCAAAAAATATTTGTTTATCGCTTCCCTGAATGTTCTGGAGAAGATTAACGGGGGAGTGACTGTTAAAGAGCAACCGGTTGGTATCATAATCGCCCAGCAGCCTGGTCAGGCTTGTTTGTTTTGAACTGGAATGGTTCAGGTCCATTACACCGCCGGTACTGCCGGCACTGAGAAACAACATTGGATGTTTCAGGAACAGGTACATGGCTCCGCTTCCTCCCATGCTTAAACCGGTAATGAATATTTTATTTTGATCTATGGGATATGATGCAAGCATTTTTGGATACAGCACCTCTGTAAAGAAGCTTTCAAATTGCCAGGCCGGATCAAGAGCGCTGTTAAGATAATAGGAGTCTGAAAAACCATCGGGACATATAATGATAAACTGATATTTTTCTGCGTAGCCCTGCAGGTTGATCAGCTTATTCCATGAACGATAATCTCCTGTTCTCCCGTGTAAAAGATATACTGCCGGGTAAATGACGGCTGAATCAAATGATAGCGGTTTGAAAACCCATATTGTATCATCGCCGGGAATGAAATCTGATTTTAGTATATGCTGATCCTGCGCAGTAAGAAATGATATGTGGCAGAGAAGAATAACAGTAAAGAATAATCTCATATGGTTTAACTGCTGGTTTATGCAGTAAAGATAATTGATTATTCTTTTATCAGTAATTCGGAGAGAAAATACTCATGGCTGAAAGATTTGATCATGTATAAACCCTTTTTAAGAAAAGTGATGTCCAGAATATATTCTTTGCTGTGTGAAGATATTCGTTTAACAATCCTGCCATCAAGATTATATATTACAATGAGGGTATTTTCAGGAATATTCCTGAAAGTCAGCAGGCTCTTTGTAGGATTCGGGAATATCTGCATATTACCTGTTGATTGTTACGCTTCCCTGAAACACGTCTCCACTATCATATCTGATGGTGAAAAAATAAACTCCCATTGGTAAAGCTTCGTTTTTAAGATCATTGCCATTCCAATACTCCCTGCCGGTGCCATCGAATCTTTGGCGGTATACTGTTAAACCGTTTTTGTTTAAAATCTCAATGGTTCCGGGTTGAGAATCCAACGGTATCTCCCATACTTCCAGCAAAGGATAAAAGTTACCCTCGTATCTGCAGTCTTTGGTTTCTATGATGATAGTGCCCAGACTTACCAGACAGCCCGAGGCATCTTTGATTTCCAGCTTATAAAACCCTGGTTTTAATCCTCTGAATACCAGTGAGTCACTATAATCTCCGTTAAGGATAGCCTGGTATGGAGGTGTATCGCCCTGAACCATTATACTTATCGTGCCTGTTGCTTTGTTATTGCAACTGGCTTCTTTGCTGTATTCAGCTTTGAATTTACATGGTTGTGAAGTCCCGTTTAAATCTGCGGATGACAATTCCGACGTAACAGTATCATCTGCGGATTGCAGATCGGATAATGCTCCGGCAGAAGCAGCGGTATCGTGAAGAGGCCTGATCTGCGGGACCGGTTTCGTTTCCTGGTCTTCCTGCAGATCCGTGCCGGCATCATCCTGTACTGATCCGGATTTGCCATCAGGCGGGCTCAATGCCTTGCCTGTTTGCAACCTGTCATTTTTATTCAGTGGTTTCTCCAGAGATTCAGCTTCCGCAGCCACTGCATCTGATCCGTTTGCCGGAGCCAGGCTGTCGGTAAAAGCTTCAGAAGCTCCTGGAGCTTCTGAAGCGCGCCTAACTGCACCATCATCGTTGTTTAATATAAACAACACGGATAGTGATAATATAATAGCACAGGAACCGACAATTAACATGCTCCGGTAAAATCTGTTTCTTCGTTTTGCACTGATCTGTTTCTGGTTTCTTATACGGGTGAGAATTTCCTTTACATCCAGAATTGAGTGGTCGTGGATGACCTGCTGCATGCCCCGGTGCTGTTCAACTTCAATAGCAAAGGAAGGATCGTTCTTAATCCTCTGTTCAATTTCAGTATTTTCGTCGGGACTGGTCCTGCCAAGAAGATACCGCTCAATCAGTTCATATGTTTCAATTCTTCTCATTGCATTCTCAGTTCTTTGATTTATTGATGATCTCCAGAAGCCGTTGCTTGCATTTATACTTTTTGGTTTTCAGCGTATCTTCATTGGCAAATCCCATTTTGTCGCATATTTCCCTGGTAGTGAGCTGATAATAAAATATGTATTGCAACAGCTGCCGGCATTTTTCACCCAGTTCGTTCAGCAAATTCCTGACATAAGATTCTCTCTCCCTTGAAATGAGATTATCCAGAATATTTTCGCTGATATCCTTGCCTTCATAATTATCTTCCATCCTGAGCAGAAACCTGTCATGTTTTACTTTGTTGATCCAGAGATTCCTGCAAACCGTATAGAGAAATCCTGAGATATCATAATCATCGCGATAATTTCCGCTCATTACATATTTATAAAAGATCATTACACCGTCCTGAAAAACATCGAAGGCATCGTCTTCATTCCCGGAGTTTTTACAGATATACCTGCAGATTTTCGGAAGGATTTTTTCATAAAGATGCTGCAAGATCTTTGTATTTTCTCCTTTCCGGATGCTTTCCAATATATCCTTATCGCTGAATGCCATATTAATTTCGAAGCATTTTTATGGTACTACAAATAAAAATGAAAAAAGTAACCCTTTACTGTGCAACTTTTTTTTCAAATATAAAAAGTATCAGCTGGTCACAGTGTTTTTTATTTAAAATTAGTTATTTTGTTCAGGTGTTGATGAATGATATCAGATAATACTCATTTAAATCAAAACTGGCGTGCGTATTTCAATTCTCTTTCTGTGTCTGTTTTGTTTCTTATTGGTAAACGGTCAATCACAATATTCTTATTACCCGGTACAGTTCAGCCAGTATATGCGTCATTGCCAGTTTATTAATCCGGCCAGTACCGGATCAGATTCACAGCTTGAAACAGCTCTCGGAAGCAGAAATCACACAGGGAATTTCAGCAGTATATCAACTTATTTTGCAGGATTCAGTTACTCGGTTAAGAATCCGCTGAAGAAAGGTAAGCCTTTCAGCGCATTGGGAATAAAGGTGGATACCGACCAGGAAGGCAGATACATTTCACGAAGCCGTTTTTATCTGGTTTATGCCTTTCACTTCCTGATATTCGGCGATTATTATTTGTCAGGCGGGATTGATTTCGGGGCATTAAATCTTTCAGTTAAAGGGACACCGTCGGTCGGTGATAAATCAGAATATGTTCCTGATGCCAACAGTGGCATCTGGTTTTATAAAGATGATTTTTATCTGGGTGTTTCAGTGAACCAGATTTTTAACGGCCGTCTGCAGCCGTACCAGGAAATAAGCCAGATGCGGAGACACTTTAATATAACTGTCATGAAACAGTTCAGAATAAACAGCTTTTTTGCTGTCAGACCATCGTTTCTGGTTCGTTTCCCTGCTTATCTGAACTATAATGCTGATTACTCAGTCGAATTTGATGTGGCTGATTTCATTGGAGGTTTCAGCCTGCGTCATAAACTTGGAGGGGCATTCTGGCTTGGCATGAAAGACATTGGTTTATTCGGAGGGAAACTGGAAGCTGTTCTTTGTTACAATACTCCTCTGAAAAAAAGCCTGGTTAATGTCAGCTCACTTGAAATAATCTGCAGGTTTGGATTATCATTAAATCGATAAAAAACATATATGTTTTGTCAATTAATCGGTAAGAGGGGGTTACTTTTTTATGTTTGGTTTGTAGTATGGATATCCAACTCATATAAAACAAAACCAAATACCATGAAAAAGATAGTTAGTTTATTAACCTGCACACATTTGGTGGCAGTTATCTTTATGTTTTTTTCCTTTGTTGCAAATACCCAGGATTATCCGGTATCATCTGTAAGGGATAATTACCGGATCGATTCGCTGAAAATTATTCCGCACTCAGCAAATACAGGTGATATCATAAGTGTCGTTGCCTCAACCACACACCCGTCAGGCGGATGTGATCTGGAACACTACAGTATCTGGAAATGTAATCAGTTTGTTTTTGTGGATGCGACGTACGAACAGGGAATGCTGACCTACATTTGTCATTCTGAGGATACGATCCCGCTTGGAACATTTTCGCCGGGAAATTACCTGTTGATATACGACTGGCTTGACACCGTCAGTTTCAGAGTATATCCCTGCCAGGAGGACTGCCAGGCCTATTTTACCTATATCTATGCCAAATGCACGGATGCCAAGTGTATTAATACGGTTGCTTTCCTTGATTCATCGAAAGGAGATGTTGTGACATGGCTCTGGGATTTCGGAGATGGCACTGGTTCGGATGAGCAGAATCCTGTGCATACCTATGAAAGTTCCGGAATTTATGAGGTATGCCTTACAATCAATACATCCGACGGTTGCACAAGCACATATTGTGAGAAGGTTCCTGTAGGACCGGTAAACAGGTGTAAGGCTGATTTCAGATGGGAACCGCTGAGATGTACAGACGAAGTATCAAGGTGCTGCGGATCTTACAAATTTACAGATCTGTCCAAAGGCAATCCTGATAAATGGTACTGGCATTTCGGTGACGGAGATACTTCCACCTTGCAAAATCCGGTACATACATACCCCTGCAACGGAAAATACATTGTCAGTCTTGTTATCGTTACCCCGTCAGGATGTTCTGACATAAAGCTCGACACCATTGTGGTCGGCGACACGTTATATCCATGCTGTAAAGCTGATTTCGAGTGGGAAGAACTTCATCCCAACTGGGATTGTCAGAAGAAATCAACCAATTGCATCACTCCCTATTATTATGTTCAATTCACAGACAGGAGCAGGGGCAGGGTGAGAATTTACAAATGGGATTTCGGGGATGGTACCGTATCTGCCGAGCAAAATCCTTTTCACAGATATAAGTTTTCGGGCACCTATAATGTTTGTCTGACCATCACCTGTGCAGGCTGGTGTTACGATGATATCTGCAAGACCATTACAGTTGGCGATACCGTACCCGGACCTTGCAGGGCTGATTTTACGGTCAGTTTTGATGACCTTGTATGTCCGACATGCATCGGATGTTATTGTGTGAGGTTTGTTGACCAGTCATCCCTGAATACAGTTGAATGGCTCTGGTCATTTGGAGATGGTGATACTTCTGCTGTTGAGAATCCGTTTCATATTTACTGGTGGTCTCCCGGTGATCCTTTATTAAATGTTTGTCTGAGGATCAAAACATCTGATCATTGTACCGATTCAATATGTAAATTGTACGATCCGCAGAGCGGCAGCCTGGTTTCGTTATCAGATGATATCTCCCTGTCTGCAGAAGAACTGACCTTGTTTCCAAATCCTGTTAACGATGAGATTCATATCCTTTTGCCGCAGGAAATACAGAACAGGGAATGCAGGCTTGCAATTACGGATATGTATGGCAGACAAATCGGAGTTTACAGTTATCATGGAGGTGATACAGCTGACGGCACAATCAGCCTCAATGTTGCTAATCTGGACAATGGCCAGTATATTTGTATGGTCAATACGGATAATGTACTATATAAGAGCAGATTTACAGTTAATAAATGATATATAACATGTTTTTGCATAGCATTCATTGTAAAAACCTGAATAAGCCGGATTATAAAAACCTGTCAGATCCTTTTATAATCCAGCAGATTATATTATAAACGTAATTTGCCGTTCATCAACGAAGTCCAATGAAAAGCAAGAAATGACCTGGAAGATTCGAAATATCGTTGTTATTCTTTTCCTGCTATGGAGGTTTGATGGCTTTGGCCAGGACATAACCATAGATACTGCAGAAACAAAAGGAGAATATATATTCTTTATCTTTAACTCAGATGCAGTGGATAATACCGGTGAGCAAAGCAGTCCGGTACCCGGGGATTATTACAGGTTCCAGTATGGGAATAACTATGCTGCTGCCACTGACACCGACAGCAGATTTGACGAAGGTGATAATATCGTCAGTATTTCCAAAGACAGTATTCTCAAAAACTCAGTCACCAGTACAGCGGATATATCGGTCATGTTCCTGAAACAGATCAGGGGATGCTGGATAAGAGTCACCGAAATCGAGTCTGTTCAGCGAGGCGATACACTTTACATCAACCGGATGTTGATATCGCCCCAGAGAGTTACCTATGAAAGGAAAAATGCATGTGAAAATGATCCGGTGCCCATTTCGCCGACAATCACAGAAAACCTGCAGGATGTGGAGTTTTCTTCACCTGACGGATTGAATATCGATCGCTATTCCGGTATCATATTAGCTTCCAGGCAGGCTGCAGGTAAATATTCGGTAAGCTATCACAGCACATATTGTCTTGAGAACAATTCTGATACCATCACCATTCACCCAAAACCGGTCTTTTCGGTTGAAAGAGAACGAAGGATCTGCGAAGGAACAACGATTGATCTTTCACCAACAGCTGCCTCAGATAATAATGTTTATGCCTGGTCAGACGGAACCACGGATGAGAACATATCGGTATCCGCCCCGGGAACATATACCGTTACTGCTGTCAATGAGTTCGGATGCAAATCCTCTGATACAGTCGTTGTGGGATTAAAGACAATTGAAATCGAAAAATTCGATTTTGATCCTGTGGAAGCCGGCTGCTATGAGGAAGGAAATATCATAATCAGGCAGCTGGAGATCCGGGACGGTGCAATGCCTTATACCTACCTGTATAAAAACCTGGTGAGCAAACAGGTTCTGCAGAATCCGGAGAGCCTGAGGGAAGGTGATTATATGCTGACAATCATGGATGCAGACGGTTGTAAGGTTTCTGAACCGGGAATAATTTCCATCAGAAAAGACTGTTTGAGCGATTTTCCCGTTTTCACTCCCAACACTGACGGCAGGGATGACGATTATTATATTCCATATGAAGGTGAGGCTGTTGTTTACGACAGGAACGGAACTTTACGTCACAGGTTCATGACACCTGCGTATTGGGACGGGAAGGATGGGGACGGAAATCCATTACCCATGGGCACATATCTTATTGTTGTCGATAAAAAAGAAATGATTAACATTACCATCATAAAGTAAAAACAGAAAAAACCTCAATGCCTGATGATTAGCTTTCCTGCCTGAATAAAAGTATCCGAATAAATTTCAATCACGTAAATTCCTTCGGCAAAGCCGGAGGTGTTTATTTTATGGATAAAAACGCCTGCCGGAGCCTGCTCTTTCCTGTAAATCGTCTTCCCGAGAACATCGGTGATTTTGATATATCCCGGAGAGGATATGGAAAAAGAGCTGACTGTCACATACTGATTAGCCGGATTTGGGAAGAGCTTAAATCTGTCATGACTGATTTCATTAAGATCAGTCTTATTTGTATCGATGGTCAGAAACTCGCAGGGAGCAAGAACCCTGTGAGTGACTTTAAAGGTTTTAATAAGACCGCTATACCAGTTCCTTTGGTCCATCCTGCTTCCCAGTGAAGTTTTTGCCGTTGGGGCAACAATTTCTGATGCATAGGTTACATTTCCGTTCAGTTCTTCAATTCCGTTTACATAGGTTTTGAAGGTACTATTCTGATATGTTATGGCAGCATGCATCCAATGGTTCGTAGGATGGGTCAGTGATTCGTCAATCAGGGTGAGACTGGCATTATCGGTTTTCATAAATCCATCAAGATACCACAAATTCTCTGCTGTGAGGCGCAGCTCAATCATTACCCTTTTAGCTGATACATCATCAGGATCCTGTATGTGAACAAACCTTGGTTCTGTGTTTAATGGATATGCCCCGTCAGGTTTAAAAATGATTTCAATTGTAAATTCCTTTGCATCACCCAGCGGATTGGCATCGATCAATAACCGGTCACCATCTCCGTCAAATTTCACAGCTCTTCCCTTATCAGTGGAAATAACCTGCGGATTACCGGTAACTGTGGTCGGGTATCCTCCTATATTTTCCAGTGTATCGATGTTCCATGATTCATAATAGGTTGTGTCATTGATTAATACTGCTACAGCCGCATGGCTGCAAAACAGGATTGATATCAGGATGAAGATAAATCCAATCCCGGGTTTAAGACTCATTTTTTTACAAGGTTTTCGTGAAAGACAATCTGTGCAAGATAATCAATTGTATAAAATAACTGTTTATATTGATGAAATATTTTACTGACAACCAGTCTGGCTTTTTAAACTGTAAATAAACCCGGAAAAATAGCATTAACTTTTTTACATTTATTAAATTGCTTTATGTAAATTTTATGCTCCATAATTTTATAAAAGGCTTTTATGAATTCTTCTTCTGCCGGTCAGCGCATCAATGAACTCCGGAAATTGCTGAACGAACATAATTATAAATATTATGTTCTTTCGCAACCTTCAATCAGCGATTTTGAATACGACATGTTGTTAAATGAATTGATTGACCTGGAGACAGCTCACCCTGAGTTTTATGATCCTGATTCTCCGTCGCAACGGGTGGGAGATGACAGGAACCAGGAATTTGAGCAGGTGAAGCATGTTTATCCGATGTTATCACTTGGTAATACCTATTCAAAAGAAGAGCTGACAGATTTTTTTAACCGTATCAGCAAGGGCATCACTGAAAAGGTTGAATATGTGTGTGAGCTGAAGTATGACGGTGCATCCATCAGTCTGACCTATGATAAAGGGAAGCTGACACAGGCTATTACAAGGGGTGACGGCGAAAGTGGTGACAACGTCATTAACAATATCAGAACCATCCGTAGCATTCCGCTCAGACTGGCAGGCACTGATTATCCTGACAGATTTATCATGAGAGGTGAAGTTTTCCTGCCCCGTTCAGGCTTTGAAAAGATGAATGCGGAACGGGAGGAAATGGATGAGATGCCATTTGCCAATCCGAGAAACGCAGCCTCAGGTACACTGAAAATTCAGAATTCATCACTGGTGGCCAGGCGTCCTCTGGATTGTTTTCTCTATTCTATGCTGGGTGAGGATTTGCCACATGAAACACATTTTGAAAATCTTCAGAAGGCCCGTGAATGGGGATTTAAAATACCCGGATACATCAAAAAATGCCATTCCACCGGTGAGGTATTTGAATTCATCGATCACTGGGAAAATAAAAGGAAGAACCTGCCTTTTGATATCGACGGGGTTGTCATCAAGATCAACAGCTATCGGCAGCAGCATATCCTCGGATATACGGCTAAATCACCCCGGTGGGCCATTGCTTATAAATATAAGGCTGAACAGGCCCTGACACGATTGATTTCAATTGATTATCAGGTAGGTCGTACCGGAGCAATTACACCGGTTGCCAATCTTGAACCTGTAAAACTGGCAGGCACACAGGTCAGGAGGGCCTCGCTTCACAATGCTGACCAGATAGAAATACTGGATATCCGCATCAATGATCTTGTTTACATTGAAAAAGGGGGTGAAATCATCCCTAAAGTGGTCGGAGTTGATAAATCAAAAAGGGATGTATCTTCACAACCGGTCAGATATATTGAAAAATGTCCTGCGTGTCATACCAGGCTGATAAAGAATAAAGGCGAGGCAAAACATTACTGTCCGAACGAAGAAGGCTGTCCTCCTCAGATAAAGGGCAAGCTTGAGCACTATGTCAGCCGCAGGGCCATGGATATAGGCCTTGCCGGGGCTACCATCGGGCAATTGTATAATCATGGTTTATTAAAAGATGTAGCAGATTTTTATGAACTGAAAAAAGAAGACCTGATAAACCTTGAGAGGTTTGCTGAAAAATCGGCTGATAATCTGGTAAGAAGCATTGAAAAATCTCTGAATGTACCCTTTGACAGAGTGTTATATGCGCTTGGAATCAGGTACGTGGGTGAAACGGTTGCAAAAAAACTTGCAGCTCATTTTCAAAACATTGAAAATCTGATGAATGCTTCATTTGAAGAATTAACGGGAGTGGAAGAGATAGGTGATAAAATTGCCGAAAGCATTCAGGATTATTTTAAAAATGACAATCACAAACAGCTGATATCCAGACTAAGGTTCGCAGGAGTTAACCTTAAGATGAAAAAAGAGCAAACCAAAGCTGTTTTGCAAAATCTGAAAAATAAGACTTTTGTAATATCCGGGGTATTTGAGGATTTTTCGCGGGATGAACTGAAAAACTTAATAGGGCGACACGGCGGGAAGAATGTCAGTTCAATATCCTCCAGAACTGATTATGTTGTTGCCGGAACAAACATGGGCCCGTCAAAACTTAAAAAGGCGCAGGAACTTGGCATTCAGATCATAGACGAAAAGGAATTTTTGAAGCTGATTGAATATAAACGGAAGGAATGACGATGTATGGTATGGCTGTAAGGAAAATTATTTAAAGGCATCTGTGGATTTATAACGCCAAATTTCTTAAAATTGTATAATGAAACTGATAGATGATACCAAAGTATATATCGGCAGGATGGTATTGAAAAAAAAGCTGAAAAACCTCAACAGAAATACAAAGG
Organism: Bacteroidales bacterium; assembly: GCA_016933335.1. Taxonomy (GTDB): domain Bacteria; phylum Bacteroidota; class Bacteroidia; order Bacteroidales; family UBA10428; genus JAFGPL01. The sequence continues at coordinate 39,652 of JAFGBD010000078.1, read as the reverse complement.
TTTGTAATATCAATGAAGCCAAAACTGTCGGGATTATCTATAATGCCACAAATTCAGTCAGTTTTGAGATCATAAGGGATTTTGCCAGAATTCTTATGCAAAAAAAAATAGATGTCTCTGTTTTGGGATATGTACACAGTAAAAGATTAATTGATCATTACCTGTACAGAAAAGGTTTTGATTTTTTCACAAAAAATAACCTGAACTGGTATAACCGGCCTAAAAGTGATACTGTTGATGATTTCATCAAAAAGCAATATGATATTCTGATCAATCTGAGTCTTGAAAAATATTACCCCATTCAATATATCCTTGCGTTGTCGCCTTCTCAGTTCAAGGTAGGCAAGTATTTTGAAGAGCCGAACTACATGGATCTGATGATTGACATTGAAAAGGAGAAAAAGGCCATGATGGCTGTCAAAGAAGAGATTTCCAAAGATAAGAAGGTTGATAAACAGAAAAAGGAAATTGAAAAGGAAGTTGGGGAAAAAGTTGATTTAGAGCTGCAAATCAGCTTTCTGATTAACCAGATCATGCATTATCTCGCAATCATCAAAAGCAACTGAATATGTCGCAACAACTATTTACAGGTACGGGTGTCGCAATTATAACTCCTTTCAGAGAAGATGGAAGCATTGATTTTAAGTCTCTTGAAAAACTGCTGCAACATGTCACAGGCTATGGAGCAGATTTTATCGTAGCCCTTGGCACTACTGGTGAGAGCGTTACTTTATCAGGTGATGAAAAAAAGGCCGTTGTGAACTATGTTACCGATGTGGTTGATAAGCGCTTGCCGGTTGTGGTGGGTATGGGAGGCAACAATACCCAGGATATTGTTCATTCAATCAAAAAATGGGATTTTGATGGTATCAATGCGATATTATCAGTGACTCCTTATTATAACAAACCCTCACAAAACGGGCTTTTCATGCATTTCAAGTCCATTGCGGAAATCAGTCCGGTTCCTGTTATCATTTACAATGTTCCGGGACGGACCAGCTCAAATATCAGTGCCGAAACAACTATAAAGCTTGCCAGGGAGGTAAAAAACATTGTTGCAATCAAAGAAGCCTCGGGCAATATGAGTCAGATCATGAACATCATCAAGAACAAACCCAAGAACTTCCAGGTTCTTTCGGGTGATGATATACTCACGCTTCCTATGATTGCCCTTGGAGGTGCAGGTGTGATTTCTGTCATAGCCAATGCCTTCCCCGGGGAATTTTCAGGCATGGTAAGGTATGCCATGGCAGGTGATCTGTCTAAAGCGTGTGAACTGCATTACAAATTACTTGACATGATAGAAGCAATCTTTGCAGAAGGTAGTCCGGCAGGAATAAAAGCAGCTCTTGCTATCCTTGGAATTTCCGCGAACCATCTCAGGTTACCCTTATTACCGGTCAGCGAAGAACATTATAAAAAGATCGCTTCACTGGTAAAAAGACTTCAGTAGAAGGGATTCATCGCAAATTTCATTCCTGCTCCGAAACAGCTCATTTTACAGCGTATCTTATTCCTAAAGTAAGATTAACAGCGATTGGTGTGGCAGAACCAAAAACAACATCGGTTCTCAGGCCGACCGGTAAAGACAGCTTATCTTGCAGGGCAATTCTGTAACCACAGCCAAGCATCAATGCAGGTACAGTACCCGAACCATTGGTGAATATTCTCAGGTTCAGGCCGGACCGGGCATACATCTTATTCTTTGTCAGTTCAACCAGTGGACCAAACAAAATGGTTGAAATATCTCCCCAGCGATAATAACCACCATAACTGTAATACTCTTCCCAGTAATAAAGTCTGTGATAACCCGCTTCGAATCCTGCGCCAACTTCATCGTTTATGTGATACAGACCATGAATGTTACCGCCATAACTAAACTGATCCCACTCGGTTAAAACAGTTTCCATCGCTTCCTCAACATCCACGATGGTATAACCGGCAACTGCATTGATACCGATCTCAAATTCTTGCGAAAATCCAGTTATTGAGAAAAATATGGCAATCATGAATAATTGAATTCTTTTCATGGCAATAATTCTCTGTAAATTAATTCATTTTCCAGACAATCAGATATGAGGAGGATTTGTTTTAATGTGTGAAAACAAAAACGTCATTACGGATTTAAGGGTTTATGAGAGCTAGAGTTTGATGCCAGAAAGACCTTTAATAATCCGTAATGACGATAAAAATCTTAATGATTCAAAGACCATCCGTAATTTACAATCTTGTGATGGTATGAAATGCAAATCTAATTGACAACAGCAAAAATGTATTGTAAAAATCGGACATCTGTTGATTTCATGAGTCAGTTATCAGGAAGGATTGAATGTATCATGCAGGATATATGATTTTTATCGTCATATATTGTCCATCCGGAATATAAAAAAAATTTTCGTTGCAGTTTTATTTATATAGATTCTAAATAAGTGGGGATAATCATGCTGATTATTCATCTTATGCCGGCAGCTTGTCATAATAAGAGTCTGCCCTTATGAAATGTTTAACAATATCATTACAGGTAAACAGTCCTGGTGCATAATGTGCATATTTTTTAAAATCGTTGATCAGATGAGACTGGTCAAAATATCCCAGCTGATAAACAAGGTCATGTATACTGATGTTCTTATAATGTAAGAGATATTTATGCAGCATGTTCAATCTTAACATCCTGATAAATACCTTGGGGGGCATTCCTACCTGCCGCCTGAAATCCCGTCTCAGTGACCTTGGATTGATATTCAGATCATTACAAAAAATTTCGATCTTAAAATGATCTTTCTTTTTCGTGATTTGTGACAATACATGGTCAATATAGCTTTTCCTGATGTCGCTGTTTTTAAGAAATCCCAGAAAGAATGAATTCAATTCTCTGATTATTTCATTGTTATTAGTCTTGCAATCATGGATTTTTTGCCGGAGATTGCTGCTTTTTTTATCCAGAAGGTCTTGTAATGTAACAAACTGGTTCAGGATTTCACTCTGGGGAGTTCCGAACAGATGGTAAGCTCCGTTAGCCTGGAATAATACAACAACAACCCTGAAATTACCTGGCTTAGCCATGTAGATCGGACTGTATATCTGACCCCCGATATGTTCGGTAACATCAGGCACTATATGGTCTTCAAAGACAAATGTTGGAGCTTTGTCAGAAATTGTCAGAATCAGAAAAGGACAATAATTTGGGATGGTACATTGGACAAGTTGACTGAAATCCTCAATATAGGTATCAAAAATGATATAGTATTTCAAAAAATCTTTTAATACAGGCAACGGATTGTAAAATCGGCTGTACATTTTAAAAGGGCTTTGGCTTTCAGTTTCAGTTCAAATGCGAATTTACTAAAAACGCACGATTTTTTGTTATAAGTAAAACAAGATAAAAGGATTAAACTGATATTTTTACGAATTCATACATGCCGGAATACCCGGCAACGGGTTATTCAAAAACTTACAAGTGGCGACGGTTCCAATAAGGCATATTTTGCAAAACCGCAACAGTTGGTTTATATTTATCCTTTTTTCTATATCTGTGATAATATGAATAAGAGAAGATTGCTGCTGCTTTCCGTATTAAGCGGACTGCTTTTGATTCCGGCCTGGTTTGAAACAGGACACGGATTGATCCTGATGGTTGCATTTATACCGTTATTTGTCATTGAAGATTACCTTGACATGAACAAACATCAGAACCATTCTTTCAGGGCATTCCTGCTGGCCCTGCCGGCTTTTTTTGTCTGGAATGCAGCTACCACATGGTGGATATTCAATGCCACGGCAGTGGGAATGGCCATAGCAATTCTGGCAAACACGATACTCATGAGTCTGTTGTTCTGGTTTTTTCATGTTACAAAACGGAATACAGGAAGAAACATCGGGTATTTTGGATTCATCGTATACTGGCTGGCTTTTGAGCACTTTTATTTCAATGCCGAGCTGGCCTGGCCATGGCTGACTCTTGGTCACGGATTCAGTTATCATACGAGGTTTATCCAGTGGTATGACAGCACGGGAGTGCTGGGAGGATCTCTTTGGATCCTGTTGTGTAATGTATTGTTGTATGCTTCGTACCGTTGCTATATCATGAGAAGCACAAAGCGTCAGGTTGCAGGAATCCTTGCTTTGTTTCTTTTTGTGCTGACTATACCGGTTGTCATCTCTTTTATCAAATATTTTACATATCATGAGAAGTCAGATCCCAGGGAGATCGTTGTGCTGCAGCCAAATATCGACCCTTACCAGAAATTCATCTCTGATCCTTATGAACAGACACTGATTCAGCTGGAGCTTACGGCAAATCATGCGGATAGCAGCACCGACTATGTGGTTGGACCGGAAACTTCCATCAATAACAGCATCTGGCTGCATCAAATTGAAAGTGTGCCGGACATCAGGCTGATCAGGGCTTTTCTGCAATATTACCCGGGACTTAAATATGTGGTGGGAGCCCAGTGTTATGAAAGAGTGTATGGTAAAGACACCCTTAGTTCAACAGTAAAACGCATTTCCGGTTCACCGGTTTACTACGAGAGCTACAATGCAGCCCTGCAGCTTGATTCAACACCTGAGATACAGGTATATTTCAAATCAGAGCTGGTTGTGGGCGTGGAAAAAATGCCGTATCAGAAATACCTGAAATTTCTGAATAAACTGATCATAAGGCTTGGAGGAACAACCAGGGGCTGGTCAACACAGGAAGAAAGGGAGGTCTTTTTCTCTCCGCAGGATTCAACAGGGGTAGCGCCTGTTATCTGCTGGGAGTCGGTGTTTGGAGAATACCTGAATGATTATATACTGAAAGGTGCTGACTTTATCTTTGTGATTACGAATGACGGCTGGTGGGGAGATACACCAGGATACAGGCAGCACAATGCCCTGTCGAGAATACGTGCCGTTGAAACCAGGCGCAGCATTGCAAGATCTGCCAATACAGGTATATCGTGCTTCATTGATCAGCGGGGTGACATCATTAAGAAGCTGGGATGGTGGGAGCGGGGTGCCATAAATGCCCGCATCAATGCAAATGACAAACTCACTTTTTATGTCCGAAATGGTGATTACATCGGGAGAATATCCAGGTTTTTTGCCCTGATTACAGCCTTATATCTTTTAACGGGTATCTTGCTTCGAATGAGAAGAACAGGAAACTTAAAAGAAACGGGATGATTATTATACCTTAATGCCCATGACCAGAATATCATCCAGCTGATCATATTTTCCTTTCCAGTCAAGGAAGTACTGTTCCAGCAGATATTGTTGTTCTTCCATTGATTTAAGGTGGATCTCAAGTAATATTTCTTTGAATCGTCTCATGCTGAATTTTTTCTTGTTTGGTCCGCCAAACTGATCGTAATAACCGTCAGAGAAAATGTAAAGCATGTCATCAGTCAGTAAACGCAGTTTCTTGCATGTAAAAGGCTGATTGTACCTTAACGATATTCCGATGGGCATTTTATCCGCTTTGATTTCAGTTAATTCTTCATTTCTGATGAGAAAAAGCGGATTATGGGCCCCTGAAAACTGTAATTCTTTCTTTTTCATATCAATGATACACAAAGCAATATCCATACCGTCTTTCGATTCATCCTCTTTTCCTGTCTGATGCAATGATTTCATGACATGAGCACGAAGCTGATCAAGAATTTCATGAGAACTGGCCTTTAAACTTCTATTGACAATTTCATTCAGGAATGCGATACCAAGCATGCTCATAAAGGCACCGGGAACACCATGTCCGGTGCAATCTGCAACTGCAATGATACTTTCTTCGCCACGTTGTGTAGTCCAGTAATAATCACCGCTGACGATGTCACGGGGTTTGTTCAGGATAAAGTGTTGCGGTACAATTTCAGTTATTATTTCTTTCGGGGGCAATACGGCCTTCTGAATTTTACTGGCATACCTGATGCTATCGGTTATTTGTTTTTTCTGAAAGCTTATCAGCCTGTTTTTTTCAGTAAGCTCAATATTGGCTTTTTTCTTTTGCAGGAATTGTCTGTAAACCATGAACAGGAATCCTGCAACCACAATAATAAGAATGACTGCAGAAGCAATCAGGGTATTCATTCGCTTGATTTTTGCCTGTTGGTTCTCAAGCTCCAGATTTTTAATCTCTATCTCTTTCAGTCTTTGTTTTGCTTCCAGTTCAGCAAGCAGCTTTTGTCTTTGTATTTGCCGCTGGAGAGATGCAATTATCAACTTGTCTTCAGCCAGCTGCTCCCTTTTCAGTCTTTCGGGAATCTGGATCTTTTCATCACGGATGGTGTGCCTTGAAGCGGCGAACAGTTTTTGATATTCGAATGCGCTTTTATAGTTGTTTGTTGTGGAATATATTTCTGACAGGGCTTTATAATTTCTGGCCATCACTTCCTGGTAATTGATTTCAGAAGCCAGATCATTGCTTTTTTTATAAAAGCTTAACGCCAGATTATAATTTCTTAAAGCTTTGTACGCATTACCCATATTATGCAATGATAAAGCCAATCCGGCTTTGTAATCAATGTCTTCTTTTATTTTTATTGATTTTTCATAATAGACAATAGCCTCATTGAATTTCTGTCAGTCGAAATTTACATTTCCGATGTTATTCAGTGCTATGGAAGTCTGCAGTTTGTCTCCCTGTTTTTCGGTAATATCCAGTGATTTCTGATAATAGTCAAGTGCTGTTTCCCGGTTTCCAAGACTTTGATAAGCAATTCCCATATTATTAAGGGTGGCTCCCACAATGCTGTCATCTTTGAGTTCCTCTTCGATCTTTAAGGTCTTTTCAAAATTTTCAATGGCTTTATCGAATTCATTTCTTTCAAAATGAACATCTGCAATTTTTTCATATAAAACAGCTGCATCATTTTTATTATCAAGTTCATTGGCTATTTCAACCGATTGCCGGTAATAATCAAGTGCATTTTCATACTGGAAAGTATTCTCATATACCTGTGCAATATTGTTGAGAATAATGGCTGAGATTTTTTTATTTCCGGTTTCCCGGGTAAGGGAAAAGGCTTCTTTATATTTTTCCACGGCACTCTCATATTTGCCTGTATCATATAAAGCAACTGCTATATCATTTAAAACAAGAGGGATACCTTCAACATCATCTGATTTTTTCTTAATTTCCAGTGTTTTTTCATAGAATTCAAGGGCTTTACCTATCTGGTTGTTATTATGATAGATATTTCCAATAGTGCTGTATATTGAGGCAGCTTCCTGTTCTTTTCCCAGCTCCATTTTATCCCTTGCTTCCCGGATATATTCAGTTATTTTTTTGTCTGATTCAACCACCGATACGATGATGTCTTTTCTTTCCGGTACTTCTGCTTTTTGGGGTATGTCTTTTGCTTCCATAGTGTCAGGTTCCGGTTTGATTTTCTCTTCAGCGAACGGGCCAGCCGATCCGGCTTCTGCCCTGGATTTTTCGTTCAATATCCTGTCTATTTCTTTTGTTTTTCTGATGAGGTATTTATCATCAGGTTTTTGGCTGCCTGCTTTAACAAACAAATTTCTGGCTTCGGTATAATTGCCCGCCAGGAAAAACGAATCAGCATCATGAATAAGCCTGGTATATTCATATTCAATACTGTCTTTTTGTTTCTGCCCTGCGTTTTGTTCTTTTTGTTCTTTGATCAATCCTTCAACTTCGGTTAATTTATGTCTGGCATACTCATCTTCAGGCATGATTGCAAGTGCATTCTCCAAACGATTTTTGGCTTTGAAATAATCGCGGGATAGCAAATGGTTTTTAGCAAATGATATCTCATTTTCATATGATCTTCTCTTTTCAAGATAAATGCTTGAACCAATGGAATCTATTTTGGCAATCTGATCCGCAGGATAGAATTCCCGGGGCTTGTAAATGAGTGATTTTTCATAATATTCTGATGCAGGTCCGTATTCCTTGTTATTGAAATATTTATCAGCTTTTGCTATCGCATTCTGATACCCTTCGTCATTGGAAATCTCCTGTCTGATAAGCTTTTTAAGTTTCTTCATTTGAGATTCCGGGTAAGATTCCCCTGGTAAATAGTCCTTCGCTTTCTGAAATGCTGCCCATGCATCCTCATAATTTTTTTCTGCAAGAAGCTCATCACCTTTTTGAATCATTATCTGGTATTCCTGTTTTTTCAGGTTTCTGATTTGGGTATCAACTTTTGCCAGATCTTCTGATATACGATTTTCAAATTTTTTATCATGGATGTAAAAGTAGGAGTCTTCATCGAAAATATATTTTTTTACCGGCTGGTCAAATATCGCAGTATTTAATCCTTTTATCATCTCAACCATTTCTACATTCAGGTCATAAAATCCTGTTCCTCCTTCCATGATAACTTTTTCAGGTACCTTTGCCGATATGGCAATCTTCCTGGTTACAAATCCTTCCTTTGAGAATTCAAGAACATATTCATGCTGGTAGTCAAGAAAAACATCAAATCTTCCGTTTCTTTTGCCGAGCAGCTGGTCTGCTATCAGAGAGTCGCGGTATATGGCAATAATAATGTTACCAACCGGCCTCGTGTTGCAAAGAACAATACCGTTTACCTCAAGCTTTGGTACATCGTTCATATGGCCGGGGAATGATAAAACAGATACAATAAAGATGCAAAAAAACAGTTGTTTTGGCAGGGATTTCTTCATCTGTTAAGGGTTTGAATGCTTTATTTCAAATTAAAAAGATCAACTTCGAGTTACCTTTATTATTTTAAGACCTGACAAGCCATGACTGACGCAATCTGACTTCTTTGATTCATGATGTTTCAGTCTGGTTTCCGTATCTTTGCGACAACTAAACACTAAATGAATAACAATTTATAAATAACTTCAAATAAATCAAAAAATATTATCATTCTTTATCAGAAAATAAATCACCCGTTTTTTGAACCATGACAAATAGGCATGCAATAACATTCAAAATATAAAAAATTGATAAATGGAACTAAATTTGCAACCTGTATGCGACAAGGTTAAAGATTCCTGATAACCTTTTCAGGGGACAGGATTACTTTTCAGGTTCATCATAATTTTATTTATGAGGCAGGCTGTGTTAACAAATTGATTTCATAATATTGCATTTTAATGATACTAAGATGGCTATAGTTACAAATATTATCCAAAAATTTTTCGGAAACAAATCAGAAAGGGACATAAAAGCTGTTATGCCTTTGGTTGAGAAAATCAAAGAAGAGTATGAGAAAGTGATCCATCTGTCCAATGATCAGCTTCGTGCAGGAACACTGGAGATCAGGCAACGAATTAAGGATTATATTAAAAATGAAGAGGATCAGATTGCCCGGTTAAAGGATGAGGCGGAGAAAGGCCGGCATGAAATAGATGAGGTTGAAAAGATATATGACGAGATCGACAAAGTTGAAAAAGAGATAGACAAAAAGCTTGAAGATATTCTTAATATGGTTCTTCCTGAGATATTTGCAATTGTTAAGGATACTGCCCGGCGGTTCAAAGAAAACGATTATCTCGAGGCAACGGCCACCGATTTTGACAGAGATCTGGCTGCAACAAGAGACAGCATCGAGATTCACGGAAACAAGGTGAAGTATCGCAACCGGTGGATAGCCGGAGGAAATGAGATAAAATGGGACATGGTGCATTATGATGTTCAGCTTATTGGCGGGGTTGTATTGCACCAGGGTAAAATAGCAGAGATGGCTACCGGTGAAGGTAAGACCCTGGTTGCCACTTTGCCTGTTTTTTTAAATGCCCTGGCAGGTAGGGGAGTACATGTTGTTACAGTGAATGACTATCTGGCCAAACGCGACTCGGAATGGATGGGACCGATTTATGAATTTCACGGATTGTCGGTAGACTGTATTGATAAACATCAGCCCAATTCCGAAAACCGGAGGCGGGCTTATCTGGCCGATATCACTTTCGGGACCAACAATGAATTCGGTTTTGATTATCTGAGGGATAATATGGCATTGTCTCCGCAGGATATGGTTCAGAGGAAACATCATTATGCCATTGTCGATGAGGTTGATTCTGTTTTGATTGATGATGCGCGTACTCCTTTGATTATATCCGGACCTGTTCCAAGGGGAGAAAATCAGGAATTCGAGGAGCTGAAACCACGTGTTGAAAAAATTGTCAGTGCACAGAGAAAACTGGTTACTGATTATCTGGCCGAAGCTAAAAAGCTGATTGCTGCAAACGATACCGAAAACGGTGGTTTCAAATTGCTTCAGGCATTTAAAGGTCTGCCCAAAAACAAGGCTTTGATAAAATTTCTGAGTGAGCAGGGTAACAAGGCATTGCTGCTGAAGACCGAAAATTTTTATATGCAGGACAATAATAAACACATGCATAAGGTCACTGATGACCTGTATTTTGTAATTGAGGAAAAACTGAATTCTATCGAACTGACAGATAAAGGGATCGACCTTATCACCTCTTCATCTGAAGATCCTCATTTCTTTGTGATGCCTGATATAGGAGCCGAAGTTGCCGAACTGGAGAATTCAGGTCTCAAACCGGCTGAGATCCTTGATAAAAAGGATAAGCTGCTTCAGGATTATGCCATTAAATCGGACAGGATACATACCGTCAGCCAGCTCCTGAAGGCTTACAGCCTGTTTGAAAAAGATGTGGAATATGTGGTCATTGACAACAAGGTCAAGATTGTTGATGAACAGACCGGACGTATCATGGAAGGCAGGAGATATTCAGACGGATTGCATCAGGCCATCGAAGCAAAGGAACATGTGAAAGTTGAGGCTGCCACCCAGACATTTGCCACCATTACCCTTCAGAATTATTTCAGGATGTATCACAAGCTTGCCGGTATGACAGGAACCGCAGAAACAGAAGCGGGTGAATTCTGGAACATATATAAACTGGATGTCGTGGTGATTCCAACCAATGAATCTGTGATAAGAGATGACCGGGAGGATCTGGTATACAAGACCAAGCGCGAAAAATACAATGCTGTGATTGATGAAACAGTAGCACTTGTAAAGGAAGGAAGGCCTGTTCTGGTCGGCACTACCTCGGTCGAGATTTCTGAACTTTTAAGCAGGATGTTAAAAATAAAGGGGATCAGGCACAATGTACTGAATGCCAAGTTGCACCAGCGTGAAGCGGAGATTGTTGCCGATGCAGGAAAACCGGGAACCGTCACCATTGCCACCAACATGGCAGGAAGGGGAACCGATATCAAGCTGACCCCGGAAACAAGAGAGGCAGGGGGATTGGCTATTATCGGCACCGAGAGGCACGAATCACGCCGTGTGGACCGGCAGTTGCGGGGCCGTTCAGGTCGTCAGGGTGATCCGGGAACTTCCCAGTTTTATGTATCGCTTGAGGATGATCTGATGCGGCTTTTTGGTTCTGACCGCATTGCCTCACTGATGGACAGGCTTGGACTGAAAGAAGGTGAAGTGATCCAGCACAGTATGATCACCCGTTCGATTGAGAGGGCACAGAAAAAGGTGGAGGAAAATAACTTCGGAATACGGAAAAGGTTGCTTGAATATGACGATGTGATGAATATGCAGCGTACGCAAATATACACCAAGCGCCGGCATGCCCTTTTCGGAGAAAGGATACAGGTAGATATTGCCGATATGATGTATGATGTTTGTGAATCAATGGTAAATCAGTTACACGGAAATGTCGATTTCGAGGAGTTCAAGCTGGAGATCCTTCGTACATTGTCCATCGAACCCGACTTTGATGCGAATGATTATATGAAGCTTGATTCTCGCGAGATTGTTGAAAGGTTATACCAGGTAATAAGGGAGGCCTACAGGCGGAAACAGGAACAGATATCCAGGCAGGCCTACCCGGTTATAAAAGATGTTTTTGAAAAACAGGGTAAGGTTTATGAAAACATTGTCGTACCAATAACAGATGGTATCAAAACATACAACATCCTTACCAACCTTGAAAAATGCTATAACTCTGAAGGGGAAGAGCTGGTACGCACCTACGAAAAAACCATATCCCTGTATATCATAGATGAGGCATGGAAGGAAAATTTACGCGAGCTGGACGATCTGAAACAGGCAGTCCAGAGTGCCACCTATGAACAAAAAGATCCGCTGCTGATTTATAAGCTGGAGTCTTTTGAAATTTTTAAAGACATGCTTGATCGTATCAACAAAGAAGTTGTCGGAATAATGATGAAAGGTCATATCCCGGTAAGAGACTCATCACAGATACAGCGCGGCCAGGCACCGAGAAAACTTGACCTGAGCAAGCTTGAGGCTCAGAAAAGCGAATACGGGTCATCCTTTGAAGGAGACGGGGGCAGATCCGGTAAAAAAGACCAGCCTGTTCAACCAGTAAGGGTTGAGAAGAAAGTTGGAAGAAACGATCCGTGTCCGTGCGGTAGCGGTAAAAAATACAAGCATTGCCACGGCAGGCCGGGTATGGTTGCACAAGTATGATATTAATCATGCTTCCGGAGGGAGTCTAAAGCTTGTAAATAGCGGCAATTTGGATTATTATTGCAACTGATATTCATTAATAAGAATTAGAACCATGAAAAATAATTTTTTAATGCCGGTATTATTGATAATGATTATACTAAGTTCATTTAATTGCAGCAAAAAGATGGGAAGTGAAAATGTACTTTTAAGTGATTTTAATACGATCCGTAATGTAGTACCCTTCGATAAAATCAGCATTGATGATTATCTGCCTGCGGTCGACAGCCTGATCAAACTTACCAGACTGGAGATTGATGAAATCCTGGCCAACAGGGACGAACCTGATTTTGTAAATACCATTGAAGCACTTGACAGATGTGGCGAAAGGCTGAACCGCGTAAGCATTATATTCTTCAACCTGGTCGGTGCGAATACCAGCGATACCATGCAACAGCTTGCACAACAGATTTCTCCGATGCTGACTGAATTTCAGAATGATGTATTCCTGAATGATAAATTGTTTGATAAAGTAAGAACGGTCTGTCAGAAAAAGGATCAATACAATCTGAATCCCGAACAGCAAATGTTGCTGGATGAGACTTATCAGTCTTTCATCAGACAGGGGGCAAACCTCAATGAAGAAGACAAGAAGAAATTCAGGGAGATTACTACCGAGCTTTCGAGATTAACCCTGATTTTTGATGACAATGTACTGAACGAGACCAATGCCTTTCAGCTTCATATTACTGATGAAAAAGATCTTGCAGGATTGCCTGAAAATGCTGTTGAAGCAGCAGCATTGACAGCCAGATCAAAAGACCTGGATGGCTGGATTTTTACCCTTCAATACCCGAGTTATTTACCATTTATGCAGTATGCTGACAACAGAGACCTCCGTGAACAGATGTATAAAGCATACAGCTCCAAAGGTTTCCATGGAAATGAAAGAGATAACCGTAAAAATATTAAAAGAATTACTGAACTGCGTTTGCAGCTTGCCAATATACTGGGTTATGAAACATATGCAGATTATGTGCTTGAAAGGCGTATGGCAGAAAATATGCAGCGTGTCAACGCTTTCCTTGATGAATTGCTGGATGCTTCCATGCCTTTTGCCAAAAAGGAATATAACGAGGTGCAGGAGTATGCGAAAAGTCTGGGTGCTGATTTCCAGTTGATGAGATGGGATTGGGCTTATTATTCGGAAAAACTGAAAAAGGAAAAATTCAACGTGGATGATGAGATGACCAGACCTTATTTTCAGCTTGAAAATGTACAAAAGGGGATTTTTGAACTTGCCAGCACACTTTATGGAATTACATTTAAGAAGAACAGCAAGATACCAGTATACCATCCTGAAGTAACGGCATATGAAATATTTGACAGGGATGGCAGTTTTCTGGCTGTTTTGTACACGGACTTTTTCCCCCGTGATAGTAAACAGGGTGGTGCCTGGGCTACAACATACCGCAACCAGTTTAAAATTGACGGTCAGAATATCAGGCCTCACGCTTCAATGGTGTTTAACTTTACCAAACCTACAGAGACAAAACCTTCATTACTGACTTTTGATCAGGTTACCACTTTTTTACATGAGTTCGGACATGCGCTCCATGCTGTCTTTTCAGATTGTACTTATAGTGGTCTGTCTTCTTTCAATGTCTACTGGGATTTTGTGGAATTACCCTCACAGATAATGGAGAACTTTGCAGAACAGAAAGAATGGCTTGATAAAATTGCTGTTCATTATAAAACCGGAGAGCCTATACCGGATACATTGCTGGATAATATCATTGAAAGCCGGAATTTCCAGTCAGGTTATTCATTTGTAAGGCAGATAACTTTTGGTCTGAATGATATGGCCTGGCATTCAATCACTTCACCGGTTGAAGTACCGGTTGAAGTATTTGAAAGAGAAGCAATTGCTTCAACCGAATTATTCCCCCCTGTTGAGGATTGCCTGATAAGCACACAGTTCTCTCATATCTTTTCTGGTGGATATGCTGCAGGCTATTATAGTTACAAATGGGCTGAAGTGCTCGAAGCCGATGCATTTTCTCTTTTCAAGGAAAACGGTGTTTTTGATCAGGCAACTGCACAGTCATTCAGAGACAATATTTTGTCAAAGGGTGCAACCGAACATCCTCTTGAACTTTATAAGAGATTCAGGGGCAGGGAGCCAAAGATTGATGCATTGCTTGAAAACAGAGGACTTGTGGAGGAAAAAATCTAATCATCTTCTTCCAGTACAAAGATCTGATCAACAGTAACATTAAAAGTACGGGCAATCTTAAGGGCAAGAACAGTGGAAGGGACATAACGGTTTTTTTCAATGGAATTGATGGTTTGCCTTGATACATCTACCAGTCCGGCAAGCCTCTCCTGGGTCATATCTCTTTTTGCCCGTTCTACTTTGATCGTGTTTCTCATTGTTTGTTCAGTTTTCGCTTGCTGATCTCGAAATGGAAAATAAACATCAGCAGCTCAATAATGATTAAAGAATGAGGAGTTAACGGCAGTTCATCATTCATGATCAATGTAGTTATGGTAACGGCAAAAACATAGGCAGTACCAAAAATAAATGCCCTGGTAAAAGCCTGTAGCCTTAACATGTGTATCATTTCATCCTCAATTTTGTTTTTTGAAATGCAGATCAGGAGCAGTCCCAGAATGACTCCGTCAAGACCAATTGTGGCAATGATTTCTTTTTCTACGGTAATTGATTTCTCGAAGATCATTCCTGAAACAAAGAACAGCACAAAGAGTATCACAAGTGCAATTCCAATTTTTATAAAATAATTGGGAAGGAATCCCCTGTACTTGTATTTATCCGGATCAATTTTCATAACAATAAATAATAGTTAAATAGTCTTTACGAAAAGACAAATATACTTTACAAAATGTAAAAAAGCAAGGACAATTATATTTTTTTTGGTTATAATCAGCGGGAAATATATGCTGATCAGCCCGGGAATTTTGTATAATAAATTGTCTGACAGGAAAGATTTAAACATCTGCAGATCAAATGGTGGATTGAAACAAGGCCGGAAATATAATTGATGAAAACATTGTCAGATAATTGTTAATAACAATTCTTTCACTTGATTGTAAAGGTGATTATTTTTGTAATTGCACGTGTTAACAGACTAATTATTTATTGTATGAAAATCGTTGTCATCGGAAGTTCAAATACCGATATGGTTATTAAGGTTTCGCGTTTGCCCAAAACCGGAGAAACCATTTTAGGGGGTAAGTTTTATACAACATCCGGGGGCAGAGGCGCAAACCAGGCAGTTGCTGCTGCCAGGGCAGGCGGTGATGTCACATTTGTTGCACGTGTAGGTAACGATATGTTTGGAGAACGTGCAATAGCAAGTTTTGAGGAAGAAGGGATCAAAACGGATCATATTGTGAAAGATAATGATTTACCGTCAGGCGTGGCTGAAATTTTTGTCGACGAAAACGGCCACAGTATGACGGCTGTTGCATCAGGGGCAAACATGAATTTATCGGTATATGATATCATCAATGCCAAACAGGCCATCATGGATGCCGATATTGTTTTGATGCAACTGGAAGTTCCGTTAAAGACACTGGAGTATGCTGTAAAACTTGCGAGCGATTCAAGAAAAAGATTCATTCTGAATCCGGCTCCGGCACAACAGTTACCCATCAGCCTTCTGAAAACAATCTCGGTGATTACGCCAAATGAAAAAGAGGCTGAGTTATTAACCGGCATAAGGGTTGAAGATGAAGATTCAGCTGAAGATGCCGGCAGGATCCTGCTTTCCAAGGGGGTTTCAAAAGTGATTATTACACTGGGCTCACAGGGAGCAATGGTTTTGGACAGCAGCGGTTCGGAGCTGGTAACAGGCTTTAAGATCAATCCGGTTGATACAACCGCAGCGGGAGATATCTTTAATGGTGCACTTGCAGTTGCCATTGCAGAAAGCAAGAACATTTTCGAGGCGGTTAAATTTGCCAATGCAGCTGCTGCACTGTCAATGGCCAGGATAGGTGCACAATCCTCTGCACCGGGGCGTGAGGAGATACTGAAATTTATGAGTGAAAATTTTTTATAATAAATAATCCGTTTTGAGTTAACCAGATAACCTCTGGGTGGTTACTTCCTTTGCGCTTAAAAAAAATCCTGAATAATTTCAGGATTTTTTTATCAGATATTATATGAAAATCAGAATTCAGGGAGAAATTTAATCCATCAATCCGTTATTCAATTGTTATTGCTTCGAATTCAAGACTGGCAAGGATAAACGGCCCGGTTGCCTTAGGATCGTTGTCTCTTTTTTGTTCGTTGATATAGTATTCGTAACTCCCGTCCCTGTATGGATGACCACCAAGTCCGGCAACTGCGCAAACGGGGGTGATGGTTAATATTCCTTCCGGACTGATTTCAATAAGATGCTTGGTGATGCCCCTGTATGCTTCAAATGCAGCGTTCCTGTAATTCATGTCAATATATCCCAATCTTAAAGCTTTTAGCAGGGTATATGCCAGCATGCATGATACCGATCCTTCCAGATAATTTCCTTCGCGGTCACCCTGGTCCAGAACCTGGTACCACAGGCCTGTTTTTTTGTCCTGTACTTTGACAACTGCCTCTGCAAGGCGGTTCAGGATAGCAATTACCTCATTGTATTTTGGATGTTCAGGGGGGAGATAATCCAGAACATCGACCAGTGCCATGCCATACCAGCCCACAGCTCTTCCCCAGAAACTTGAGGAAAGGCCGGTTTCAGGGTCTGCCCATTTTTGCTGCCTGCTTTCATCCCAGCCATGAAACAAAAGGCCTGTTTTTTTATCTCTGGTCTTTTCTTCTACAGCAATAACCCAGTTGGTCAGATCATCATATTGGCCAGGTTCATTAAATTCACTGGCATATTGTGCCATAAAAGGAGCTCCCATATAAACACCATCAAGCCACATCTGGTGGGGGTATCTCTTTTTATGCCAGAATCCTCCGGTCATTGTCCGCGGCTGATAAGCAAGCTGTTTTCTCAGGGTATCCATAGCAGTTTTATACCTTTCATCCCCTGTTTTATTATAAAACATGAAGAGCATTTTGCCCGGATTGATCTGATCGATATTGAAGTCATTGAATCTATAGGTTTTAATAACGCCCATATCGCTGATCAATGTATCAATATATTTTTTAGAATAGGCATAGTATTTTTCCAATCCTGTTCTGTCATATAATTTTTGCATAGACATTCCAACAAGTCCGTATGTATAGCTCCATACGGGTTTGTTTCTTTCTTCCATCTGCCACATTTCAGGAAAAACCGCTATAAGGCTTTCTGCCATCTGCTGCGACCATGGCAGTTTGCCTGTTACGAAACCGCCTTTTTCACCGGCAACAGTTGAACGATTGCTGCTGTGTGTAATTGATCCGCAGCCGGTGCAAAATGATAAAAGCGGTATCAGAACAAAACTCAGTGTTTTTTTCATAATAAGAAAAATTTATTTCCCGGGGAATTGATGATTTGTCACGCAACTAACCGAAATAAATGTTAGAAATCAGAATGAATAAAGATATATATTAAATAGGGATTATCCAAAGATTAATGCTGCTGTAAGTGATTCAACAGAAAACACCGGACAATGTCATAATGGCATATTATTTTCCCTAGTAATGTCAAAATGGCTGATTAATAGAATTGGTATTGAATTTGAAATATTAATAGTGAATATTTAAAATGTTAAACTAAAATATAGGAGGATAAAGCCATGTTACCAAAATTAAGAACCAGAACAAGCTGGCCGAACCTGATTGATGAATTCCTGAATGACAGTTTAATGCCAAGGTTCTTCAATTGGGAAACAGGTCAGAATATGCCTGCAGTTAATATAACTGAAGGCAAAGAAGACTATAAGATTGATGTAGCCGCACCCGGACTGGGCAAAGAAGATTTTAAGATCAGTCTGGACAATAATGTACTGAACGTTTCTTCTGAAAAAGAAGTGAAAAACGAGTCGAAGGTGGAAAACGTATTAAGAAGGGAATTCAGCTACAGCTCTTTCAGCCGTTCGTTCACATTACCTGAGACGGTCAACGGTGATAAGATCAAGGCAACACACAAGGAAGGTATTTTAAGTATTGTGATTCCTAAAAAGGATGAAGCAAAAGTTAAACCGGTAAGAGACATAAAAATTTCATGATTTTCTTATAAGGACTGGGATGAAACCGCCGGTGATTGGTCACCGGCGGTTTTTTGTTAAAAAATCATAAAATATTATAAAATAATAACCGAATTTATTTTTTTTGTGTTCACAAAAAATCATTTATAAACCATACGCATATGGATATTGTTGTTCGGAATTTTACCAAGAAATACGGGGCACAGAAAGCTGTTGACAATGTTTCTTTTGATGTAAAAACAGGTGAGGTACTGGGTTTTCTCGGGCCCAACGGGGCAGGAAAAACCACCACCATGAAAGCCATTACCTGTTTTCTGGCGCCCAATGAGGGAGATATTCAGGTAGGTGGCATGTCAATAAAGGACAATCCTGATGAGATAAAAAGAAACATCGGATACCTGCCTGAGAATAATCCTTTGTACAATGATATGCCAGTTATCGACTACCTTTATTTCGTTGCCAGTCTTCATCGGATTCCAAAAGAGGTTATTAAAGACAAGATTCTTGAAATGGTTAATCTTTGTGGTCTGGAAGGTGAAAAGCATAAGAAGATCAGTGAACTTTCAAAGGGTTATAAACAAAGGGTTGGTCTGGCACAGGCATTGATTCATGATCCGAAAGTACTGGTACTGGATGAACCAACTGCAGGACTGGATCCAAACCAGATAATGGAAATACGGGATCTGATCAGGAAAATAGGCAGGGAAAAGACGGTGATTTTAAGCTCGCATATTCTTGCCGAGGTGGAAGCAACATGTGACAGGATTTTAATTATCAATAAAGGTAAAATTGTGGCAGATGGTTCTTCCGGTCAGCTGAGAAAACAGGCACAGGGGAGAGAGATTCTGAAAGTTACGATAGAAGGGGGTGATGTAAATACTGTATTTAAAGCCCTCCAGGAACTAAACAATACCGAACTTGTTGATTTTGTTTCAAAAAGTGATGGTCAGTTTGAAGTACAGAGCAAACCCGATACATCTTCAAGAAGAGATGTTTTTCAGCTTTGCGTGGACAAGGGCTGGTATCTTACTGAACTTACTCCCACTGAGACAAAACTGGAAGATGTCTTCCGCGAACTGACCATGAACTGATTTTAAAACAATTGAATTAATAAAAATATTATCACATGAAAAAAATATGGATAATTGCCAGGCGTGAATTGAATTCTTACTTTGATTCTTTGCTTGCTTATGTTGTGATTATTTTGTTCCTGGGTTTTACCGGGTTTTTTACGTGGCTTTTCGGAAGTGATGTCTTTTTCAGAAAAGAAGCCAGCCTGGAAGTCTTTTTTAATATTTCATTCTGGACATTGCTGTTTTTTATTCCGGCGATAACCATGAGACTGATTGCTGAAGAAAATTCATCCGGTACCCTTGAACTGATACTGACCAAACCGGTTAACGAATGGCAGCTTGTTACCGGAAAGTTTATATCCACGATGCTTTTGATTGCAATTGCCCTGGGACTGACCCTGCCTTATTATTTTACAATATGGGGTTTGGGACCTGTGGATCATGGTGCTGTCTGGTCAGGTTACCTTGGTTTGCTGCTGATGAGTGCAGCGTACGCAGCGATAGGCATTTTTGCCAGCAGCCTAACGAAAAACCAGATTGTGGCTTTTCTGATTGCACTGATCATTTCCATATTTTTTCATCTGCTTTTCAGCCTTCTTTCACTCAACCTGAAAGGATGGTCAGGCAATCTGCTGAACTTCCTGAGCGTCAGAACACATTATGATTCTGTTACAAGGGGTGTTATTGACAGCAAAGACCTGATCTATTTTATCAGTCTCACCTTTCTGGGACTGTTTGCATCGGAGCTGGTCATTACAAAAAGAAATGTTACTGAAAATTAATCTCTTAAAGTATCAGACATGAGATCAAAATCAACAATCATAACCACACTTCTGATGGTAGTCGGGATCATTCTCCTGTCGAACTACCTCTCCAACAGGTTCTTTTTCAGGCTCGACCTGACAGATGATAACAGATACTCTCTGAGTCCGGCTACAAAAGATGTTCTTAAATCATTGGAAGAGCCTGTCACCATCTCGGCCTATTTTACTAAAAAGCTGCCACCGGAATATGCTAACCTGAAACGCGATTTCAAAGATATGCTGACCGATTACCGGACCATCTCAAAAGGAATGGTTGCTTATGAATTCATTGATCCTGCCGAAGATGAGGAGCTTGAAAGGAAAATCATGCAAAAAGGGATTGTCCAGGCTCAGATAGGAGGAAGGGAAAAAGACGAGCTTAAAATCCAGAAAGCATATATGGGAGCCGAAATACAGCTCGGTGAAAAGTCAGAGATCATTTCCATATTGCAATCAACTGAAGGGATGGAATATTTTCTGACCACCAGCATTAAAAAGCTTTCGCTGAAATCAAAACCCCTGGTCGGGATCCTGCAGGGACATGGTGAGGCTCCAATGGATCAATTATCACATGCATTGCATGGTATTGGTGTTTTAAATGATTATCAGCCTGTAACGTTAACTGACAGTACAAGAGAGCTCGACAGGTTCGATGCACTTGCGATTGTCTCTCCCAAAGATTCATTTTCTGCAGGTCATCTGCAGCAGCTGGATGATTTTATGGCTCAGGGCAAAGGTCTGTTTGTTGCACTGAACCGGGTCGATGTTGATCTGAATACATCTGCTGTTGGTCATTCGATAAATACGGGTTTGGAGACCTGGCTGAGCATGAAAGGCATCAATATCAATGAGAACTTTGTTCTGGATGCAAATAACATGCCTGTAAGCGTGCAGCAGGAAGCAATGACCCCTTTCGGTCCCGGTATTGTCAACCGGAGGGTTGAATTCCCCTTCTTTCCCATTGTTATCAATTTTTCAGATCATGCTATTACAGCGGGTCTGGAACAAATGGTCTTTACCTTTGTCAGTTCAATCAATTATTCGGGTGACAGTACAGCACTTTTTACGCCCATTGTAAAGTCTTCCGAACAATCCGGTACCCAATCGGTTTCAGCATGGATAAATGTGTTCAAAGAATGGTCTGAAAACGATTTTCCGTTGTCTAATCTGACGCTTGCTGCTACTCTGGAAGGACCTATTGCCGGAAGCATAAATTCCAGAATGGTTGTAATTGCAGACGGTGATTTTCCCCTTGCATCCCAGCAGCAAACTCCCAATCCGGATAACATCAATCTGCTGGTAAATTCGATCGACTGGCTTTCAGATGATACCGGACTGATTGATCTCAGAACAAAAGGAGCTTTGTCCCGTCCCATTAAAGAGGATCTTTCTGATGGAAGAAGGACTTTTCTGAAATATCTGAACTTTCTGCTTCCTATAATGATTATGATCATCATAGGTATCATCAGGTTTGAAATCAGAAGAAATCAAAGAATTAAAAGAATGGAGGTGGGTTATGTATAAAAAACTGAATTTAAAAACCCTTGTGGTTATTCTGGTCATTTTAATCATCGCTGCCATGGCCGTATATTTATCAGATTCCAAAAGAGGTGAACGGTCATTCCGTGCACAGATGGTGGATGCAGATACTTCAAAAGTAACACGGATTGTCATTTATCCAAAGGCAGAAAGAGACGATGTCATTGAGCTGATGAAGGAACCTGATGGCTGGAAGGTCATTTCAGGAACCAATGATTATCATGCTGACCAGGGGATGGTAAAAAATATCCTGACAACCCTGGCAGAATTAAAACCCTTGCGACTGGCTGCAACTGAAAAACCGCGCTGGCATGAGTTTGATGTTACCGATTCAGCAGCCACCAGGGTGAAGCTATATACCGGTAAAAAGCTTGCCACACATCTGTATGTTGGAAGATTCAGCTACCAGCCGCCTAAGAACCAGAATCCATATAATTATGGTCAGCAGGGGACCATGTCAACATTTGTCCGCCTGGCCGATGAAAAATCCGTTTATGCAGTGGAAGGATTCCTGGCAATGTCATTCGGCCGCGGCTTAAGTGATTTCAGAAATAAAGTTATCACAAGGTTCAACAGGGAGGATTTGAGTAAATTATCCTTTACATATCCGGCAGACAGCTCATTTGCCCTTATCAGAGAAGGTAACAGATGGACGGTAGACGGACTGATTTGTGACTCTGCTTCGGCAGCCACGTACATTAATACACTTTCAATGCTTAGCAGTTCGAATTTTATTGATGATCAGGAACCATTGAAAGAAAAATCTGATTTTATACTGAGTATAGAAGGGAATAATTTTGTTACTCCGATAGTGGTGAAAGCATTTGAAAGTGATACAACAATCGGATATCTCATTTCTTCTTCACTTAACAAGGGGGCATATTTCAGCGGTACAGACAACGATCTGGCAAATAAAATATTTGTCAGTAAAAACAGGTTTTTTAAGCAGGAGGAGACAAAAGAATAGAAAAGGGTTGTCTTTATTCAATTTTTCTGACCCTGTTGAATGAAACGGCTTTCAGCAACCATCGCGGCAGGGGCTTTTCCGGTTGCCGGTTTCTGAGATTCAGATACCATCCCAGCTTCTTGAGAATAGGGATTTTGTGGGTTTCCACAAATTCTATCAGCGTACCGTCGGGATCTTCCGTATAGGCAAACGCACCTGAAGCTTCCCCCATATCAAATGAGGCGCCTGTATCCACAGTAAACGGAAATCCCTTGTTGGCACATTCTTTCCTGAGCAGGTCCATCCCCCTGATATCAAAACAGATATGAATAAACCCCAAATCGCCCCAATACCTGCCTTCAAATATGCTCTGCGGCGACCTGTCAAGCACCTGTACCAATTCAAGTTCGCTTGATCCGAAGATCGGACTGAATGCACCTGCACGTGGTCTGCTGTGGTGCAACAACATTCTTCTGATTTTATGCCTCCCGCCAGGCAGGTCTTTCAGATCTTCTGAGGATGAGGTTATATCGTAAATAATTTTATCGTATCCAAGTATTTGCCCGTAAAAGGTACTGGATTTTTCGATATCCGAGACACCTATGATGGCGCCGTATGCAGCACCGGTAAGGCTTTTGTTATTTAAAAACCAGTTAAAGGAACTGACCACCTGGAATATGTTTCCAAAAGGATCCCTTATAAAAAAGTGTGGTTCACCTGCCGGATTTTTCTGAAGTTTTCCGATAATATCCAGACCTTTTGATCTATAGTAATGATATACATTCTCAACATTCCGTGTCTTGATTTTTACAGAGAAAATTCCCAGGTCTCCCACCTGCGGTTCAGACTTTGGTGCTTCCGGAGTCCTTCCCTTGTACTGCCAGATTTCAAATCCGCCTCCGCCCTGCATGTTCAAAGCCAGTATTGCATGCCTGGCTCTTGGCTGGCCGCCTGTATAAGGAAGCATCAATTTAGCAACGGCTTCTTCTTCAAACATTTTAATGTCGACGCCAAAGTATTCTTTGTACCATCGCCACGCTTCATAAACATCCGTAACACCGATGCCGACTTGCTGTATTCCGCTTATTACTTTTTCTTTCATGAAAAAAAAGTGATCTGTTTAAATTTGTAAAGATAAATAAAAATCAGGTGGGTTTGACCCTTGAAGCCAGTATATAATAAAGCCAGGGAAGAAATCTGCGGATATAAATCATCAGGATCTCTTTGCCGCCGGTGGCAACCTCTTTCCGGTTTCTATGGATGGCTTTGACAACACGTCTGGCAAATTTTTCAGGTGAAACACCTTTAGCCTGCCCTTCATCCATCCTGCCATAATTGCTCCCGTCTTTTGTGACTGCATTGACAGAAATACTGGTACGGATCCTTCCCGGACAAATGATGGTCACTTTTATATTTTTATCCGATAATTCGCATCTGAGTGTCTCAAAGAAACCATGCAGCGCATGTTTCGAAGCAGAATAAGCTGACCGTAATGAAATACCAAATTTACCAACCACGCTGCTCATGACGACAATATGTCCGCCTCCGGCTTTAATCATCATTGGTAAAAGACCCTTTGTCAGGGTTATCGTACCGAAAAAATTTACTTCAAAAACCTGACGGTCAACTTCAACAGGAGTTTCAATCAGCAACGACCGCTGACTGATTCCCGCGTTATTGACAAGAATATCTATTTTCTGATGCCTGTCACTGAACTGTTCAATTGCCTCCGGAATGGTTGCATTATTGCCTAAATCCAAAAAAATGACATCAGTATTGATCTGATATTTCTCTGATATTGCTTTGGCCAGCCGGTTTAGTTTTTCAGTATTCCGTGATGATAATACCAGATCTGATCCAAGTCTGCCCAACTCCCATGCCAGTGCCTCGCCAATGCCCGATGAGGCTCCGGTGATCCAGACAGTCCTGCCTTTAAAATTCATATTACATTGGATTAAGATTTTTTAATATTATATCGTCCATCAAGTCAAGAATTTTCTTCCTGTTATGAATCAGATCACCGGTTTTGCCCCTGACCTTTTTCGTGTGCCGTATAAACCTGAATTTTGCGACTGATTTTTTTATCCAGATATAATAACTATAGGCAAAGATACCGGAAACAGGGATCAGAAGGATATACAACCAGGAGAAGAGTGCTCCGGGAATGATCAGGGCTGCCAACACTATGACAATGGCGTAATAAAGGGGAAAAAAGATCATGCTTAAAACAAATTTCATTGAGCTGTGAAACTGCCTGTCTTTGACATTTCTGACGTATAACGAGGGTATTGTATAGGGTATATAGTTATTGATCAATCCGAGGAGGTAAACAGGAAATGCAACAATCATTGCAAGTAGTTTGAGGCATTCAGCAAGGTAGCTGAAGTCACCTTTTTTCACAATCCAGTCGCGTATATTGATTGATTTCAGTCCAAGATTGTAATCCATCACAAGCTTATCAATTGCAGCTATGCGTGATTCATCTTCGGCCAGCTGCATATCCAGGATTTCTATCATCTTTTTATCGGCATTGAACCTGTCCAGCAGGTTATTACCCTTTATGTTCATCAACTCACGCATCCTTGAGTTATAAATGGTTCTGAGCATCATGTATGTCTCATAATACTCCTCATTCCGGATATCAATCATTAATTTTCTTATTTCAGAAGCCAGCCTGTCCCTCAGATCATTCATGGCTTTTACCTTATCCTCCTCATACTGCCTGTAATATTCACTAACCTCTATGGGTTTCCCGTAATTGATGAATATGGTTGTTCTGAAGTTTGTATAATGACCATAGTCAAGCCCAACCGGAACGATCTTGACACCGGGTTGATCCTTGTAATCTTCCTGTGCTATAAAAGCCATCCGGAATATTCCTTTTACAAGTTGTCTGAGTCTGCGTTTATCGCCATGGTTACCTTCAGGAAAAATGCAGATCGGATTGTGTTTGTTCCTGAATACCTGTAATGTCTTAGCGAAAACCTCATCATTTCTTCTTACGTTGTCAATACCGTCCCTTATCCGGTATATAGGTATAATATTCAGATAATTAAGAAAATGGATCAACAATTTTCCTTTGAAAATGTCTGCACGGGCCAGAAATACAACCTGAAAAGGGGTGTTGCAAACAAATGCCAGTGCATCCATCAGGGCATTCTGGTGGTTGGGAGCAAGGATGAAAGGCTCGTTTGATGGCAGGTTCTGCAAATTGTGTGAATAAATCCTTTTGTAGAATACCCTGTAGCAAAGAATCACATAGCGCTGGACAAGCCAGTAATCCCACGTCCACTGGTCAATGGTTCTTTTTCCCATCTGAACAGATAATGTGTATCCTGCAAAGATATAATTTCAGGACAGTTAAAAAAATTTTGCCAGAAAAAGCTTCATTTCAATTCGAAAAGTAGTTGTTCTACAGCCTCTGACCCCGGCAACTTTAGTTAAAAAGAATATAAATTAAGTTATAACTTCCAGATGGTTCAAACCGGATATCGTATGAAAGAAAAAATACTGTTTTACCGGCCAAAAGAGTTGTTATCTTTACAAATTATTATTGTGTTATTCACTTAGCAAACTAAAACAGGAAGTACGGGCATTTTTACTTTAGTCAACGATAAATGAGATTTCTATTTTGGAAAACAGTGCTTATCCCGATCCTGATTGCAACGCTGCCAGCCAGTTCTTACAAGGTATACGGTCAGATTGTCATCAATGAATTTCTTGCTTCCAATTCTTCTGTTAACGCTGATCCGGATTTTCATGAGTATTCCGACTGGCTTGAGCTGTATAACTCAGGCAGCCTGTCGGTCAACCTGAAAGGGTATTATGTAACCGATAACCTGAATAATCCTGTAAAATGGAAAATTCCTGTTGATACAGTGATTGCCCCGGGAGAGCATGTGGTCATCTGGACAGACGGCCGTAATACGGGACTGCATACCGGTTATAAGCTGGCTCGTACAGGGGAGGAGATAGGGATTTTTTCCCCGGCCGGATTGCTGCTGGATACGCTTCACTACAAAAACCAGAAAACAGATGTTTCCATTGGCCGCTATCCTGATGGCTCATCAGAATGGCGTTACTTTGCTCAGCCAACACCGGGGATTCAGAATAACACAAAGCCTTATCAGGATATTGTTCATGGCAGGACTGAGTTTTCGGTTACCGGAGGCTTATACGGCTCTGTTTTTACCGTTGAACTTTCAAGTTATACAGGTGGTACCATCCGGTATACCCTGGATGGCTCAGAACCTGATGAAGATGACCCGGTCTATCTGAATCCCGTCAGTATCACAGGTACCTCCGTCATCAGGGCACGTATCTTTAAGCACGGGATGATCCCCGGCCCGACTGTCACCCATACTTATTTCCTGAATGAACATTTTCAGTCAGGAAATCTGCCGGTCATTTCCCTTGCCTCAGATGCTGAAAATTTCTGGGATACGGCTATCGGTATCTATGTCCAGGATTTTAAACCGGAATGGGAGATACCTGTTAACATAGAACTGTTTGAAAATAACGGGAGTGACAGAGCTGCATTTAATGAGATGGCAGGAGCAAAGATCAATGGTCTTCACGCCTGGCAGCTTCCTCAGAAAATGCTGGGTATCTATTTCAGAAAAAGTTACGGTACAGGCAGTCTTGATTATCCGTTACTATTCGACAAGACCAGGAGCAGTTATAAGACTTTTGCATTAAGGGCTTCTGGCAGCGACTGGAGTCATTCACTTTTCAGGGACGGATTCATACAAAATCTTACCACCCTGAATACCGGGCTCGATCATATAGGATTCAGACCCTGTGTTGTATATATCAATGGCCGGTATACGGGAATACATAACATCAGGGAAAAAGTTGATGAGGATTTTATCGGTAAGAATCATCACCTTGAAGACGGCACTTTTGATATGGTCGAGAATGAGGTTTATGCTGAGGCTGGTGATCTGGCGGAATACAATGATTTTTCAAACCTGTATTCACAGGATCTTTCGCAACAGGCTGCCTATGATTCGGTGGCCGCAGCAATGGATATTGAGAATTTTACTGACCTCATATGTACAGAGTTATACTGCAGCAACAGCTCAGTCAATCATAATGTTATGGCCTGGAAACCAAAGGGAACAGGTAAATGGAAATGGATACTGAATGATCTTGACAGGGGATTCTTTTATCCTTTCAGAAGTTATATCAATTATTATACCGGCCGCGACGTGTTTCCTTTTTACGAGTTGATGCAAAACCAGGATTACCTGCAATATTTTGGCAAACGTCTGGCAGATCATTTATACACAACCTTTAATCCTGTCAGGGTTAAGAAAATGATTGACCGCCACCGGCAGATGATCGAAGCTGAAATGCCTGAGCACATCGAAAGATGGCTTGGAACGACCTCATCCTATGGTAATGCAATTCCCTCGACAGAATACTGGTATGCCGGAGTATGTAATATGAAGACATTTGCAGATATGCGTCCGCTGGTGTTATTGCATAACCTGGCCCAATATGGTTTCAGTGAAAGTGCCTGCCTTGATCTTAAGGTTACTCCTGCTGATGCAGGGTTTATTACTTTTAACGAGATGAGAATTCCTGAATCCGAATGGAATGGCCATTACCCAAGGGATATTCAGATTAAACTGGTTGCGGAATCCAGGCCCGGATACAAATTCAAGGGATGGATACAGACAAAAAGGACAAAAAGAACAATCATAGCTCAAAATTCAATATGGAGATATTCCGATAAAGGGCTGGATCAGGGAACAGCATGGCGCGAATTAACCTTTGATGATGCGTCCTGGTCTGAGGGACAGGCAGAACTGGGATATGGAGACGGGGATGAAAATACTGTTCTGGAATACGGCAAAAACATCACAAATAAACACATAACAACATATTTCAGAAAGGCTTTTAATCTGGCTGATTCTGATCTGATCGGAAAAAGCTGTCAGGTGAATTTGTTGTGCGATGATGGTGCTGTTGTATATATCAATGGGCAGGAAGCCCTGAGAACCAATATGGGATGTGTTGCTGTAAATTACAGTACGCTTGCATCCATTGATTTAAGTTCGCCCCTGGAGTCACAGTTCATTTTATATCCTGTTGATGCTTCCCTGTTGCAGGAAGGTAACAATATGATTGCTGTTGAGGTGCATCAGGTTGCACCGGCAAGCAGCGATATCAGTTTTGATCTGGAACTGCTGACTCATGAATCACATGAAACAAATATTATTTCAACAGTTGCAGAATGCCAGCTCATGTTATCAGATGATCTCAGCCTGAGTGCTTTATATGAGTCTGACGGGAAATGCATCATCCCGCAGGTGGTCGGTCAGGATATGATCCTGGGAAAGGATTGTTCTCCCTGGGTTGTACAGGAAGATATCAGCATTCCGGCCGGAGTAAGCCTTTATATTGAACCGGGTGTGGAAGTATGGCTGCCGCCGGAAGCAAACATATCAGTTAAAGGCAGGATCACTGCCAAAGGATCCGCCAATGAAAGGATTACCTTCAGACTGAATCCTGATTACAATGATAAAAGCTGGGGTGCAATCTGTTTCATGGATTCACCTGATACATCGTACCTTTCTTATGTGACCATTGAGGATGCATCAAAAGGAGCTGTGCCTGTTCGCGATGTTGCAGCGATTTCAGCCTTTAAAGCCAACCTGGTTCTTGATAATCTGATTATCGAGAACTCAGACGGTAATCCCATTGCCGGCCGTTATTCGGATATTACACTTACAAACAGTTCACTTCATTCCAGGATCACCGGCGACCTGATCAATATTAAATACGGGAAAGGCAGGATTGAAAATTGTATATTCAGGGGAAATGACCAGCCGGACACCGATGGCATCGATTATGACGACGTTGAAAACGGGATCATCAGAAACAGCAGGATATATCACTTTTACGGACCGAACAGTGATGCCATAGATATCGGGGAAAAGTGCACCAGTATCACCATTGACAGTTTACTGATTTATGATATTACCGATAAAGGGATATCTGCAGGCCAGCAGTCAACAGCTCATATCAGCCACTGTACCTTTGTCAACTGCAACCTGGGATTGGGACTGAAGGATTCATGCCTTGTTACGGCTGATCATTGTACATTTTACAGCAACAATATTGCTGTTTCATGTTTTGAAAAAATTGCAGGGAATGCCGGAGGTAATGCCATCGTTACAAACAGCATTTTTTCAAACTGCTATGAAAAGTCCTGTTTTGCAGATAACCATTCAACCATTTTGATTTCAAACAGCCTTTCAGATAATGACACCTTACCGGCAAACAACTCCAATAAATTTGGAAATCCGTTATTCAATGCGCCCAACCGTTTCAATTTCAGGCTGCTTCCCGGATCGCCCTGTTTAAATGCAGCCAATGATAATAAAGGATATTCCGATCTGGGTACTTATCATCACCCTTATACAGGCAAGCCACATGCTATGTTCAGCAGGATTTTCTACAATCCGTTAGGTAAAACAGATCAATCGGAATACCTTGCCATCCTGAATCCTTCTGATATGATGGTTGATCTTTCAGGATACAGAATAACAAGGGGCATTACATATGAGTTTCCCCCGGATGCACTGCTTTATCCCGGTGAACAATATATCCTTGTTAAGAATCTTTATTTTTCCTCCTGGCAGTATACCAACGGGAAGATTCTCCAGTGGACTGACGGAAGTCTGTCGAACCAGGGAGAGAAGATACAGCTGACCGACAGTCACGGCATCGTTGTCGACCAGGTGGATTACAGGCCGTATGCACCATGGCCACCTGCATCATATCATCTCGGAGAGGTACTGATACTCAAAAATGCTGAACTTGATAATCATTTTCCTGAAAGCTGGACCACATCAGTTTATACAGGGATCAACAAACAAAATGACATTTCGCCTGCAGGATCATTCAACATCTATCCGAATCCTGCTTCGGGAAAAGTCTGTATTGATATGCATGATCATTCCCTGCCCGGCATTCTGGAAATTTATGATCTGTTCGGAAGGTTAGTACTTCGAATTCAGACGGACAACAACAAAAGTTTAAACACAATTGATCTCTCAGGATTGCGGAGCGGAAGTTACTTAATACGATGCGGAGACCTGACTCAAATACTGGTTCTTATTCAATAATGTCCTCAATATATATTATCCGGAAGCAATTGTAATGTGAATGTTTTGTTTTTAGTCATATACACCGGTATCTCCTATGTTTATTTTTTATATTGGTTATTGGCCGTATGAATCCGCAGAACCTGGCCCGACTTTCAAATCAGGAAGCAAATAACTCAGCGAAACGAATTCTTTTTACCGGTTACTCCGCGTAATCTTTCAAGTCATCCGGTTCTTTTGCGATCCTGCTTTTCCAGCCATATAATGCCATCTTATCTGTTCCCATTTTTGTTTGTTTTCTGAATTCGTTAAATTCATTCGTTAACGCGTTCATTGCATTGTTGTATTTACTCTGAAACAAAGGATTCGGATCAATTCCGAACCTGGTCTCTGAAAGTTCTTTTCTGAGTTTCCGGGCATGTACTTCATACAAATCAAACATCAGCCGGAAAAAAACCAGTCCTTGTTATGGCTTAAAAACAGGTATTAATGAAACCAAAATTTGTTTTTCGAAAAAATGCAGTTTTGAATGAATAAATTTTCAATATTTGCATCATCCGGGATTTATGATATCATTGGCATATAACATCTATTAAACCATAAAATGATGAAATCCATTGACATAATGTTTCATAGAACCAATGTCAAACGTTTAAATGACAATTTTTTTAAAATACTGGATGATGAATGGATGCTGGTCACAGCCGGGAGACCGGGAGATTTCAACATGATGACTGCAAGCTGGGGGACAACGGGTATTTTGTGGAACATGCCGGTTGCCATCTGTTTTATCCGTCCTAACAGGTATACTTTTCAGTTTGCAGAGAAGTCAGACTATTATACACTGAGCTTTTTTGAAAGTTCTTACAGGAAAATATTGAATATTTGCGGAACCAGATCGGGCAGGGATATTGACAAGATCAGGGAAACCGGGTTGGTTCCCGTGATCACGGAATATGAAAATATAGGTTATGAGCAGGCAAGAATGGTGATGGAATGTAAGATTCTATATGCCGATTATCTTGAAGAACGTCACTTCATCATTTCCGAAATAGCCCGGAAAAACTACCTGTCAAAAGATTTTCACCGTTTCTATATCGGAGAAATAGTAAATTGTTATCTTAAATCGTGATTCGTTGAAGCGGAATAACCTGTAATCAAAGAATTTCCAATCAGATCCGGGGGAATCTGTTCTTTTAATCAGTGACTCCGGGGTTTTGGAAAAACCTGCCGCAATCATTCAAAATTTAAAGGAACCGGGGGAGGGATTTAGAAAAATTTTTTAATTTTAAAAATCATACCAGGGATACTGCTGAACAGGTTATTATTGTTCGTTGCAAATAAACGGCATTCGCTGGTTTGGAAAGTATAAAGTATGAATTATTCATCTTATCTAACCTAAACAAAAATATATGAAACGTTTATCCTCTGTTATTCTGATTTTACTGGCAGTTACATGGCCTGAGATTTTCGGACAACAGGACACCCTTCAATCCGACACATTAAAGTTCTGGAACTATACAGGAATGGCAAGTCTGAATTTTTCACAAACTTCTTTTTCAAAAAACTGGCAGGCAGGCGGACAAAGCTCCATTGCAGGCCTGGGATTGTTCAATTATACCGCTAAATATGCAAAGAACAAATCTTCATGGGATAATATCCTGGATGTCAAGTATGGCCTGACAAGACTGGCAGATGATGATACCCGGAAAACAGACGATAATTTTGAGATACTGTCAAAATATGGTTATCAGGCATTTGAAAAATGGTTTTACAGCGCCATGCTGAATTTCAAAACACAAATGACAGACGGTAAACATGAGTCAAACCGTGATTCGGTCATCTCAAAGCTAATGGCACCGGGATATATTTTAGCTTCACTGGGTATGGACTATAAAGAGGGTGATGTATTTTCACTGTTCATATCCCCTGTAACCGGCAAAATTACCTTTGTTCTGGACGATACATTTTCAGATGAAGGGCGTTTTGGAGTGGAACCGGGCAATAAATCCAGATTTGAGCTGGGGGCATTACTTAAATCCATCCTGGTTAAGGAGATCATAAAGAACGTCACGCTCAACTCAAAATTTGGCATGTTTTACAATTATCTGGAGGACCCGCAGATTGATATCGACTGGGAAGTACTGGTCAATATGAAGGTTAACCAGTACATATCAGCGAACCTGGTTACCCAGTTAGTATATGACAAAGACCAGGTTGATGAAGTACAATTCAAAGAAATCATTGGTATAGGACTTACCTGTAACTTTTAATTTATTCTACGGAATATATAAAGAACGAAAAGCACCCAGATGGGCGCTTTTCCAGTGTGTTCTTTCAGAGTCTTGCACTAACGCGTAAGATAATGAAATAACGCAATATATGTGCAAGATACATCACGATTCGCTATAATGCCAGCATTTTTTGGTCAATGACATAAATCATGTTATGAATGAATAAAATTGTGTGAGATACATTGATTTGTTACCTGAATACAATCATTGTTCGGGTTTTTGTCATATCTGAATATATTACAATGGCTCAAACAGATAACCGGTTGGAATGATTGTCATTATCTCAGGGCATATGCAATGAATACGCCCAGGTAGTTACCAATGGCATATCCCACTATCCCTACAACAAGTCCGGTAAGTATGATTTCCCTGTTTTTTAAAGCACCGGCTACCACCGGGACAAAAGGAGGTGAGCATACCAGGGCAACTCCTGACACGATAACAGTATCTGCGTCGATTTTAAAGAATTTGGCAATGAGAACATGTAAAAAGTGAGAGCCAAACATAGCCAGGCCAACATAATAAAACAGTGAAAACGAGATGTTGGCCAGCTGCTTAATATCGGCCATAGATGAAACGACAATACAAAATATCAGGATAATATACATACCCAGCTGGAAGGTTTTCTTAATAGTATTGATTTTGGGAATAAAAGAACATACTATACCAAAAGTAGTAATCAATAATATGGTTGCTGCAGTGGAGTAATCTTTTGGCACCAGTGTACCCAGTATGTAACTGACTCCCAGTATGGCGACAGATAATCCAAAGGCTGTAAGCAACGGAAGAAATGTTTTCTTACGGAAGAAACCTTCATACGATTCAAATTCACCTTCCAGATCAAGGCTCTTAACATTCGGGTCATTTATTTCCGGTGATTTAAACGGCGGAAGAAATAACAGGAATACCCTTTGCCCGATGGACAGGATAAACAACAGATAGATCGCCCCCAATGCCACCTCATAGGTATGGGTCATGATGTACAGTTCATTATCCACATTGAGTGCTGTTTTAATGGCTGCCATATTTGGTGTTCCTCCGGTATATATGCCTGTAAGAAGACCTGCGACCTGCCATGAATCATCAATTTTATCCTTATAAATCCAGTAACCTATCAGCAGCATAACCACTACCGAGATAATACCAATGATCAACGAAGAAATGGCTGATCCTGCCAGTTTGAACCACCTTCTTACATCCATTGAGAATAAAATAAGCGGAAGGGCAAGAGGCACCGTTATTGTGGAAAGAATATTCTGGTATTTATCCGCACCTTCCGGAAGAATCCCTATATTTCCGATAATCAATCCGATACCATAACAGATGAGAACGGCACCGATTTTCTTTACTACGGAAAACTTGCTTTCAAGATAGATGATGATAATGGGTGCAATGATAAAGACAAGAATCAGAAGAATGTGCTTATGGTCCATGATTCAAAGATTAGGTTAAGAGGAGATAAATATTTAGATTCCAGCAATATGCAATCAGAAAAATTCTCAAACCGCGTTAATTTGTAATACCAAATATAAAAAAAAATGATAAAATCAATTTTTTCATGGATGTTTCATTCAAAATTGTTACCTGTAACGATTATTTATTTTTGGCGAAGGCCAGTGTTTTGGGTCGGTTTTATGAGACGTACAGACAATTAATATTTTACATGTAAAAGCAAGTTTTTATTATTCTCTTAACTTGAACATATAATTTTTTGCTTCAAAACTTATTATTTGCTGTTAATAATCTTTGAAAGATAGGGTATAATGGCTTCATAGGAGAATTCTTCAACGTATTTTTTATACAAATTTTCTCCCAGTTCGGAGCGGGCACTCTCATCCTTCTCCAGGTAGTCAATTTTGGATTGCAGTTCTTCCTGCAGGTCATCAATTATTATTCCTGATATTCCATCATCAACATAATCTTTAATTACATCAGTACGTGTAACAATTACCGTTTTTTTATTTCGCATGCATCTCAGCATGACGCTTTGGCCGGATGCCCCGCTGTTATATTTAAAAGGTATTATAACTACTTTGGATTCTCTGAGATATTTTTCAAAAAGTCCTGAAGACAGATCCTGAAATATCTCAATATTTGCAGGAGTATCAATGCTAAGAATTTCTTTATTATTTTTCGAACAGATAATAATCAGCTTTTTATTAATTCTCCTGAATACGTCAATAAGTTTAACATAGTCCCTGTTACTATAACCACCTGAAAAATAATAGTCTTTTATCCTTGAAGGTACAATAACTGATTCAGGTGAATGATTGAATTCTCCATATGGAATATAATGTATATTGTCATTTTTTATTCCGATTAATTCAGGATATTGTTTTTTTTCAAATTTCGAAAAGACAATCAGGTGGAGTCTATCTGTAGTAAGAAATTTAATCAGGATTCTAAATACTGGTAAGTATTTCTTGTTATGCGGGAAAAATCCCCACCAATAAATTCTATTGCATTGAATAAAGTGTATCTTATTGAAGAATGCAATTATTAAAGTCGCATATCCAATGGAAAAAATAATATTTGATTTATGTAGTTTTTTTCGGTTAAACAGCAATTTAAAGAAAACAATAAACAGATTAAATACAATTTTTTTCTTTGAGGCAAATGAAGTATTACTTTTTTTTATCAGGCAGAAGTCATTGAAATTATGTGTCTGCATTAAGTAATTGCAAGCACCTGGATAAGAATCTATTGTATCTCTGATAATCTGATTCACTCAGGATTGATTTTATTATTCATTATGATATTTGTATTTGATAAAGGTAGTTGTGAAGTATGATATTAATAAGATTCAATACTCCTTCTCCTTTTACTTAGAAACAAATTTAAATATTTGTAGCACATATAGCATATAACCTTGCAGCTTTTCTTTATTGGTAAATTATTGTAAAACCTGGGCGACCAATTTTTTTCTGGTATGTGTAGAAGATAAATGATAATTCACTATTGCAGTTATACAGTTGGATTTATAAATGATTTAACTCTTATTATAATTGATAATATCGACATAAATTATTATTCAAAGAATTTAAGACTATAAAATAAGCCTTATTATAGAATATATATAAACATGAGAATGACGGGAAAATCTCAGGAAGTGGCTTTTGAATTACAACTTCAATTCTCCCTCTTCCAGTTGTTTAAACCTGAAAGACAGCATTGCGAGAAATTTACTGAAGGTTTGCATGGCAGTTTCTGTTTCCTTGCTGATTTCTCTCCCTTTTAAACGCATTAATAGCAGTCCATACAGTCCGTCAAGACAGGTTTCAACATCATTTGTATTTGCGTTGGGCAATTTGCTTTTCAGATCATTGATATTGATTTTTGCCTGATTGAAATAGTTCAGGTACTGACCGTCATTATTCTG
Organism: Bacteroidales bacterium; assembly: GCA_016933335.1. Lineage (GTDB taxonomy): Bacteria > Bacteroidota > Bacteroidia > Bacteroidales > UBA10428 > JAFGPL01. The sequence continues at coordinate 2,965 of JAFGBD010000078.1, read as the reverse complement.
ATGTATTAGTTTCAGGTGTAAATCATTCATCCGCAGGATCACATCCCGGACAATGCCAAGGTGTCCTTTCTGTTGAATTCCTTCTTCATGCATCATAACGATGGTGTTTGCATACCAGTTTTTTATTTCATGTATGGTTTTCTCAGGTTGTTTGAACTGTGAGATGATATGTTCTTCTATCAGATCCATATTGAAATGGTATGCCCTTATCAGATCTTCAACCTGCCACATGTAAAGCACGTATTCTGCTATATTGGATTTTCTTTTTTCCAGTGCAATCAGCATCACTTATGAATATTATTTATCATATTGTCCAGTGTCCTTCGTTCTTTTTTGGTTGGCCTTCCTTTACCCCGGTCGCGTCTGACAAAAAAACTCTCATTAACTTTATGTTTATTCAGCTCCTCAACTGAAGTGAGATCTTCCATAAAATCTCTGATAATTTTAGCAGGCTGGCGATGTTCAATCAGTGCCAGCACTTTGTATGTGTGAATTACAGGAAGTTTACGAACAATTACTATGTCATCAACCCGGATTTCTCTTGATGCTTTTGCCTCCATTCCGTTTACCAGGATTCTTCCTTTCCTGCATGCCTCTGAAGCCTGGTTTCTTGTTTTATAAATTCGCACAGCCCATAACCATTTGTCCAGCCGGACTTTTATTTCTTCTGTCATCGGGATTTTTTACAAAAATACAAAATTAATTACTCATCCGTTTTGAACAGACGAGGCTGTAACCCGGAATCAGCTCATGTTAAAGGAAGTCCGAGATAAAAGCGTGTGCCAAAGTTCTCTTCAGACTTAAACCAGACCTTGCCTTTCAGGTATCTTTCACCAAGAAGCTTGATACTGTATGTACCCAATCCCCTGTTTGAACCTTTCGTTGAGAATGAGCGCTGAAAGACCTGTAATTTCACTTCTTCAGGCATGACCCTGTTGTTATGAACCCAGAAAACGACTTTACTGTCATGACTATCACATCCTACTAAAATCTTTTCTTTTTCAGGAGTAGCTTCCAGGGCGTTTTTCAGCATATTGGTAAGAATTCTGTTCAGCAGGATCGGATCTGTTTTAAACTCGATATTTACTGCATCAGGATCAATTTCAATCTGCCTGTTAACTGCGACATAGTGATTCATGATTTGATCCACATTATCCTGAATCAGATTCCGGGATCTGACCTGGTTAAATTCCAGTTCCAGTTCACCACTCTCAGCAGCAAGCAATGACCTTTGGGCAAGTATCTCTTCGGTCAGTTCATCACTGAGAATACGTGCCAGTCTAAGATAGTCTTTAATCTTTCTGTTGTCCTTAATATCCTTCAGCATATCAATTAAACCTGAGAGACTTCCTGCCTTATTGATAATATCATGAAAAAATACTTTTTCCAGTGCCTTTCTGCGCTTTTCATGGCTGATATCGCTCAGGGTTATGATGGTATATTTATGGTCTTTCCAGTGGAAAGGCGTAGCGGATACAAGGTAATCAGCCGATATTTCTTCATTATTTATCAGAGAGGTTATCCGACATTCATGTATTACCTTTTTATTGTATTCCTGACTCTCCATTACAGCTCTGATAGCACCGCAAACCCTGCAATGCTCGGCAGTACCACAGCCGCCAGGTTCTTTAAAGGCATGGATACAGGATAGGACTTCTCCGGGGCGTTTGCCAAGGATATCGTCAATGGTAATATTTCCAAGTGTCTCCAATAACACCTCGTTGGAATAGATAATCTGTCGAAACTCATTCAATATGGCTGCAACAAACGGGAGTGAGTTAAGCAAATTGCTGAATTGCCTGATCGATTCAATGGATTTCTTCCCGGATAATAATCTTTCTTCAGAAGCTCTCTCTGCAGGTGCAAATTTCGTATCCATAACCTGATGTTATTGAAGGTACATTAAAGTTAATACATTCTGAATAAGAATTTCTTATTTTAAAAATTGAAAATGAATGATACTGTCAATAATAAGAACAATTAAGTTGCTGACTTGTTAACTTCAAATATGAGTGGTTTGGAACCCGATTCAAAAACAGTAGCTCGGCACTAAGTGCGCTTTGCTTATTATTACGCAATATTTTTGAGCAATTTTGTGTTGAATTATTTAATATTATATACATTTATTCATAGACAGTGTATCCCAAACACCTTTTCATCGTATAAAAAATATAATAATCAACATTCTTATCAAATAAATAAATCATGAAAAAAACGATTTTTAATAATGGAAAATTATTGCTGGCTGCAATATTTCTGCTGGCCATCGCATTTAACGGATGCGAAAAGGACAAGGAAGAAGAATTACAGCTGCCTCCTGAGTCAGCTTTTTCAATTGATTTATCGCCATTTGCTGATCAGGAAAAATCCACTGCAGAACCTGAACCGGGTACATATGTCAATATTGCGATAGCAAGAACCGCTGTTGCCTTCTGGAATATTATTCTTGGAACTGTTGTTGCAGTTCCGGCCTATTCATATGTTAAGGCTTTTGAATATAAGCCTGTCAGGGTTTCAAATGACAAATGGAAATGGAGCTATGAGGTTGGTTTCCTGGGTAGCATTTATACCGCAGAGCTTTATGGTGAAGTCATTGAATCAGATGTGGAATGGAAGATGTATATATCCCAGCAGGGTGGTTTTTCCGATTTCCTGATGTACGATGGCAAATGCAATATTCAGAGAACTAAAGGTTACTGGAGACTTTATGAAAATCCGCTTGCCCCGGTTGAATTTCTGAGAATTGACTGGACATATAACTGGGAAGAAAAAACCTGCAGTGTGAAATATACTTATACAAAAGAAGGAGCTGAGACCAGGGGTAATTATATTGATTATGGTATTACAACCGATACGGATTATAATGTATATTACGACATATACAGTATCACAGAAGACAAGTACTTTAGCATCCTCTATAACACAACAACACATGAAGGCATGATTGAATATGATGGCAACCCGT
>JAFGBD010000077.1 GCA_016933335.1 Bacteroidales bacterium | reverse complement strand
TCTATTGAAAACATCATCATGGAAGCTTCATCAGATACTCATTCTTTTGCACGGGAGGAGCGACTCGAACGCCCGACACCTGGTTTTGGAGACCAGTGCTCTACCAACTGAGCTACACCCGTATTGATAAAGATAAATTCGATACCCGGATAATTCAGGTATGAACTTATCAGAAAACAATAAAGACTATTCAATTACTCGATAATCTCAGTAACCTGTCCGGCACCAACGGTTCTTCCACCTTCACGGATTGCAAATCTCAATCCCTGATTTATGGCTACCGGATAAATAAGGTCGACAGTGATAGTAACATTATCCCCGGGCATGACCATTTCAGTTCCCTCAGGCAGTTTAATTTCGCCGGTAATATCAAGTGTTCTCAGATAGAACTGTGGTCTGTAACTATTGTGAAAGGGTGTATGACGGCCTCCCTCTTCTTTCTTAAGAACATATACTTCTGCCTTAAATCTGGTATGAGGTGTAATGGAGCCCGGTTTTGCAAGCACCATACCTCTCTTGATCTCTTTCTTATCCACGCCCCGCAGCAACAAACCAACATTATCACCTGCTTCACCCCGATCAAGGATCTTTCTGAACATTTCCACGCCAGTGCAGACAGTCTTTCTTTTCTCTGCTCCCAGTCCAATCATCTCAAGCTCGTCGCCTGTATGAACAACTCCCAGCTCTATCCTTCCTGTTGCAACAGTACCGCGACCTGTAATTGAAAATATGTCTTCAACAGGCATCAAAAATGGTTTCTCGCGGTCGCGCGGAGGTATAGGAATATATGTATCAACAGCATCCATCAATTCCAAAAGGATATCTTCTTCCTTTGGATCCCCGTTCAATGCTTTAAGTGCAGAACCCCTGATCACCGGTGCATTATCACCATCATATTTGTAAAAGCTAAGCAATTCACGGACTTCCATCTCAACCAGGTCAAGCAATTCTTCATCATCAACCATGTCTACCTTATTCATATACACAACAATCTTTGGAACATTAACCTGTCGTGCCAGCAGGATGTGTTCCCTGGTCTGGGGCATAGGTCCGTCGGTAGCAGCCACAACCAGGATGGCTCCATCCATCTGGGCAGCACCTGTGACCATGTTTTTTACATAATCTGCGTGACCCGGACAATCCACGTGTGCATAGTGACGTGAAGCTGTTTGATACTCAATATGAGCAGTATTAATCGTTATACCCCTTTCTTTCTCTTCAGGGGCATTATCGATTGAGTCAAAGGTTCTGATTTCAGACAGTCCTTTCTTAGCCAGTACCTGGGTGATAGCTGCGGTCAGTGTTGTTTTGCCGTGATCAACGTGACCTATTGTTCCAATGTTTACATGAGGCTTCGACCTGTCAAATTTTTCTTTAGCCATAATTAGAATATTTGTAATTTATTAACAATTAAAATTTCAGTAAATAGTTGAGCCAATGACGGGAGTTGAACCCGTGACCTCTTCCTTACCAAGGAAACGCTCTACCACTGAGCTACATCGGCTGCTGTATCCGAGCGGGAAACGGGACTCGAACCCGCGGCCCTAACCTTGGAAGGGTTATGCTCTGCCAACTGAGCTACTCCCGCGATTTTATTTTCTGAACTCCAAATGCAAAGAACGTGGGGAGAGAAGGATTCGAACCTCCGAAGGCATCAGCCAGCAGATTTACAGTCTGCCCCAGTTGACCGCTTTGGTATCTCCCCGGATGTTATTCCTTCAACAGTCCGGACAGACCAATGAACTGAAGAAATGATTATCACTGTATTATATAAAAGAACAATTCTTTCAGTGGTTCATTTTCAGGTTTCAGTTCTGAAATTGCAAAATTAGTTATTTTACATTAAAATACCTGAATAATAACCACGAGCCGATGGACGGATTCGAACCCCCGACCTGCTGATTACAAATCAGCTGCTCTGACCAGCTGAGCTACATCGGCTATTATTAAAAGAACTGAGGGTAATTGAATTACCCTCAAAATTCGGTTCGCAAATGTATAACAATTTATTTATATCCCAAAATTTTTCTTTTTATTTTTTGCCTGTAAATTAAAGCCCCCGGATTTTCTCTTTATGTTTTGTGATCTGTTTTTTAAGCGCATCTATTGCATTATCGGTGGACTCTTCGAATGTTTTGCTTTGTTTCTTTGCAAACAGCTCATTACCAGGGATATCAACTCTGATTTCAGTAATTTTGTTATCCATATCCTGGGTGTTTTCAAGTTTGAGAAACACTTCGGCACCTATGATGTCGTCATAAAACTGAATAAGTTTCTTCACTTTGTTCTGAACAAACCTCTCAAGTTTCCGGTCGGCCGAAAATCTCACTGTATTAATTTTAATGTTCATTTGAAAGTCCTCCGTTTTTTTATGCCCTTGGATGGGCTTGTTTATATATTGATTTTAATTTTTTAAAGGTATTGTGCGTATATATTTCTGTGGCTGAAAGATTACTGTGTCCAAGAATTTCTTTAATGGCATTAAGATCCGCACCGGCATTTAGCATATGTGTGGCAAAAGTGTGCCGTAAAACATGGGGGCTTTTCTTATCAATGGTTGTGATTAATCTCAGGTAATTATTTACAATTCTGTAGATCAACCTCGGATACATTTTCCTGCCTTTTTCCGTAATGAATAAATAATTCCCTGTTGGTTCTTCAATCTTATTTCTTTCATGAAGGTATTCATTGATTGAATCTCCGAGGCTTTTCAGTACAGGTATGATCCGCTCTTTGTTTCTCTTTCCCAATACTTTAAACTGGAGTTTTTCAATATCAATATCAAAAATCCTAAGATTGATGAGTTCACTCAGCCGAATCCCTGTCTGATAAAACAAATCAATTATCAAACGGTTTCTCAGACCTTTGAAATCTGTCCCGAATTCAGTTTTGGTAAGCAAAGTATTCATATGCTCTGCGCTTACAAATACCGGAAGTTTCTTCTCAATTTTCGGAGGTATGATTCTTTTGACAGGATTATCAGATAATTTACCTTCTTTACACAGGTATTTGAAAAATGATTTAAGAGCTGATATTTTACGTCTGACGGAACGTGCCGAAATGTGATTATCCATCAGCGAAGCGACCCATTTACGTATTTGTTTATGATCGACATGCAGGATCTGTTCTCCTTCCGGGGAGAATCTGCAAAAAGAATAAAACTGTTCCAGATCATCGGAATAAGCCCGGATTGTACGATCTGAGTATCGTTTCTGATTCTTTAAATACTTTAGAAAGGATTCTTTATGCCTCATTATTCCAGGGATATCTGTGAGCCGGTACTTATTGAACTCATTTGGATGGTCCCCAGAAGAAATCAGCTATTGTTCAACTTGCTGTATCTTTTGTACATAGACAGCTTTCTTAATGACATCACGTCTCTCTTCCGAGGGTTTCTTAAAAGCCTGCCTGGATCTTAATTCCTTTATAACACCGGTTTTTTCAAATTTTCTTTTGAATTTTTTTAAAGCTCTTTCAATATTTTCACCTTCTTTGACTGGAACAACTATCATAACCTTTTCATTTAATGAGCGGCAAATTTATAACTTAATCAATAATTAACAAAATTTTTAATAATATTTCTGCAAATGTCTATGAATGAATTATATCCAAATATTTCAAAAAAGTACCGGTTAATTTGTTTATTAAAAATTCAACTAATTAAATATAGTGAAAAAATCAGTGAATAAAAAGCGTCATGGCAGATTTTTATAATTCATCTAAAGGTTAAATAATCAGTTAGTTTTGTTAAAACTGAATCATGTATCAGGTTGTTTTTAATCATTTCATTAAAAGATGTTATATCGCCTTTAGTTTTCCTGTAATGAATGATTGTTTTTGCTTCATATTCAGTTATATAAGGATGTCTGGATAATGTCATGAAATCAGCTTTGTTAATGTTTATTTTTTCAATCATCGATTTGTCTGCTGCCAGCATATTCTCGTTTAACCCGACAATACTGTCTGTTATCCCGTATACTTCGGTTAGTTGTCTGATACTGTTAAAACCTCCAAGAAGGTTCCTGTATTTTAAGATTCTTTGTGCAAAAATTTCCCCGATCCCCTTAAGAGACTTTAACTGGGCAGCTGTTGCATTATTCAATTCCAGCAACAGATCATTTCTATTTGCATGAATGTTTCTGCCGGAATGTTGATCGCTCTCTTTTTCAATAATGATGTATGGTTCAAGTCTGTGATAAGTGATTGAATCAAGCCCGTATATTTTTTTCAGGTCCTCTTTACGGTAAAATTTTCCTCCTTTCGACCTGTAGTTGATCCATGCCCTTCGCGCAGTACTGTTTACTCCCAGGCTTTCTATATCATCGGATGAAACAACATTGGGATTAAAATCATGTAATACAAAATGGATGGCTTCTGTTTTGCTGCCCCTGCCTTTACCATCCGGCATGGTGCTGTTTACTGCCATGGCATCAAGCCACTCCCTGACTTCCGTTTCGGTGTTTGTCTTTTGATGTGCCGGGCTTTTCACCATAACCGGAAGAACAAACCTTACCGCCAGCGAAAGGAGGATGAAAGCCAGTAAAACAATAATACCTCTGCGTTCAGCATTTGTAAATGTAAAATATTCTTTGACAGTTTTTTTAAACATATGAGACCTTTGTTAAAGATATTCATTTGTTCATAAACAGACGAACCGAATCCTGATGAACCGGGATGAGCTCACCGAAGACAAAATACTTTTTTATGAAGTTCAAGGTCAGTTAAATTTCAATAATCCTGTTTCATTCAGGAAGACAATGGTAATTGCTACCGGTGCCACAAATCTTACCAGAAACATAAACAGTTTATAATATATTACCTTTGAAACACCCTCGTTTGACAGTTCTTTCAAAACATCCTTTTTCCCATGGAACCATCCAAGATAAACAACAATGAACAGACCTCCTATTGGCAGTAAAAATTTGAGCGCGATATAATCAAGAATCATAAAAAAATTGAAATGAACCATCTGACCTGTAGATTCGTCAAATGTACTGACTCCAAAATTCCTGAATGTATACCAGGAAAGGGCACAAATTGCACCCATTATTGTGATCAGTATGGCTGCAATGATTGAAGCTTTTCTCCTGCTTATCTTAAGTTCTTCCACAAAGGTCGTCACAACGACTTCAAGCAAAGAAATGGAAGAAGTAAGTGCTGCAACAGAAAGGCATACAAAAAACAGTATGGAGACAAAATATCCGCCAGGCATATTTTGAAAAATCACTGGTAAAATTTTAAATACAAGTCCTTCGCCCGACTGCGGATTAAAACCCAGGGCAAATACTGCAGGAAAAATAGCGATACCGGCAAGAACGGCAATAAATGTATCGGAAAGAGATATAATCAGCGCCGAGCTGCCCAGGTTGTCATTCTTCCTGATATAGGAACCATAAGTGATGAGTGCTCCCATACCGATGCTCAATGAGAAAAAAGACTGGCCAAGGGCATCGAAAATAACCTTTGCATTCAACTTGGAAAAATCAGGTTTAAACAGAAACCTCAGTCCTTCTGCCGGATTGAGTTTTTCGCTGACAGCAGGCAGTGTGACGGAACGGACAGCAATAACGATGAGTAAAAAAAACAGAACGGGCATAAGTATTTTGGAATATTTTTCTATTCCTTTTTCGATTCCTGCGACTACAATCAGAAAAGTAAGACCCATAAAAACAACCTGCCACAGGAGTGGCCTGTAACTGTTGTTTCTGAATCCTTCAAAGATATGTGAAACCTCATCAGCTGATTTGCCGGAAAACCGGTTTAATACAGATTTGTAAAGGTATTCAAGTGTCCAGCCACCGACAGTGCCATAAAACGAAAGTATCATAAACGCTGCAATGATCCCCATTATACCGACAATGAACCAGGGCTGCCGGGGTGCCAGTTTTTTAAATGCCCCGAACGGATTCATCTGTGTCGATCTGCCAATTATAAATTCCGAAAGCATGACCGGGATCCCGATGGATAGTACAAACAAAAGGTAGACAATTAAAAATGCCCCGCCTCCGCTTTCGCCTAAAACATAGGGGAATCTCCATATATTGCCGAGCCCTATAGCTGAACCTGCTGCTGCTGCAATGATTCCGAATTTTGAACTGAAGCTGCCCCTGGAAGTATCAATACTTTTTATCATACTAATTGAACTAGAAAAGTAATGGAGTTATTCCGGCCCCTGCATTTCTAATAACTGAGGTACTGGCTGATCCAATCATCCGTCATGTTCAATTCCGGTTGAGGCAATTCAGGTCTTCAAATGCAATTTTCAGTCTTTCAACAATTGCTTTTTCTCCTTCACGCAACCAGGCACGGGGATCATATTTTTTCTTGTTGGGTTTATCCGGTCCTTCAGGATTTCCTATCTGTGACTGAAGGTATCCCCTGTTGGCAGATTCATATTTCCTGACTCCATCCCAGAATGCCCATTGGGTGTCCGTATCAATATTCATTTTGATCACTCCGTAGCTGATGGCTTCCCTTATTTCCTCCCTTGATGAACCTGAGCCGCCATGAAAAACAAAATTCACAGGTTTTTCCTTTGTGTGAAATTTTTCCTGGATATGCTTCTGGGAGTTATAAAGAATTTTCGGGGTCAGCTTCACATTGCCCGGTTTATAAACCCCGTGAACATTCCCGAATGAAGCTGCGATGGTAAAACTGCTGCTTATTTTACTGAGCTCCTCATAAGCATATGCCACGTCTTCAGGCTGAGTATATAACAACTTGTTATCAATGCCAACATTGTCAACACCGTCCTCTTCTCCGCCCGTGACACCAAGTTCAATCTCAAGTGTCATATCTATCTTACTCATTCTCTCAAGATACTTTTTACAGATTTCAATATTCTCCTGCAGAGGCTCTTCTGAAAGATCCAGCATATGTGAACTGAATAAAGGTTTTCCATATTCCCTGTAATGTTTTTCACCATATGCGATAAGTCCGTCTATCCATGTCAACAATTTTTTTGCAGCATGATCGGTATGAAGAACAACAGGTATTCCATACAATTCAGCCAGATGATGGACATGTTTGGCACCGATGATAGCCCCCGTAACAGCAGCCAGCTGATTTTCATTTGACAGGCTCTTTCCGGCCCAGAAAATGGCCCCGCCATTTGAAAATTGTATCATTACCGGAGAATTAACCGCTTTAGCTGCCTCAAGAACAGCATTAACAGAGTTGGTACCCACAACATTAACTGCAGGAAGTGCGAACTGATTCTGCTTTGCAACTGTCAGCAGTTCTTTAAGATCTTTTCCTGAGACCACACCTGGTTTGATACTGTTTAAAATTCCCATATTAAGTTTTGTTTGATTATTATGATCGTTTAATAATGTCCCGCAAAAATAAAAAAATATAAGATAAGGTTCATACAAACCTGATTAAATATAAAAAAAAATGATAATCAGAACTTTGTAAATGCTTTCAGAACGGATATCCAATCCCGAACTGAACCGTAAAATCATCGCTGAATGTAAGTTTCCTGCTGGTCAGTATAAGCCTTTCACCTGCCGGGGCAAGCGGATCTCTCATTTTCATCGCAATGTCAATCCTTAAAAGAAAGATAGAAAAATCAAACCTTGTACCGAATCCGGTACCAATGGCAAAGTCGGTTAAAAACCTGTCCCATTTGAAAAAAGCATCTGCCCTGCTTTCCTGGTAATAGATATCCCAGATATTTCCTGCATCCATAAAAAGCGCACCCTCAAGCTTCCAGAATAATTTAAACCTGTATTCCATATTGAATTCAAGCTTGATATCCCCAGTATTCTCATATTTTTCCTCAGAATCAGGCCCAAGGCTGTATGCATTCCATGCCCGTATACTATTTGGTCCGCCGACAAAATATTTCTTTTCAAAGGGCATTGAATTGGCGTTTGCGTAAGGATATCCGACTCCGGCAAAACCTCTGTATACCATTGTATTCCTTGAATTAATAACCCTGAAATATTTAAATTCAAGATCTGCCCGGGCATATTGTGAGAAACGCACATCAAACAGCCGGTAGCTGCCTTCCACAACCCTGCTGTCAGTCAGCTTATTGATGAAGTAAAGAGAATTTCCGGCCAGCTCAAGGTTAAGCCTGATAAAGACAAAATCCCTGATTTTACCTATTTCCTGTGTATTAAATTCGGCAGTGTATCTTGAAACACCTACCAGATGGTCTGTAAAACTATACTCAAGAAAAGTGGAATCAACAATCTCAAGAAAATCCTTTGAGCGATATTCATCAACCTGGACAAAATTAAGTTCAAACGGAAAAAGTGTATGCCTGAGGTATCTTGCACCTCTCCAGGTATAACCATAAGAAGCATTGGCAAAGGTACGCACATACTGTTTCTCGATCCTGTGGTTCAATGCCAGGGCAAAAACTGTTTTCGGACTATATTTCTTAACAAATTCTGTCATTCTGAAAGGAAGGAAAAACTTTGGAATCTCAAACCTGGTTTCTGTTCCCAGTTCAAATGTTCTCGAAAGATCTGTAATACCTGAATAACGTAGTGCCTCGAATGCTCCTGTGAATTTTAAATTGAAGGTCTCCGCTCCCCTGAAGAGGTTCAGGTTTTGATAAAGCAGATTATACCTTACCCCAAGGTCGCCGTATGAATTTGTCCCGACAATCTCATGCTGGTATGACTGTATGTTTTTAGGGGTTAGTTCAACCTGGCAGTCAAGCGGATAAATTCCGGATGAATCTGTTTTTGCATCGGGTGATTCCGAATAATGTATGTTGATAAATCGGAATAATCCGAGCGAAGAAAGATTCCGGTAAGTTTTATTATAGTCCCTGATATCATAGGTTTTGTCAGGTAGTATATAATGATGATTATATATTACCTGTGGCTTAATGTTCACCTTGTTCCTGTAAATAAATTTCGTTCCATCATGGATGATCGTATCCTGATTGCGATGATCAGCGGAATTTGTCAAAGCTTCATATGGGTTGTAATTCGGATAAAAGATGACATCATTGATCTTGTATTTTTTATGATGTCTTACCATAGACCGTCTGTTTATCTCTCCTTCGACATATTCTTTTATCACAAAGGTCAGGTCAACAAGATTTCTGTCATTGACCACTTCAGCATTGAAATAGATATACTCTTTTGAAAAACCATAGTAGCCGTTTTGTTTCATCAGCTCTTCAAGCCTGATACGTTCATTCTGAAGTTTTTCCTTATCAAAAAGCATCCCTTTATCAATCAATGAATTAACCGTGTCATTCAATATAACTGAAACAATACCGGTATCCTCAAACAAATACCGGATGTTCCTTATACGCAAAGGTTCACCGGGTTTAATCCGGTATATCACTTTCGCATTATCCTTTTTAAAACGAACACTATCCCTGACCCGGGCGTCATAATATCCTTTGTTTTCAAGGTATATTTTAAACTGCTCACGGGTTCTGTTTGTCAGAAAAGGATCATATACAACAGGCTCTTCACCTATCTTTCTGAGCCAGCTGTGAGGCCACCGGGTCTTATTGATATTTGAAAGATTATAATAGAAAAGGTTTAACCTGATACCTAAAATCCTCTTGTTGGGTTTCTGCAGCAAATAGGCTTCAAGATCTGATTTATCTATTTTTTTTTGTTCGATGATCAATTTATTCTTGTTTAACAGGAAGGAATTCTCAGGTACATATCTGGACGGTGAACATGATATCATCAATCCGAGTATCAGCAAGGTAGATATATTAAATATGCATCCGTAGGATATTTTGAAGATCGCTTTCAATTTATTACCAGTCAATTTTTATACCTTCGCGCAAATATAACTGTTTTTATCTGATTGAAAAGATATTATAGATGAAGCGATACTCAAATTAATCTTAATAATTCTGAAATTTTGTTAAGCAAAAACAAAATAAAATTTGTCAATTCTCTCAAAGAAAAGAAGTACAGACAATTACATAATATGTTTGTCGTTGAGGGTGATAAAATTGTTGCAGAAATCATTCAACAGGAACCGTCAAAAATAGAAGAATTATATCTGACCGAAAACTGGTACAGGAAGTCCGGTATAGCCTCCGGACAAAAGCTTGCATTACCGTTCATTATTATTAATCCCGGAGAGATGCAAAGAATCAGTTCCTTCAAAAGCCCTCCGGAAGCCATTGCTTTGGTTCGGATTCCTCATTTCCGGCTGGATCATGATGAAATTGCCGGGAATCTTTCATTGATGCTTGATACGGTTCAGGATCCCGGCAATCTCGGTAACATTATCAGAATTGCAGACTGGTTTGGAATTCGCAATATCATCTGTTCCACTGAATGTGCTGATTGCTTTAATCCGAAAGTATTGCAGGCTACCATGGGTGCCATTATGCGTGTCAGGATCCATTATACCGGCCTTGAAACGGTTCTGCAAAAACTTACTCAGCTGCCGGATTTTGGAATATACGGTACCTTCCTGCAAGCCTCAGAAATATACACTGCAAACCTTTTACCGGCAGGTGTTATCATTATGGGCAATGAATCAAAAGGAATCAGCAAGAGACTATTTCCATATATCGGGGAAAGGATTTCCATTCCTTCGTTCCGGCATCGTTCGGGGAAGATTGATTCATTGAATGTTGCTGCTGCTGCTGCCATCATCTGCTCAGAGTTCAGGAGGCGTCAGAGGTGATATGCTGACCTTCAGCTGAAATATCCATAAAGAAATCTTCAGTTTAATCTTAAGGGTAATTGACAGAATCCTGTTAATGTTTTATTATTTTTTTGCTCGCTTACCCCGCAGCAAAGCTACGGGGAACCGGAGCGAAGCGGAGCTCACTGAAAGTAATGCGCTCGCCGGAATTCATTGGATCAACAATGCGGGACAAATATTTTCTGATGCAACCGGAAAATGATCCATTCCCGGCACATTTTATCATAATTGTCTTTTATTTCATTATTAATAATCAGTCATTTATGAATATCCTGTTCCAAAATTAACGATTTGGCACAGTATTTGAATTTCATTTTTCAAGAAAAAATTCAAAGTCATGAAAAAACTAATTCCCATAGCAGTTATCGCAATGATTTTATTGGGAGGCTGTGTAAGATACCCACATGCAGACTTTTACACTTCAGATGTGGTTGCCGATGTATTTGACATCATCTACTTCTATAACAATTCAATAGATTACGATTATGTTGAATGGGATTTCGGAGACGGCTATCTGACCACGAATCCGGATCCGACCCATCATTACGACTACCCCGGAATATACACAATAACTCTGACTGCTGTCGGGGTCAACGGGCATACAGACCGTAGTTCCATCACAATAGAGATACTCAGTCAGACCACCCTTGAAATAACTGTTCTGGAATACTGGGACGAATATCCGGTTGCTGATGCAAGCATTATTCTATATCCAAGTCTGTATGACTGGGAACACGAAACCAATCCGGTACTGGATTCTTACGGCGATGTGCTTGAAGTGTTTACCGATAATCGTGGAGTAGCTACAATAAAGGGACTGAATGCTGTTCCATACTGGCTGGATGTCTGGCATACCCATTATAACAATTACCAGCTTGCCTCAGAGGACGAATACTTCATCAGGACCCTGCCGCTGGAAAGAAACATGATCAACACGTTTGTTGCCTATGTCGATTATATCGAAAGCAAAAGTAAAAAAGACGGCAGGGAAGTCAGCCGGTTAAAGATTATGAAGCTTGAAAGAACACTTAAAGATAAAATAAACAGTAAGCAGGAAACTGTAAAGTAGAGGGTTTGTGTTATTGGCAATCATTCATAAGGCCGGGACTTTTATTGTTCCGGCCTTTTTATTTTTCTTGTATTTCTAATCTGGTATTGGATTTACATTTACCCGGATAATTCAGGTTTGTCAGAAAGATAAACCTGATTCGCGGGAGGATAAGCGATTCTGTTCAGCTTTGCATTGCAAACCTGAAAAGAATCAGTATATTTGCAAACCCTGAGCCCAGATGGCGGAATTGGTAGACGCGCTAGTTTCAGGGACTAGTGACCGCAAGGTTGTGCAGGTTCGAGTCCTGTTCTGGGCACATATAAATCCTGCCCAGGTGGTGGAATTGGTAGACACACCAGCTTGAGGGGCTGGCGCCCGTTAAAGGGTGTGCAAGTTCGAGTCTTGTCCTGGGCAC
>JAFGBD010000076.1 GCA_016933335.1 Bacteroidales bacterium | reverse complement strand
GCTTTGCTGCGGGGTAAGCGAGCAAAAAAACAATAAAACATTAACGGGATCGATGATTCCTCGAAGCTTGCTTCGAGGAGAATCAATTTTCCGGTACCGGATTTTCAGGGACACTGACCGGATGCCTGAAAACGGGACATAACCACAGCCTTGTACCGGTTAGAGAAAAGCAGTATTTTTATTTCATGAAACGGATATTTTTATTATTGATCTCACTGGTAATGACTTTACCGGGTTATTGCCAGATCATTGATGAATATATTAACCGGCTTGATCCGATTATAAAGCGCCATGAAGGATATGCCCCGATCGCAAGGGATTATTTTGACCAGGCGGTTTTAAAAATGAATATTCAGGATTACGAGGGAGCAATTAAAGCTTTTACAAAAGCCATAGAGATTAATCCGGAGTATACGGAAGCTTTTAATAACAGGGGAATCGCAAAGCGCATACTCAAAGACCATACCGGTGCGATGGAAGACTTTACGATGGCAATAAAACTTGATCACAGGTATGAAGAGGCCTATAATAACCGTGGAAATACAAAACTCGACCTTGGGGACAACACCGGCGCAATTGAGGACTATACAAAAGCAATAAATATAGATCGCAGACTTGCAGATACATACAATAACCGTGGCCTTGCAAAGAAAAACATTTACGAGCTTGAAGGAGCAATTGAAGACTTTACCCGTGCCATTAAAATGAACCGTAATTTTGCAGATGCATATAATAACCGCGGCCTTGCAAAGAACAATCTCAAAGATTACACGGGCGCTATTGACGACTTTACAGAAGCCATCAGAATCGTACCCGGATTTGCAATGGCTTATTCCAACAGGGGCATTGTAAAAATAACCACAGGCCAGAAGGTAAGCGGATGCATAGATTTAAACAAAGCTGCAGAATTAGGAAATATTCAGGCTCATGAATTAATTAAACAATTCTGTAACTGAATTGTCATCATCTTTATTGCCTGCTGATGATTTTAAGATTGGATATAATCAGATTGCCAGAAGTATTTCATCGTCTGTTATTCCTTTCGGCCTGAAATAATGAATGAACCGGAAAATGTCAATATCTGCTTACTGGTAGTTAAATTGTTATGAACCAAAAAGCCGAATAAAAATGATATCCTGTATCCGTAAAACTCTTGTTTTGATTTCATTATGTACCGTTTGCCACCCGATGCATATGATCTTATCTGCCGGAGATATTCCTTATCACGAAAGTCATGGATACGGCACCCTTACTGACGGAGGTCTGGCTGGTAAAGTGATCAGGGTGACCAACCTGGGAAACAACGGACCTGGATCATTCAGGTCAGCATGCCTTGACTCCGGCAGCAGGCTGGTTGTTTTTGAGGTTGGAGGTGTGATCAACCTGAATGACAGTGCCATTATTGTTACCAATCCTTATCTGACAGTTGCAGGTCAGACCGCTCCCGATCCGGGTATTACATTGATCAAAGGTAATTTGAATATCAGTACCCATGATGTGGTGATCCAGCATGTCGCAGTCCGTCCCGGTGATGCAACCATAGAAACTGATGCCATATCAACGGGTGGTGAGAATGCAGATGTACATCATGTTGTCTTTGACCATTGCAGTGCAACCTGGGCAACTGATGAGAATCTGAGCCTGATAAATACATCAGATAATCATGATATTACACTTTACAAGTGCCTTATCGCCGAGGGACTGAATTTCAATGATCACTCCTGTGGCTCGCTGATCTACGGCGGTATCAGTAATCTTTCAATTATCGGCTGCATCTATGCACACAATGTTCGCCGTAGTCCCCGGATAAACAACAACACCGGATTCGTGCTGGCAAACAATATTTTTTACAACTGGAGTGTATTCAGTGATGATAAAGGAGATTATACCAATTGTGTGCATCTGAGGCTGGCCCGGGGAACCATTGCCGGTAACCTGGCGCTCGGAGGTAACGATACCCGTGATTACGGGAGCGGATTGTACTTCGTTCGCGGCCATGACGGAATATATACGGGTGATGCTTACTTTGAGAACAATATGCTCAGGCATGCTGACGGGCATTCTGTTATAAAGGAACATGATGAACTGATCAGAAGGCTGGAGCACAAACCTTTGTGGCCGGAAGGCTTTATCCTGAAATCTGTTCGTGAGTCTGTTGATGACGTATTACGCACGGCAGGAGCCCGTGCCGGCAATCGTGATGCCATTGATGAAAGGATTGTGAAATCGGTCATTTATCTTACAGGAGATATTATTGACCGGCAAAGCGATGTTGAGGGATATCAGGATTACACAATGACAACCCGTGAACATATAGTACCCGGTAATCCGGAAGACCGCCGGAAGTGGCTCGACAGCCTTTCTGCCGCTATTGATACAGATGATTCACTGGATACCTCTCCTTTGATTCCGGTTTTGGACGCAACGGATATCAGGGAGCAGCAAGTTTCAGTAACCAGTATCCCTGGTCTGTTGAATAGTCCAAATCCGTTCGAAAGGTTTACCGTCATTAAATTCAATTTACCCGCCGCAAATAGAGTAACATTAAAAATCTACGATCTTACCGGAAATGAGATCGTGACGCTGCTTTGCAGTTACCAGCCGGCAGGGGAATACGAATTGAACTGGATACCGGACGGATTACCGGGAGGTATCTATTTATGCAGGTTGCAGGCAGGTGATAATGCTGTTTCCAGGATACTTATCAAACAAAACTAGATTCCCTTTAACAATTCTAAGTATCTGTTTTCTGTTTCCTTTAACGGCAGGTAATATTGAATACTTCATCTGGCAAGCAGTGTTAAACATGAAATGATTTACAGGAATCAATATTGTTCATTTCCGACAGTCATTTTAAATAACTTCTCATTATTCTATCTTTGCTGTTATCCTGAGGTTCATCAATAACAGAATTAAATGCCCAGAACATTTAACAAAGACTTACAATACTATAAGTTCTGCCTGTATGGTTTTCTGAAAAACCAGCGGTTCTTTGAGCCTTTCTTAATGTTATACTTCCGGGAACTGGGAATGAGCTGGACACAGATCGGAACACTTTATGCCATTCGTGAGATCACCCGTAACATTTTTGAAATTCCCAGCGGCATGATAGCCGACGCCTTTGGCAGAAGAGGAACCATGATGGCTTCATTCGGTTTCTATATCATATCATTTGTCCTTTATTATTATGCAGGCGGATATGCGGTGCTTGCGGCTGCCTGTATCATATTCGGTACCGGAGATGCTTTCCGTACCGGTACTCACAAGGCCATGATTTTTCAATACCTGAAAATGAATAGCTGGGAAGATCAGAAAGTGCACTATTACGGGCACACCCGTTCATGGTCGCAACTGGGATCTGCTTTGTCATCACTGGTAGCCGCCGCCATTGTTTTTGGTTCGGGGAACTATTCATCGGTGTTTCTATACAGCCTGGTGCCATATATTCTTGACCTGATGCTGATGGCATCTTATCCAAAGGTGCTTGAAGGTGAAACCTCAAACAGGCCGGAAGGGAAAATCCACCTGGTTTTTAAAAGAGTTTTGATGGAATTTGTTTTTTCTTTTAAAAGCATTAAGGTGTTAAAGGCCATAACCAACATGTCGGTATTCAGCGGATATTACCAGGCTGTAAAGGATTATCTTCAGCCGGTTATTCAGGCATTTGCCCTGAGTGTGCCGGTTTTGCTGGCAATGGATAACCGCAGGAAAGAGGCTGTGATGATAGGAATAATTTATTTCCTTCTCTATTTTGCAACCTCATTTGCATCGAGAAGTTCAGGCCAGGTAGCAGAAAGGTTCAGAAAACTTACAAAACCAGTTAATGTGACCCTGCTCATCGGCCTTACAACCGGTGTTATTATCGGAATTTCTTACAGATTGGATTGGTTGCTGCTTTCTGTATGCTTGCTGTGCTTTATTTATATCCTGGAAAACCTGAGAAGGCCAATGGCCCTTTCATATGTGACCGAACTGCTGAACCAGAACATCCTTGCTTCAGTCTTATCGGCAGAATCGCAGGCCAATACGGTATTTGCAGCTGTAATTGCAGTTTTGTTCGGATTGTTTGCAGATAAGTATGACATCGGAGTAAGTTTTATGCTGGTCAGCCTGATATTGCTGTTGATTGCGCCCTTAATTCTCCTGAAAGCAAAGAACGGGAAAAAAAACTTAATGCAGAATCAAAAAGACTGATAAGCTGACAATTATTCAATTATCAACAAAATGCCAGATAAACTGTATCCGTTGGATAAAGAAAAAAAGCAAATTCTTAATGTATCATGGAAGAGAAATTTCAAAAATCTTGAACTGCAGCTCAATAACAGATCTCTTGGTAAAATTGAAAACAGGCAGGAACTCATACAGGGAAAAGAGTTTGAGATCAGTCATGATCAAAGACTCTCAGTGAAACTTGTCAGGGAGATGTACTTTTTTACAGAGCTGGAATTGCTGTTGAACGGATTTCCCGTGCCATTTTCAATGACACATCCGGTTAAAAAACTGAATGATGTTTTCGTGGTGATCATGTTCATTGCCGCAATCAGCCTGATACTTGGATTGCTGTCACTGACAACAGATACCGGGTTTTATAAAAGCCTTGGAATCGGATTCTGGAATATCATCTATGCAGGAATTTTTATCATCCTTGGCATGATGATGAAGGAAAAAAAGTCAATGTTCGCCATGGTATCAATGATCGTATTGATGGTGCTTGACATGATTTTTTCATTTGTGTTTATGATGGAAACCGGTCAACCGGTTAATCCTGCCCTGCCGGTAATCGTAAAACTATTTCTTACCCTTTTATTAATTCGTGGTATCAGGGCAATCAAAGAATACGGAACAATGGAAGAAAGAATGAAAGCGCTGGAAAAAGAAGAAGAGGAGAAAAAACGTAAAACACCTTTATCACGGCAGGTCACAGAGGATCATTCGAAATTTATGCCCGGCGACCATTCTGCATATATGCCTGAAGGAGGTGGCTGATGGATTCAGGTGCGGGAGAGGCTGGAAACAGGAAACTATGAATCACCGCGAGCGCATTACTTTCAGTGAGCTCCGCTTCGCTCCGGTTCCTCGAAGCTTGCTTCGAGGAGAATCAATAGCTGTGAGCCCCTGAGGCAGGGCCATTTATAAACAATAAAGGATAAGCCGGTTGTAAGCCGGCCTGAATACAAATAATCAATAAGCGAATGATAAAAATAGACAACAGTTTTATATCAGGTATTGTAAAGGAGGCAAAGAGATCAGCCAGAAGAAGAAAAAACCATAATTTCCATAAAGTACCGGAAGATACCTTGCAGCGTATGGTGCATGCCATGGAGCCGGATACTTATGTACAGCCGCACAAACACGAGAATCCGGACAAGCGTGAAGCTTTTATCATACTGAAAGGCAGTGTTGCGGTTATTGAATTTGATGAAAAAGGAGTTGTCATGGATTACATCATTATGAATCACGAATCGGGTAATTACGGGGTTGATATTCAGCCCGGAACCTGGCACACACTGATTTGCCTGGAAACCGGAAGTGTTGTATATGAAGTTAAGGATGGTCCGTACAATCCTTCAGATGATAAGCAATTTGCCAGTTGGGCACCATGTGAAGGAGATCCGGATGCATTGAAATACAATGAACAAATAATCAAATACCTTAAACTGAAATGATCCGTTGTTATAACTTACCTTTTCTAAACCTGTATCCCCGCTTCTGTCAATCCTATTCAATCCTCAGATGTCTTCTGTAAAACAGCCAGCCGCCGATAATACCATAAATGAACGATAAAACAAGAATAGAAGAAAGCTCCGGAATGATGGCGTTGAATCCTTCCTGCATAAACAATACTTTATTGAGCGCACTGACTGCATGGCTGGGAGAAAGCAGGCTGATAAGGGATATGTCATAACCGGCAACCGGAAACCATGTTTTTGTCTGGATGGGAAACATAGCCCCTGAAAGAAACATAAAAACAAACAACGGGAAGTTGCCCACAATGAGTACCTGTGTTACAGTCTTTGAAAAGGCTGCAATTATCAGGCAGAATGCGATAATCGACAAGCTGGTCATGACCGAAATGAGCAGTACAAGAACCAGGGAACCTTCGTATCTGAAACCAAGTAATAATGCAGTAATCAATGTTAATGCAACCGAAATGATCCCTACAAGCAACTGGACAAAAGAAATCCCGCCGAGCAATTCTGCTGTCGACACCCTGGTAATTTTAATTCTTGCGAGGGTTTTGTTCTCCGACTCATAAACAAATGCAGATGAAGCACTCAGCATCAGCATGATGATTGAGAAAATCAGCAACCCGGGTATTGATAGTTCAAAATCGGTGCGATTACCGGACACACCTATTGGCGTCTCCCGTAATTGTAAAAGACCGGAAAGTCCTGTTTCAGTCGATATGAATTCGGATAAAATGCTGTATATCCACACTGCACCTATCATATATTTCATGCTTGTGATATCCCCGATGAATTCAACTGCTACCGGCTCGGATATATTACCTTTTTTTTGGTCGGAGATTCTTTCTGAGAAATTTTCAGGCAGGATTACCAGTACATCTGTCTTCCTGCTTTTAATTCTTTCTTCTCCTTCAATCAGAGTTTCCGTTTCCCTTATTTCAATAGATGTAAGCGTATCTGAATGAAGGATATGATGTAAGAATGGTGCTCCATACCCAGTACTGTCGGAGGCCTTGGTCTGAATATCATTGTTAACAATGTCGATGCGGTATTTCTGCTCATAGCTTTCAACAATCAGGTAATAAACCAGCACAAAAAACGGAGCACAGGAAACGGTCAGGATCAGCAACCAGAAACTCCGGTATTGCTCTTTCAGACTTTTGCGTATGATTGATAGAAGTTTCATTCTCTGAGCCTCCTGCCGGTCAGGTGAATAAATACGTCTTCAAGGGTGTTACCTCTCAGTCTGATATTGCCATAAGCAATATTATTTTCTTCAAGAAGTTTGCAGATCTCAGGGATCAGGTTTACTGCATTGACTGATCTGACTATGATGGTGTTGTTCATTATTTTTATATCAGGTGAAAAAGTCTGCAGCACGCCCCGGGCTTTCTCATCCGTATCACCGGGAAGGAGAAGCTCAATTTCAAGGATATCGCCTTCACCCATGCTTTTTTTAAGATTTTCGGGAGAATCTGTAAGCAGCAGTTTCCCATGGTCTATAATGGCAACCCGTTTGGCAAGGCGATCGACTTCATCCATATTATGAGATGTCAGGATCACAGTTTTTTCGGCAGACATCTCCCTGATAAAGTCCCTGACAACAAGCCTGCTTTGCGGATCAAGGCCGGCTTCGGGTTCATCCAGGATGATTATTCCGGGATTATGAACAAGTGCCAGTGCCAGGTTAAGCCTTCTTTTCATACCACCTGATAAGGTCTGTGCAAGTTTATTTCTTTTCCCATAAAGGCCTAAGCGGCCGAGCAGTTTCCTGCCTGAATCCTTTGCGGATGAATCCTGCAATCCGTACATATTACCTGCAAAGACAAGCTGTTCCATACAGGTAAGTTTCGGCCAGCAAATGATATCCTGCGGACATAAACCGATTCTTGTAAAAATATCCCTGTCGTTTTTTAACCTTTTCCCTGTGATGAAAACATGACCTTTATCCGGCTTCAGCAATCCGCAGATCATATTGATGGACGTGCTTTTCCCGGCTCCGTTAGGCCCCAGAAATCCTAGAATTTCACCACTGAATATTTCAAGCGAGAGATCGTCAACTGCAACCAGGTTGCCAAAAGATTTTGTCAGGTGTTCAAGAACAATTGCAGCACTGTTTTTCGATTCCGGCGGCATATAAAACTAAAATTAAAGATCAAGCACAAAGATCAGAATTGCACGACAAAAATAATTGTTTCAATGAAACAAATTAACATATATACTGATATTACTATTTTTTTTATACAGGTCAGGTTATTTCAGGTCAAACAGTCATGCCACTTAAGACGGCATGGTATTAAATATACATCGTTCCTTCGCTTACAAGCACCACGTCACCGCTAACCTGTACGCGGGTTATGTCATCTTTTTTTCCTTCAATGTGAACCTTCAGTATGCTTGGCCTGCCAATCTCAAATCCCTGCTCAATAACAATCTGTGAGCCATCAGACAAGCCATTCTGAACCAGGTAACAGCCAAACGGACCGGCTGCACTTCCAGTGGCAGGATCTTCCGGTACGCCGAACAACGGTGCAAACATCCTGCAGTGGAAATCAGAAGTGTTGTAAATTGTTTCAGGAGTAAATACAAACAACTCGGTGGAATCGAGATGCATGACGGCTGCCTTAAGCAATTCATTCCTGATACCGGTATTGCGGACAACGGATAATTTTGTAAGGGGTACATAAAGGAAATTATTTCCGCATGAAACACTTTGAACGGGATATCTTTGATCAATATCATCAGGTTTAACCGAAAGGATTCCTGCTACCAGTTTGTAATCTTTTTCAAAGGGACCAAACCGTGGTAAAGGCTGGTTCATGGTGATGGAATGGTATCCTGCTTTATCCTTAACGAAATCCACCCTGATATCACCAATATTTTCTTCCAGCATCAGAAATCCCTTGTTTTTAGGCCGGATCAGTTCCTTTGATAACAGGATGTAAGCTGTACCAATGGTAGGATGCCCGGCTGTGGGAACTTCCTGCCCGGGAGTAAATATTCTGACCCTGCAGTCATTTAATGGATTTTCAGACTGATAAACGAAGGTTGTTTCAGAAAAATTAAATTCCCTGGCAATTTTCTGAAGGTGATTTTCAGGGATTTCAGAAGCATCGGGAAATACTGCCAGCTGATTACCGCCAAAACGTTGATTTGTGAAAACATCAACCGTAAAATATTTTAATTGAACCATGTTTTATATTTTTATGTTCAAATTTAACAGAATCATGGTAACAGGTAAATTTAATTCATTAAAACATACAGGCATGTTAGAAACAATATTTAATCATCGTTCAATCAGAAAATACAAGTCAGATCCGATCGACGATTTGATTATGAATAAGATAGTGGAAGCAGGGACCAGGGCATCCACAACGGGAAATATGCAGGTTTACAGCATGGTTATTACAAGGGATGAACGGATCAGGGAAAAGCTCTGGATGGCTCATTTCAGGCAGGATATGGTACTGCAGGCACCTGTTCATATCACATTTTGTGCTGATTTCAACAGGTTTAACAAATGGTGCCTTCAGCGCAATGCCCGTCCGGGGTATGATAACTTCCTGTCGTTCTTCACTGCCGCTATCGATGCTCTGCTGGTTAGTCAGAATGTGGTCCTGGCTGCCGAAGCTCATGGTCTGGGCATCTGTTACCTGGGTACTGTGATTTATATGGCAGACAGGATTGCAGAAATACTTGAATTGCCGGTTGCTGTTGTACCGGTGGCGGCCATCGTAATGGGATACCCTGATGAAATACCGGAGATGACCGACAGATTGCCTCTGAAAGGTGTTATTCATAAAGAAAAATACTCTGATTATTCGGCAGAGGCAATAAATGAAATTTATGCCGGAAAGGAGGCCCTTGAGTTAACAGCTCAATTATTGAAAGAGAACAACAAGGAAACACTTGCACAAGTCTTTACAGACAACAGGTATCCCAGGAAGGATAATGTACATTTCTCGAACAGGTTTCTGAGGCTGATAGAGAATCAGGGATTCATGAATAATGAAGAATAGCCACCGGTTTCAGTGTTAAAACATGCTTTGAGGGTACCGCTTGCAGCATCCGGTTTATCTGGTATTCCGGAATGAATCCTCCAATGGCTTAAAGAAAAAGCCAGTACATGAAGAATCCGTTATCAGGAGTCAGATGAAACAAACTTGTTCTGTGCAATGAAGGAATAATCAAACAATTTGATCTTCTCAGGACTATCCTGATAGAATTCGGTTGCTTTCTCGCTGATATCCAGTATATCCAAAAGCAGGTTATTGTATACTTCCCTGGCATCTTCAGCAATCGCTTTTTTGGTTGCCATCAGAGAGTTCTGTGAACGATTGGCCTTGTTCAGTTTATTTGCAAACTGGTATATTCTCTCAATGAAATTCTTATCGCCCTGGCTTTTTATCAGATCATTTTTAATGTCTTCCGACAGATTATCCTTTATTTTACTCAGAAGCTCAAGCAACACATCAGTATCTTTTTCCTGTATGGCTTGCAGATATTTATGAAAACCCAGTTTATCCAGGACCTGGTTTTTGCGTTTTTCATCAAGCGCATAGATCACTTCAATTCTTGTCTTTAAAAAGGCCACTGCACGCAATGCCTGGGTCTGTATGTTGTTAAGTTTGTTTCTGACCTGCTCTATTTCGCGGTTTGCTTCAAGTCCCAGATAATAATTAAAAGCCCTGTCGACCCTGTTGAGCATGGAGACAAGGTATTCATCGGTCCAGTTTTTATCTGCTTTTCTAAGCTCCTGTATGTTAGCTGCAAAGTTGTCCGCAATGGTTTTACAGGTTAACAACATTTCAAGATCTTTTGCCTGATAAGTCATCATGGTTTTAAACGTTTAATTATCCGACAATTGAAAATTAAGTACCTATGAAATTAATAACATAAAGCAGGCAAAAGTTACCCTATTTTAAGAATAAGTTATAAACAATTTAATAACAATAATATCGAATCTCAAGCCGCAATTCATTAACCTGCTGATTTATAAAGGTTCATACAACTGTTAAAAATTTATTCGGGTAACAGAATCTTTTCAGGATACCCCGGCAGTTCTGCTGCATGATAATTTATTGATCAATTTTTAGATCTTTGGATATTCAAATTTTAAATTTGGTTTTAAAGCCCGGAGAAAAATATCTGAATAAATGCCATATTTGCATATATCAGAAATTGCCCGGATCCCGCAAGAAAATCAAAACTGACAGGACGGGATTTTTTGGGATACGGGTAAAGTTTACAATTCAATATCATGATGACTGAGAATAAACAATATCTTCCCATCCTGGATGAAATATTCAAGGTCAGATCCTATCATGCAGATGCAAATAAATGTTTAAAGCCTCATTATCTGACCGCATTTTTGCTGGAGGCAGCATGGAAGCATGCAAATCATCTCGATCTTGGATATGAGTTCATGCAGGAAGAAGGTGTGGCCTGGATGCTGGCACGGATTTATTTTGAGATGGAAAAGTACCCGGTCTGGAGAAATGAAATAACCGTCAGAACATGGCCAAAAGGAACAGACGGACTGTTTTATGCCCGTGATATGGACATCTTTGATTCCGGCAGTCAGAAGATCGGTGCTGCAACCACCAGGTGGCTCCTGGTGGATCAAAGAACAAAAAGACCCAGGGTACCCGAATTACATACCGATATCTTAATCGTCAATAAAGACAGGCATGCTGTTGGCAGGAAACCTGAAAAGCTTAAACTTAATACAGGAAAGGAGGTCGACAGGCTGACTGCCAGGATATCTGACATCGATCTGAACAACCATGTGAACAGCAATAAATATATCGAATGGATTGTAAACAACCTGGCGGAAGCTTCTCAAAGCAATCATCCTATACAGTCTTTACAGATGAATTTTTTAAGTGAAGTTAAGCTCGGAGAAGAAGTTGTCATCTGCCGGGAAACTGATGACATTACAGGAACGACCTTGTTTGAAGGATTAAAGGATAACGGTTCAAAAACCTGTTTTCAGGCAGAAGTCAGGATTAAATAACCCGTCTCATGCATGCAATCAATGAGTTTTTAACTTATCTCGATCAGTTTCTCGGTTCTTCTGACTGGTTTGTATACCTTTTGCTCGGCACAGGTCTGTTTTTTACGTTATATCTCCGGTTCCCGCAGATACGCTATTTCAGACATGCCGTTAAGATTGTCAGGGGCAAATTTGACAGATCAGGAGACGAGGGCGATACATCCCATTTTCAGGCACTGGCCACGGCACTGTCAGGAACGGTAGGGACGGGAAACATTGCCGGTGTCGCTCTTGCCATACATATCGGCGGGCCGGCTGCTCTCTTCTGGATGCTGGTAACTGCCATGTTCGGGATGACGACCAAATTTGTTGAGGTGACCCTTTCGCATAAATACAGGGAAAAAACACCTGACGGAACGATGGCCGGCGGACCGATGTATTATATGAAAGAAAGACTCGGCATCAGGCTCGGTAACGGAAAAATAATCAAAACCGGCCTGTGGCTTGGCATGTTCTTTTCAGTTGCGACCATACTGTCCTCTTTTGGTACGGGTAATCTTCCGCAGGTTAACAGCATTGCCAGTTCCATGTTCAGTGCATTTGGCATCAGACAATATATAACAGGAGCTGTGCTTGCAATACTGCTGGCTCTCGTAATCATCGGAGGGATCAAAAGAATTGCCAGGGTTACTTCCCGGCTTGTACCTGCCATGGCAATCATCTACTTTTTAGGGGCATTTGCAGTGCTTGCATCCAATTATGACCAGATCATTCCTTCCATCGTATCGATCTTTACCAGCGTATTCACAGGATCAGCTGCTGCAGGAGGTTTTCTGGGGGCAGGATTCATTTATTCTTTTAAGAAAGGTGTGAACAGGGGACTGTTTTCCAATGAGGCCGGTCAGGGTTCGGCACCCATTGCCCATGCGGCAGCAAGAGCCCATGAGCATGTTTCTGAGGGACTTGTGGCCATTCTTGAACCATTTGTTGATACCATCATCATCTGTTCCCTGACAGGTTTAGCACTGCTGTCTTCAGGAGTATGGAAAGACAAAATACATAACCGGTTTCAGTTTACCGATCTTGAAATATTGTCAGACAAATATGACGACAGTTCAGCCCAGGATCAAAAGAAGCTTGCCCTGCACATCAACAATACAGAACCATTGCCCCGGTTCAGCGGTAAGCTGAGCATCGACGGGGGGATCATACAGGATAAGGTGAGTATCATCAATGCCCGTTCACTGGCAGAAAGCGTCAGGGTATTTGATAAGTCAGGCCGGCTGTTTACCGGAGAAATCAATATCAGCGACGGAAAAATACCCGCT
>JAFGBD010000015.1 GCA_016933335.1 Bacteroidales bacterium | reverse complement strand
AGCAATGATGGCACCCGGATTATAAGAAGCAGCTGTTGCCCCGCCGATGTCAGTCCATGCAGAGCCGTCGGGACTGCTTTGCCACTGGTAGGTATAGGTACCTGCGCCACCGGAAGGATTGGCAGTCATAATTAAAGGATCATAATTATAGCACTGTGTGGCACTGGTTTCACCGGTGATGGCGCCGGGGCTGAATACGGGAAATACTGTAATATCAATCTCCCTTGGTGCACTTGTTCCGCATCCGTTGGTTGCTGTTACACTTAAGGTGCCGTCTGTTGCACTCAGGTCAAAGTCCACTGTGACTGAATTTGTGGTTCCGTTTATGGTTGCTCCTGTTCCGCTGTAATTCCAGGTATAGGTAACAGTAGGATCATTTGGGACAGTATAGGTAACTCCTGTCTGACCTGCACACACCGCGGCTGAACTTTGAGTAAATGCACCCGGTGTAACCGGCAGCAGGGGAAATGAAATATTCACACTGTCAGACGACTGACAGGCACCACTGCTGATTGTCCATACCAGAACATATGAATTCCCGTTTACACCCATGAATGTGCTTCCGGGCTGGGTAGGATCCAGTACCGTACCTCCTGTTCCGCTGTAAATACTCCAGAGTCCGGTACCTACCAGGGGAGTATTGGCCGAAAGGACCGTACTGGTGGCACCACATAATGACTGATCGGTTCCTGCATCCGCAGGAGTTGGTACCGGAGAAACAACAACAGGATTCGCATCCACCACACCGGCTGCCGGGGGGCCCGGGTCAGGGGGATTATTGTAAGTAAAACCAGTGAGCTGGTAAGTACCTCCATCAGCAGATGTTGGCAGAGTAGCCGGCAGAGAGCTGACAGTATAAGGGGCCTGAGGCACACCATCGATGGTGTAATCGATGATATAATTCAGGTTAATCGGGAATGGTGTGGTAAATGTAAGAGGTATTCCGGCTGCACCGCAAACAGGACCTGTCGGACTGAATTGAGCCCGCGGTTTGATGGGATTGATACAACCCAGTGTGAAGTTCCGGTCACCTGAAGCAAAGACGACCCTGCTGTTTGTCCTTGCATTTCCGTTATAATTATCTCCTGTTGCAGTAGTGGGGATTTCTGACCATGCACTTCCGTTGTATTCGGCAACACGCATATCTGATAAACCGTTTTGAGTCATCAACGGAGTCAGGCTGCTATGTTCGTCCCAGCCTATGTTAATGATGGCTTCACTTCCGGTAGGAACACCGCTGATATACCAGTATTCCCTTTCATTAACCGAAGTGAGGGGTGGTAAAAGGGCAGTATACGGATTTGGATACAGGTATTCTGCCTGCCAGTTCAGCGTTCCGGTTAATGTCGCCTGCAGCTTTAGTTTATTGCCCAGGTATGAGTCTTTTCCTATCGGAAAAAGAAATTCATCACCCTGGTTGATTTTTTTAACCACCGGTCCGTCAATATATGAATCTGAAGAACCGCCTTCCGGAATAATACAATTGATGGCAGCATTATTAACAAATAAGAGGTTAGCGGCAGATGTCTGAATTATTCCGTCGGTCAGCATCAGATTTCCCTTGATTTCAACCGGTCCGTTATTGATCATTCCGCTGCTGTTATTTATCTCAAAATGATTGAATGCATTTACTCCATCGAAATTACCTGTGGCGCCGCCTATATTCTGCACTGCAGCTCCTGCAAATGACACAATTGCGCCTGCACCTGTTCCACTGCTGAATGATCCGGTATTGTACCTTTCCATGGTACCCAGGATGGTGAGTTTGCGGTTATTAACGCTGTTATCCATCAGTGGTCCGTCTATCTTCAACTTCCTGCATATGGTTAAATCTTTGTCCGGCAGAATACGGGAACCGGTACCTGTAAAGAACAGAGAAGGGATCTCATCCAGTCTGTCTGCAATGAGCGTATAATTGCCGGAACCTCCGTATTCGAGCACTCCATAATATGAACAGTCAAGAAATTGTGAGAACTTCCCGGCAGGTAAAACGCCGTTATCGAGGTATAATGTCCCGTTTCCCAGGACATTTCCCAGATTATGGCCATAGGTCGGAGATAGTATTTCCAGCCTGTTATTGATGGTTGTCATGTATGAAAAACATCTGTTTGACAGACCTATGGTCACAACCGAGTCAATGGTCACAATAAAACCATTTGGTCCGCCCGGGGGACAGGGATATGATGTCCCTCCGGTAGGTGCCCAGATGGTATTATCAGACCAGTCACCATTGGCAATACTCACATACTGGGGTATGTCATCCGGAATATCAGAATCGGTTCCGGCAGTGTATTCCCCGCTCAGATTATTTGTTCCGGCAGGAAATGTAAATGTAATGATGTTGCCTGCCTCATCGACATTGTCGGTTCCCGGTCCCGGCGCTGCTTTGCTCCAGCTGGTACCCGGAATGATCAGACGTGCTGCGACATAGTTTGCTTCATCAGCCGGTGCCTGCAAAACATCAGCATCAAGATACATCAGGTTCAGATCTCCTTCAAAGCCATTAATTGCGCCACTTTCCACTTCCCAGTAATAGGCAAGCACGCGAAAAGGAGAAAAGACTCCCGGATGTCTTGAATCTATATTGTTAATCCTGATATAGCCGACACCTCCGTTTGAAGTCATTGTAAGAACTGCAGGAGTGTATTTACCGCCTGTGCCAAGAGGGAATGTGAATGATACAGGCGGACCCGCATATGGTCCGAAGATCTTTCTTACTCCCGGGTTACTGTAAACACCATCATTGGTTATCATTTTGGCGGATCCAAAGGGAGCACCGCCAATATTGCTGTTTTGTCCCAGGCTGAGCATGTACTGGTTGATATTGAAAATACCCTGGGTCAGCACCAGATCCTTTTGAAGGGTGAGATCGCTGCTGATGCGTGCACCGGCAGTATTGTCCAGCTCCAGTCTCCCGAATGTTCCGGTCCCGGATATATATTGTGTGGATGTTCCGTTAAGGATGATACCGAACTGGGTATCGGTATAATTGGCATTATTGATCAGGTCGCCTTTGAGATTCACCCTGTAACTGCCGCAGATAAGCTGTCCTGAAGACAGAATCAGGTCATTGTTAACGGTGATGTCGTTGATGGTAAGCGTAAGCGAAGCCAGCGGATTCACATTCAGGTTGTAGAAATCGGTAGCAGAAGTTCCTGAAATGACTTGCGCCCCGCCGTTGTTTAACGGTCCGGCATTGAATGTTGTCAGGTTATTATGGTGGTTATATGTCCCGTTATTGATGAAATCACCTTTGATAGAAAGGTTGATATCCAGTGAGCTGTTGGCATCAAAAAAACTGTTTGCATTGGTTAACTCAAGATTTCCGTTGAGCTGCAACGGGTTAACCAGTAACTGTACCGTGGCGTCACGTGCAGGTCCGGCAGTTTTTCCTGTAATGGTCAGATTATATAAAGGTACCGATGCATCCAGCAGGTAATTCTGGTTGGAATTAACTACCGGACCCATAGAAGGGACCTGCGTAAATATGATCTCCCCGCCTGTTACCGTGCTTGATCCCGGTCTCAGATAAAGATCACCATAGGTGTTTCCTCCTCCGCCGCGCACGATGGTGAGTGTGCCCCCTGACATATTGAAAACACTTCCTGCATTCAGAATTTCCAGCTTGGCATTGGATGCAATGGAGTTGTTACCGTTTATAATAACTGTTCCGCCACTCTGGTAATATTTTAATACACCGCTTGTTGTTGAAGGGTTACGGCGTATCTGTCCGTTTACTATAAAATTGCCTCCCTGTATATCAAGTGCGGATAAACCGCCTCCGTAATATTCAATGTCGTTGTTGTTTGCAGGGGCAGCTGCAGGTCCGATGTAAACATCACCGTTGATGAGGGTAAGTTTCCCGGCCAGGAACATATCATTGTTGTTTGAGCTGGCATTGGCAATATACACGTTCGACGGAGTCTCAATATATATTCCGGCTGTTGCAGGTATCGAAAAAGGAGTATTTGTGGATATGGTAAAATTGCCTGTCCGGACGTACCTCAATGTACCGTTTTGCATGGTTAACCAGTTATCTGTCAGGATATCCAGGCTGCCCCCGACTTCCACTGTCAGGGTAGTGGACTGTGAGTTTCCCTTATTGACGGTTACCCGGTTCAGCCGTGTTGTCGGTGTACTGGTTGTGTTGGTCAGTGACGCATTGTCCGGACCGAAAAATATAAGATCACATCTTCCGCTGCCTCCACGTCTTAAGTCTATCTGACTGGCAGTACCATAAGGTGCAACACTATTATTTCCATTATTTATAAGGCTTCCGCCTATCGATAGGGTATTGGCCGTTGAGCTTGTCCAGGCATACAGTCCGGCATCGGGATGCACAATGACGTCGCCGTCCACAATCATGTGCTGGGGAGTGGCATTGTTGTATATGAATACAAAAGAACCTCCCCTGATATCAAAGTTGCCGTGAACATGAACCGTTTTTGGCAGGATGGCACCGTAAGCACCAAGCCATGTCATCGCAAGCCAGGCATCAGCATCAGATCCGTTGCAGATCAGATCGCTGTATATTGTTGTGAAGTTGTTATTTGGAAGAATGATGTTTGATCCTTTCAGTGGAGTTAATATCACACTTCCGTAAGAACTGACATTGGCAGGAAGTATGTAATATGTTCCTGCCTCGGGATTGATGGTATAAAATTCGGTTGTTCCGCCATTGACATTGAAATCGGTAAAATCTCCCTGCGGAAAAGCATAGGTTGAAGGATTGTCAAAACTTGTATTCCTGGTGGTAAGGCGCATTTTTCCATTGCCATTGGGATGGGATTTGACAATGCCGAAATTACAGCCCGGATTATTCTGGATATCCAGTACCGAGCCTGTTTCAATAAGCAGGCTGGCAGCATTTACCACTGCCTTATCAAGCTGGTAATAGGAAGCCGCCGGATTACTTGTATTGGGAGGGAAAGGAGGGATTTCATCAGACAGGTAAATGGAATCGTTGCCTCCGATGATCACAATGTCGGATGCACCGGGAGGAGAGGCAGGAGGATCGTCGACCGCATGGCCTGTAAGTGACCAGTTGCCGGCATTGCTCCAGAGACCTGATTGCCTGCTGTAATAGGTGGTCGGAGTACCAAACGGATTAACCGGTGTATTATCACCTGCCGTATAATCGCCATCAATAAAATCGGTATTCGTAAGCCAGGTGCCGTCAATGATATTGTTGGATTCATCCACACTGGCAGATGTTCCGTTACTCCATGAAGATGTTGTCTGGTCAAAGCGTGCCGGCACATAATCCGATTCAACAGGCACCACATCATCCTGCGAATAGGTATAACTGTGAGTGACAGAATTGGGCTGAAGACCTGTAAATCCTGCAGATCTGACTTTCCAGAAATACCGGAGACTGATATTCTTGGTTGTTGTATTCGGGTGCTCGATAGCTACCGGAACAACCGTAATGGTTCCGTATGAAACCGGGGCTGCGCTGAGACTTATTGTGGCAGGCGTATAATTTGTTGTTGCATGTGCTGTTGCGACAGGGAATGTAAAACTTGTCGAAGTGGCAGAATATACCCTGGATATACCCCCGTCGCCCATTGAACCGTCTGAAATGATATACCTGCTGGCATCTGCTCCTGATATGCTGGCCGATGCGCCAAATGAAAGATTCCAGTTCTGCAGGTTAAGCTGCTTGTATCCTGCTGCTGAACCTGTAAAAGCCAGCTCACCGTTAATGGTACAGCTGTTTTCCAGCACAGCCTGAACAGTCCCGTTAACAGGCCTGTTTAGTTCCAGGTTTTGAAATACACCTGTGCCGTCACCATTTATTGTTTGTACTGCCGTGTTATTCAATACAATCCTGCCTGATCCTGAACAGGTTCCCGAGTTATAAACATTACCGAACACGTTGATCGTTTTTCCGTTGTCATTCAATGTTCCGTTCAGGATAACCAGCGAATCAGAAATATTAATTGTACCCTGCGATCCGGCGAAATTCAATTGATCGGTCTGAAGATGATCGGTTTTGAGTTTGTTAAGTGTCAGGGCACCCGCAAGGTTAACGGTAAATGTTTGTGTTCCTGAGCCGTTGAATGTCGTCCAGTTATTGCCGGTAGTATATGTCGTCCCGTTCTCAATTGAAAAGTCGCCTTCAATATTTACATCCAGGTCGTTGGCATCGAATTCACCTGACTGCAAAGAAAAGTTATCGATTATGTATAAAGGATATGTCTGAAGCTGCACAGGTGCAGTTCCGCTTGTACGGTTGATTATGAAATTGTTAATGGGAGCATTTGTTTCCAGCAGGTAGGTTGAAGCATCCGGTGCCGTACCTGTGGTCGGGATCATTTCAACAGTGCCTCCTGTTACGTTAATATTGGCAGCGGAGGAAAGGACTTCGAATGCTCCGTTTTGTCCCGCACCGGTGCCACATACATCATAAATCCGCATGATACCGCCCGACATATTTAAAACGTTTTCACTCGAATTCAGGTTAAACGTCCCGTAATCACCATCTAATGAAGCTGTGATTCGGTTTGTGTTCAGGGTGGTTACCGAAAAATCTTTCAGATCGCTAACGGAAGTGTATTGAGCAGGTGTCCGCTGAAACCTCCCTCTGAGGTACAAAGTGCCTCCCGTTTGTGTAAATGACGCAAGTCCGCTGGCAACACCTGCAGCCCTGAACTGCTTTGCATCAACCTGTCCGCCATGCAGTTCAAACTGACCTGATGTCCAGTCCCATGTTATGAAACCTCCTGATTCACGGGTTGAAAAATATCCGTTGTTTATTTGCAGCTTGCCAAGTATCGACACAGAGCTGCATCCGCTCAAGCCAACGCCATTTACCAGCCCGGTCCCGCCGCTGACACCATAAGCGACATTAATTTCCCTGTAATCATCGGCAGTAGAGAGGATGACCACATCCACTCCGTCAACTACCAGTGCCCCGTTGGCAGGTATATAGAAATCGGAATTGGGTGTGGCACCATCAGCACAGGTACCTTCGGATAATGAAGGTATGATGGTCAGACCCTTCAAAACCAGAGTTCCTGTTCTTATCCAGAGCGCCTTTTTCAGGTTCGGATTGCCACCCGGGTTATCTCCTCCCGAGATATTGGCTCCGAATAACCTGAAATTCTGATATGCTGATGAATATATAGTAAGTCTGAAGGTCTGGTCTGTTCCCTTGTCCAGGACAAGATTATAGAAATCGGTGGTGCCGTTGCAGGTAAGTGTATTGTCTGTTGCGCCCATAAAATAAACCGTGGCAAATCCTGAAGACGGACCCTGAGTGGTTGGAGGAAAAACGTCAAAGACAGGAAAGTCAAGGTTGGTGAACCTGATGGTTCCTTCGTTATAGAGATCACCGTAAATAACAACACGATGAGATTGCTGATCATAATAATCAATAAAGGGTGCTGTTCCGCCAATGATTCCGGTAGGGTCGGTGGTGGAATTTGTGACACCGTTGCCGACTGTTATTGATGCACCGTTATCAACCGTAACGTTGCCCAGGATATTCAGCTGCCGCCGGGCAGCAGTATTATCATTTATCCTGTAGGTGCCTTCTTTGACATGAAGATTTCCATTGATGGTGATATCACTCACCTGAGTGGCAACGACCCCGGCTGCATTGACGGTCAGGTTATTGTAATCTGCCTGTGATACCGACAGGCTGAAATCGGTTGTATTGTAATATTCGGTTGTGCCTCCGCCAGATCCCACAAAATCATTGGTAGTAACAGCCGGAAAACCTGAGGAAGACAATCTGAGAGTCCCTTGTCCGCTTAAAACGCTGATGGTATTTGTAAAGGTATAATCCGCCAGGTCCAGAATGCCTCCATCATTGATCGTGATGTCAAGATTTAAAGTTGTGATATCGGAGGATAGTGTAACTGTGCGGGAAGTTAAAATCACGACATTATCGCCATCTGCAGGTATGGTACTTCCAACCTGTGTTGTACCTCCCGGATCAAGGGTCCATGTGGAAACTGTATTCCAGTCACCTGACTGGTAACTGTAAAGTGTCAGCTGTGCATGTGTTATTCCTGTGAATGCAAGCAATAATCCGGATATCAGTATTTTTTGCAGGATATGTTTTTCCAGGAAAAGACATAACTCTTTTATTGATGAAAAAAATTTGGTAATCATGTCGTTTGTTTTCTGGTGATACAATTAGACTTAATAAGACTGTAATTTACAGGTTAAAGATGAAAATTAAAAAATGTATTCTTTTTTTTGAAGATAAGTTAATAACAATTCACTGAAATTCTATCTATTTAATATTGTATGATTATCTGCGATGCTGAGTTTGCAAGGATTCAATAAAAATCAGCCTGAAAAAACATAAAACATAATGGTTTAAAAATTGATAATGATCATGTATTTTAAGCTGTTTAAATCTGCCAGTATGGTTAAAAATCCAGTACATCCAGTCCCTGAATGGATGACTCGATCGGAATCGTATCGATGTTTACGGCTTTTCTTCTGGCAAGTTCATACCTGACTTTTGCCAGAGGTATTTCGCGGTTCCTGGTATTAACCTGAATGCTGAATTCGGTAAAATACTTCCCGACGTTTTTGGTGGGCTCGTCAGCAAAAAGGTTATTATCTGAAAGATACTTTTCTATTTCAGGCACGGTGTCGTTGGGAACATTAAACAGTATCATTACTTTGTTTTCGGCATTTACAACACCGTAAAGATTAAGCAGGAACATTTTCAGAAGATCATTTTTAGCAGCATCTTTCTTAAGCTGCGGATTTATCCATATTCCCGTTTCCGATTCCATGATGGTATCGATAACGGTTAAACCGTAGTTTTTAATGGCGATCCCGGATTGGGTTATCTCGATACCGGCGTCTGCACCTCCGTTCTTGACTTTTGCCTCGGTCTTTCCCCAGGTTTCGTAGATCAGGATACCGGTATCTATTTGAGGTGGTGTCTTGTATTTCTGGACACGGAACGCAGAAAACCGGTCATACATACTGATTTTTTTCAGGACATGCTGTGCCCAGTCAAGAGCCAGATATGGCATTTCAGCAACAATGGTGATCAGTTTTTTTGTTGCGCAGAGATGTCTGAAAAATTCCTCTGCGTCATCTGCACCGGTTTCAGCGGCAATGCCAACAATCTTCACATTACCCCGCCTCAGAGACAATGCTTTTTCAAGATTGATTTCTGTCTGATATTCCAGCCTGAATTCAATGGTCCTTTCCTTTATCCAGTCATCGCCTGCAATGGCCACATCAAGCTCGTTGACACCAAGCTGCGAACCAAATTCCTGCGGACGCCCGTCCCATCCGAAAAGGTAGTTGATGGTGGTGAATCTGCTCGGACCGCCGGTTTCATATCCTGAGGTATTAAATCCTGCAATTTCCAGTAATTGAATGAGATTGCCGCCCCTGTCAGGATTTGCCAGAGAACCGGCGGGAAGACCGATAATAAGTTTCTGTTCTGACATGATTTTTTTGTGACTTAGGTTTTGTTGTGTATGAATGTAGAATATCGGATAAAGATGATTAATTTTTTATTCCACTAATGGTCAAAGACTTTGATTTTATCATATGTTCATAACTCCTTCCTATTCTTCAATAAACTCAAGCCTGTTATCATCCGAAATCCTTCGGTAATAGCATGAAGTATGTGGCATTCCGTTTTTTCTTTTTGCATGGCAGGCACCCTTCCCGAGCGGAGTTACCAGGTAAAGCAGGGAGTCCTGCTCACAGTTTATCCTCATTTCTTCAATTTTCAGTAAATCGCCCGATGTCAGACCTTTTTTCCAGATCTCCCTGCGGCTGCGACTGTAATAGGTCGCATAACCGCTTATGCGGGTTTCTTCAAATGCCTCTTCATTTGCAAAGGCCAGGATCAAAACCTCCTTTGTTTTAAAATCCTGCGTTACGACAGGTATCAGCTTTTTTCCGTCCCGGCCAAAATCCAGCTGAAGTTCATTGGTATATTCTTTTGCCATGAGCGATCTCTTTTAGTTAAAATTACACGGATTTAAAAATAGTCGATTGGAGTGATAAAAAAAAACGGATTGAAAGATTATCGGTTATATAAATTGATACTTGCAATAATGATCATTGGATGAAATGTTTATGATCATATTTTCAGTAAAATCACAAAATGGCATAAGCCGATCCCGGGAGCTAACCAAAGGAAAAATTTTATCAATACCAGAAGTAAGGTATTATGTGGTTTATCAATGTAATATCAGGTTATTAGATGAAAATGCCAGATATATGAATATAGACATATTATCAGATAATCAGTTAATTAACATGATGTGCGAATGATCGGATTTGATTGTGAATGACGATTGTCATCATATTTTGGTGATTTATATCATCATTATGATTACTCGTCATATATATTAAACCTGTTATTTTTTTTTTGGTATATGTAAATAGAAACACCGAACAACTATGGCTGGATTTCAAACTTGGAATTTGAAATAAACACTATCAAACAAAAAAAAATGAATGCAAAATTTAAACTTGTGTTAATCACATCGGCTTTTTTCCAGTTAGGTATATTACATGCACAGAATAATATGCATGATTTAAACAAGAGTGATATTGATACGCCTGAAGCCAATATAAAAAGGGTGGTTGTCAATATAGAAATGATCGAACGCTTCAATCAGTGCGAAACAGACGGTAAGCTGGTATCCTGGAGTGATCTGGTACTGGGATTTGATTACCAGAGTCTCTCAGACCTTTTTTATGCATACCGGACAGCTGATCTGGATAACCAGACCCTGGAGGAGATCAGGCTGGCACTTGAAGACAGGCAGACAGAACACCTGAATAATAGCAATATAACAGACAATGACCTGGCCTGGTTTAACCAGGTAAAACAGGAAATTAACAGCAAGTTAGGGATGAAAGGTATGGTAGTCCAGCGATAGGACTACCATACGTTAGGTTTCAATCATGATGAACCCGTGAGGGTTTTTGCAATCCGTACGACAACATATACATTACAATTGAATGAAGAAGCAGTAACTTCTTAGCAAGTCAGATCAGGGGAGCCGGCATGCCGGCTCCTTTTTTATGATGAACAATGTAAGCTCTGACCTGATCAGATTGATAACCTCGATCCGGATGCTTTAAAATCTCTGATTCATCTTCAAATCAAACAATCATTATCCTGTCAGATATTTCAATGTTTAAGTGACATCTTGTCGGCCATTTTTCTCAAATAAAATATTCTTATATATTTGGCTTTTTATTCGCAATATATGAAACATATTCTTTCAATTGTAATTCCTGCTTATAACGAAGAAAAAACAATTATATCCATACTGGAAAGAATTGTACAGGTTCAATTGGAAAACATTGATCAGGAGTTTATTATTATTAACGACTGTTCTGTTGACCATACGAGGGAATTGGTGGAAGATTATATCCGTTTAAACGAGGCTAAAACCATCACACTTTTCAATCAAAGTAAAAATCAGGGCAAAGGGGCTGCTTTGCAAAAGGGTATTGAAATAGCTTCCGGCGACTATATTTTAATACAGGATGCAGATCTGGAATATGATCCGAGAGAGTATCCGGAGCTGTTAAGGCCTATCATTGAGGGACATGCTGATGTTGTTTACGGCTCAAGGTTTATGGGCAGTAACCCGCACCGGATTTTGTTCTTCTGGCATACCATAGGAAATAAATTCCTGACATTTCTCTCCAATATGTTTACCAATCTGAATTTAACAGACATGGAGACATGCTACAAGGTTTTTCGCAGTGAAATTATCAAGGGAATAAGACTCAAGGAAAAAAGATTTGGCTTTGAGCCTGAGGTTACTGCAAAAATCTCGAGAATTAAGGGAATAAGAATCTATGAAGTGGGGATTTCATATTATGGCCGTACCTATCATGAAGGGAAAAAAATCAATTGGAAAGACGGATTCAGGGCAATCTGGTGCATTTTAAAATATAATATTTTATTTAAAAGATAAATTCTTGAGACATGAAAATAAGTGCATCTGAAAAACAATTAGCCTTTCTGACAGCATGTATATTGTTTATATTTTTTTTAACACTTTTAATTCTCTCTGAAGGATATTATGGCGGAGGAGACAATATTTCTCATTTCAAATTTGCCAGGGCAGCCTTTCATCGGCCTGAGTTCTTCTTGGATCACTGGGCAAAACCTGTCTTTACATTGCTGACTGCACCATTTGCACAGTTTGGTCTGATCGGGGTACAGGTATTTAATCTGATTACAGGTGTTTTATCAGCGTGGATTTGTTATTTGGTCTCAAAAGAACTTAAACTGTCGTACTCGCCGGTATCTATGATCATCTTATTTTTCATACCTGTTTATTCCATTATTGTTATTTCCGGAATGACAGAAGTATTGTTTGGATTTGTGTCAATATTGTGTGTTTATCTTTTCCTAAAAGAGAAATATGTTCTGGCATCCGTTATCCTATCCTTTCTTCCTATGGTCAGAACCGAAGGTATTGTTATTATTCCAATATTTGCACTTGTACTGCTAATAAAGAGGAAGTACTATTATCTTCCATTACTGCTTGCGGGATTTGTTCTTTACAGCATCATCGGGTATTTTTATTATAAGGATATTTTCTGGTTGATTACAAGGATGCCATACAGAGGTGCGGTAGACATATATGGAAAGGGCAGCTTTATGTATTATTTTCATGCGGCACATCTGATTTTTGGAAATGTAGTTAACTTTCTGGTTATATTAGGAATACTTCACATAATCATATCACTTGTCACAAGAAAAGAAAAATCCCTTAATACTCTTCTCCTGGTTGTCACTCCATTTGTTATATATTTTATGGCTCATGTGGTCATGTGGTGGAGCGGAGTTGGCAATTCAATCGGCGAACACCGGTATATGGTGGCCATAGCGCCTTTTGCCGCAATATTATGCCTTGGAGGAATCAATTTTCTGATTCGTTTAATACCCCCTTTTAAGTACAAGAAATACGTTGATTTATTGATGATTGTCATTTTTTTGTTTTTTATAATTCCCCTTCCGTTTAAGTTGCATAACTTACCTGTCAAGCTTAGGGGAACTCAAAAGGTTGTAAAGGAATGTTCAGACTGGATAAAGGAGAACGGACTTGATTCAAGGAAAATATATCTTTATGAACCGGATTTCTTTTATTTTCTGAACCTGGATGCTTTTAATGAAACAGAATGCCATGAATTCGTGCATGATGTTGATAATCCAGGCTATAAAATTGAAAAAGGAGCTATTGTGATATGGGATGCTCATTTTTCACCAATATGTAAATTACCATTGGAAAAAATGCAGCAAAGCAAAGATTTCAGGCAGTTAAAGGATTTTTCTCCTGAAGCACCATTTAAAATTTTTAACAGAGATTATCATGTGGTTGTTTTTGAAAAGATTGAACCTCCCTTTAAGAAGTCGACCTTTGCAATCCCGATGTGATTACCATTTTTATCGAGATATAACTTTGAGTTCTTTGTATCCTCGCCATTGTCAAATCTGACTTTCCCTTTGATATCATAGGATCCTCTATATTCATCTTCCTTTTTACAGGAAAATACAATAAAAAGGAGCAGTAATAGTATTATGATTTTTATATCATATTTCATCAGAATATATTTGTTTTCACTAGTGGGCATTAAAAATAATAATTAGTTCTTTGAAATACTTTGATAATCGAATGTACAGAGCTTTTTAAGTGCGTGACGATTT
>JAFGBD010000075.1 GCA_016933335.1 Bacteroidales bacterium | reverse complement strand
TTCTATACCTGAATTTTTGTAACAGTTGGGTCCGTAATCGACAGAATTATCAAATACATATACCTCTTTCGCTCCTGCCTTTAAAACATGTTCTATTACCCTTGTTACAAGTAAAGGATTCGTACATGCGCCATATTCAGGAATTACATCCCATCCTATGTTTGGTTTGACCAGAACTTTCTGACCTTTTTTCACGAATGAACCCATCCCGCCAAGTTCCTGAATTCCCAGGTCAAACATGGCATCAGGGCTACCTCCCATGATGGCAACCATATCATATTTTGCATATGCACTGCCGGCTGCCCACAAATCATTATAGCGTCCGATACTGGCTGCAGTACCTGCTGCCAGTCCGGCTCCTGCTGACTTAAAAATGAAATCTCTTCTTTGCATAGCAGTAGAATTAATATCTTAATGATCAGTTACGAAAAGTGGTGAAAATTACAATTTTTTTTCCATATTCCGTAATTTTAACCCTTAACTCTGTCCTTATAAATAAGCTGACCAGGGATTTCTTTACCCTCTGACTAAAATTTTTATCTGATTTCAGTTTGTTATTTTTTTAAAGCTGGCATTTATCGAAGTGTTGTTAAATTGTATATTAGCACTCTGAAAATTTGTATCAAAAAATTACAACAATTTTAAGTTCTGTTTGTCTTAATAAAAATAGATTTAAATGAAAATTCTTTATTACGATTGTTTTTCCGGAATCAGCGGCGATATGAATCTGGGAGCAATGATAGATCTGGGAGTAGATAAAACTTACCTGACAGATGAATTGAATAAACTTAAGCTGGAGGGCTGGGAATTAATTGTTGAAAAAGATCAGCGTCATGGCATAAGCGGCACCAGGGCCACCGTAAAGCAGACACGTCATGAACATGTGCACCGGCATATGTCAGATATAGAAAAAATTATTAATGACTCCGGTCTGGACGAAAAAACAAAAAAACTAAGCAATAAAATTTTTCGACATGTAGCTGATGCTGAGGGATTTGTACATGGTGTCCCTTCCGATACTGTGCATTTCCATGAAGTAGGCGCGGTTGATTCAATAATTGATATTGTTGGAGCAGCTATCTGTTTCAATGCTTTGAAAATTGAAGAAGTGGCAGTTTCTACAGTTGAACTCGGAAGTGGGTTTGTTAAATGTGCACACGGTACTCTGCCTGTTCCCGCTCCCGCAACAGTTGAAATAATCAAAGGCTTGCCTGTAAGAAAAGGAGGTGTCGACTTTGAAGCTACAACCCCTACGGGAGCTGCTATACTGAAAACGCTCGTTACACAGACAAAAATGCCCCTCACAATGACCATTGAGAAAACCGCTTATGGT
Organism: Bacteroidales bacterium; assembly: GCA_016933335.1. Lineage (GTDB taxonomy): Bacteria > Bacteroidota > Bacteroidia > Bacteroidales > UBA10428 > JAFGPL01. The sequence goes on along the minus strand of JAFGBD010000075.1, from coordinate 1,923 downwards.
GTTGGCCAGAAAGATCATCCTGATGTCCCTAACCTTCTGAGGGTTTTTGTTGGTCAAACCGAAGAGAAAACCACTGGACATGATGCGGTATTGATTGAATGCAATATTGACGATATGAATCCGGAATTCTTTGAACATATATCTGAAGAATTATTCAAAGTGGGGGCTTCTGATGTTTTCATATCAAACATAATAATGAAAAAAGGAAGACCGGCAAATGTCCTGAATGTAATCTGTGAGAACGGGAGTGCTGATTCCGTTAAGGAAATCATTTTCACAGAATCAACTTCTGTCGGAACCCGAACCATCCCCTTCAGAAAAGATACACTTGTGAGAAAATTCGACACTCTTCAGACTATTTATGGTGAAGTAAGCGTAAAACGTTCATTTTATAATGATAAACAGGTATCGTGCAAACCGGAATACGATGAGTGCCGGAAAATTGCATCAGAAAGAGGATTGCCTGTAAAAGAGGTTTATAATGAAATAATTGCAGCTATTGCAGGACAAAAATATAAAAAGTAACTCAAATTTACTCATTCAGACTCTGACGGGTTATGACAGAAAAGAAAACAGAACGTCTTGATACTATTCTGAAAGATATGCGATCTTTCGTAGTGGCATTTTCAGGAGGAGTTGACAGCTCCTACCTGGCTTACCATGCAAAGATGCTGCCAAATCTCAAATTCATTGCCGTGACTCTGCGTACACCATTTATCCCAAAACGCGAAATAAATGAAGCAATTGAATTCGCAAAAAAACATGAAATAGATCACCATATAATTGATTTACAATTTCCCGAGGTAATCAGAGGTAATCCGGTTGACCGCTGCTATTTATGCAAAAAAATGCTTTTTGACAAGATCATAGAATTTGCAGGGAAAAATGATTTCAATTATGTAGCAGATGGAACTAATTCTGACGATACTACCAGTTTTCGTCCCGGACTGAAAGCATTGAAGGAACTGCAGATCAGAAGTCCTCTTGCTGAATCCGGGCTGACCAAAGAAGATATCAGGACTCTTTCCAGAAGGGCTGATCTGCCCCTATGGAGCAAACCGGCAATGGCTTGCCTTCTTACACGTATCCCTTTTGAAACCGAGATAAGTGAAGGTACTTTAAAAATGATTGAAGCAGCAGAAGATTTCCTGTTTGAAAAAGGATATCCCGGAACCAGGGTAAGAGTTCATTCTGATTTAGCCAGAATAGAATGTCTCCCGGGATTTCTCGAAAAAATAGTGAATGACCCTCAGAAAGAACTTATTATATCTAACCTGAAAAAAATCGGATTCAGATACATATCTTTGGACCTCGAGGGTTACAAAACCGGTAGTTTTAATCCCCAACTTTAAAGATCATGACACAAAAAGAAATAGAAAAACTGCTGAAAGAAGTTAAAAAGGGAACTAAAAGCATCCCTGAAGCTCTTGAAGTACTCAAAACCTTCCCTTATACCGATCTTGGATTTGCCAGGATTGACCATCACCGTGAGATAAGGACAGGTTCTCCTGAAATAGTGTATTGCGCCGGCAAGACCAATGAGCAGGTAAGGGAAATTTTCAGGGTCATGATCAATAAGGAGAATAATATAATCGGTACCCGTGCAAACAGGGAGATGTATGAAATGGTGAAATCAATTCATCCTGATACGATCTATTTCAGTGAAGCCAGAATAATATCAATAAAAAAGAAAAAGATCACCCCTCCTGAAAGCAGAATTGCAGTTATAACAGCTGGTACATCAGATATTCCTGTCGCTGAAGAAGCTGCAGTTACAGCTGAACTGCTCGGTAATAATGTGATCCGGATTTTCGACGTCGGGGTTGCAGGTATACACAGGCTGGTAGATAAGCTCCCTGAAATAAGAAAATGCAAGGTGATCGTTGTGATAGCCGGTATGGAAGGTGCACTGGCAAGTGTGGT
>JAFGBD010000001.1 GCA_016933335.1 Bacteroidales bacterium | reverse complement strand
TGTATACATCAACGATGCCATGGTCACCGTAGCTGACATCGAAGCCGACAACGGCGTGGTGCATGTGATAGATGCGGTATTACTGCCGCCTTTAGAAACCTCACTGGATCAAAACTCAATAGAAAACGTTCATATAGACTTATATCCGAATCCGGCAAATGATTATATTCATATTGCCATTAATAATATCGAATTCAAAGGCTTAAAGGTGCGAATAATCAATGCTTCCGGAACAGTTTATAATGAGTTTGTTATGAACTCGACAAATGAAAGACTGGATGTCAGTTCCTTATCACCCGGGTTGTATTATATGGTTATTTCCGGTAACGATTCGGTTCGATCAAGCAAATTCATCATATCCAGATAATAATTATAATCTGGTTGAGATAAAGGGGGGCGATTAAGTCCCCCTTTTTCAATTAAGATTTTTTCCCAGATCCTTGCTGTTGAAAAACCCGGCTTCATTAAAAGCGCCTTTTTATAGCTGGTGATGTTGTTTTTTTCTTTATGATATCATTTACAAGGGAACGGTTTTATACATTACATACTTACTATACTCTCAGAAATATATGCTTTGAAAAGGCCAGGTATCATTGATATCAGGATCAATAAAGGCAAATTTCAGAGTCTTGTCTTTTCGGGATTCCGGAAAAAATCTGCCCTGTATTGATTGCCGATCGGGATATACCTGTCTACTATCCTGAACCGTGGCAAACATACTGCAACGAAATGAGAAGGCAAAACCGAATCGTTGAAACACTCCAATGAATAGATAAACATTGAAATATGGAAGATATTGCCGTTAAGTTACTATTAATTAGATATTTTTTGCAACACAGAATATTGCAATCCGGAAAGATTATACAAGAAACAAGAACGGAGGCCTGCAGAGTCTGCGTAAAAGGTCTGTAAATAATAACCAAACATATTATTCCAAATAATACATAACTTTGAATGAATTTTAAGATTAAACAATAATCACTATTGTATTATGATCCGAAGAGAGGACAGATCCTATTCGATTTTTTCATTTGAGAAAACAGACCGAATCGATCTGAAAAATGCGAACAAATTCAAGATCAAGGTTTTACGGGCTATAGTTGCTCCCAAAACCACCACTGTAATCATCGACCTGAAAGGTCTGGAATTCATGGATACCTATGCGGCGAAAGTTCTTGTTACTTTGCGCAAATTTGCCTGGAAAAAGAAAAAGAAGTTTTTACTGAAAAATCTGTCCCCTGATTTCAAAGAGATCATTGATCTGTTAAAACTTGAAAAGGATTTTAAGATCATTGAAGATTGATCTCATATTTCGATGTACCTTGATACAATACTATTCGGATTATCCAGAAGCTTTAATAAAATATGCTCATCCAAAGAGAGATGAAATTTACCGGAATGAAAAATCCTGTGCAGTACTTATCCAGTCATTGATCTTTTTCTCCATCAGGCTGAGCGGTAAACAACCGGATTCCAGCAGTATGTTGTGAAATTGCCTGATATCGAATTTTTCACCCAATGTCTTCTCGGCTTTTGCTTTTAATTCCTGTATTTTCAGTTGTCCGATTTTGTATGACAGAGCCTGGGCAGGTCCGGCCATATACCGTTCTATTTCTGCCACGATGGAACTTTCTGGTTCAGCTTCATGATCCAGTGAATATTGGATGGCCTGCTCCCTGGTCCACCCTTTTGTATGAATGCCAACATCGACAACCAGTCTGACGGCCCTGTGCATTTCTGAATTAAGCATTCCAAAGTACTGGTATGGATCATTGTAAAGGCCAAGCTCTTTACCCAAGGATTCGGAATACAAAGCCCAGCCTTCGCCGTAGGCACTGTACCATAATATCTTTCTGAATTTCGGAAGCCTCTCGTTTTCCTGCTGTAAAGATATCTGAAAGTGATGTCCGGGAATGGCTTCATGAAGGAATAAATCTTCGTCGGCAAATACATTATAGGTTCTGGCATCAGGTACAGGTACGTAAAAGATCCCCGGCCTGGAACCGTCAGAAGATCCAGGATTATATTCCGCGCTGGCGGTTTTTTCCCTGAAGGCCTCGGTCCTTCTGATTTCAAAAGGTGTCTTCGGGACCAGATCGAATAAGCCCGGAAGATTGGGCCTGACGGTGGCATATATCTCTTTAAAATGATCAATAACCTGTTCGGGTTTTGTATAGGGCATCAGCTCTTTATTTGTCCTGATGTAATTGAAGAAAGATTTCAGGCTGCCTTCAAATCCTGTCTGAGCCTTTACCTTTTCCATTTCAGCCGATATTCGCTCAACCTCCTGCTGACCAATCTGAAAGATTTCATCAGGCGTCAGGTCGGTATGGGTATAATACCTGATTAAAAACTGATACCACTTATCACCATCAGGCAGGTTTCCGATGCCTGATGATTCTCTGCCGGCGGGCAGGTATTCGTTTTGAAGAAAATGATGCAACCGGCTGAATGCCGGTATGATCTGTTTTTCAATCATGTCTGAAAAATCCTGTTTTAGTCTTGTTCTTTCCGCGGGCTCAATATTGTCAGGAAAAGATCTGACCGGAGCATAAAAAAGATGATTTATTACAGGACCTGATGCGAACTCAGCCATCTGAGGTATCACTTTATTTATCAATGACCCGGGTAAGACATAACCGGTTTTCATACCTTTTCTCATATTGGCAATTGCAGTGTCGCACCATACAACAAATGCTTCAAGCCGTTGTAACCAGTTGTCATAATCTTCTGTATTTCTGAATGGCTGGATGCTTTTACCGGAAGCAAGCTGCCCCATTTGCAAATGAAGAGACCATATTTGATTCACGGGGAGCAGTTCCTGTTGAAATTCCAGTCCTTCCAGGTTGATAACACATTCCCGGTTAAGAATATCGTAACTCTCCTGTTCAGTTTCACTGAGCTGGTTTCTGTCATATTTTTTAAGCAGATTTTGATACCTGGTATAAAAATGTTTTAAGTCTTCTTTGAAGGACTGTGTTAAATCATTCGGTAAAAGATTATTAAAGCGGTAATCACCGGCCATTGTGGCTTCCAGCGGATACCGCTCCATCCGTTCTTCATAATAACGCTCAAATAAGCTGTCAATCGGAACATTGTTTTTCCGGGTTCCGGTATCAGATGCCGGAGGTTTACAGGCATGCATGAGTCCAAAAATAATGATAAGTTTGATGATTTGAAATTTCATGGTTGATATATCTGTGGTTGTGAGTACTTTGCATTAGCTGTTATTTTTAACATAAAATTAATCCAATAGCTTTTTAATATCACCCTGAGGGATCAGAGTCTCCGGTTCAAAAGCTGCACTCTGCATGTAATTCAGAATACCTGCATACAGCTGCCGGGCTTCAGGTTTATCAATAATGGCCGGCAGATTGGATGCACATACAAGTAACTTACCATTCCCTGCCTTCATCTCGAAGATCAGGCCGAGTTTATGGTTGCGTCCTATATTGTCTATTACCTGTACAATTGGTCTGTAGCTGCCGGGTGTTTTATCAAGGATAACTGGGCGGCTGTTTTTTACTATGGTCCACCATTGTCTGTCTGAATGATAATCAGTAGGAAATGCGTTGAAGACGGGATGGGAGGGATCGGTCAGCAGTCCCATTGTCCCTGGTGATACTTTTTTATCATACTGTTCCGAAATCGTTTTAAACATCACCCAGTTCCAGAAATCAGTAATGTACATTCCTTCAACACTGTTCTTCTCATTGGATTTGAAATCAGGGAATAACAAGACGCTGCCTCCTTTTTCCAGCTGAGTGGCAGCTTCTCCGTCTAACCTCCGGGCAACCATAATTTCTTCAGGAACTTCGATGGGTGTTTCCTGGGGAAAGACCCAGACAGGATAACGGGTTTTGTAACTGGTACCTTCTATCTGAATATCAAGATATACTTTGACAGCTTTGCTGAAGTTGTTCAGATTCAGCATGATTTCCTGGATGGTTGTAATCTCGCCCTGGGGTATTGTGTTGCTGAAACCATTACCTGAATAATGAACCTTGCCGTTTTCATCCGCCAGTTTCCAGATAATGTTTTTGTTTTCGAGACCTGACGGGCCAAAATTGGCAACCCTGATTTCAGCTGCCAGGTTTTCATTGCTGGTCCAGCAATACTTTTTCATGATTGCCATAATAACAACATCGTTGCAAAACTGTCTGAACGATGCAGGAGTGATCAGTCCTTTGCTGTCCATGAATGCATCGAGCATACCTACCAGTGCTGTCCCCTGTCCCGGGTAATCCTGCAGGTCGAGTAACTGAAATCCACCGAAACCCGGCGTTCGGACGGCCATTTCAATTTCATCACGGTAACATATGGCAGACAGCTTGCCGGATGCCAGAAAAAACAGACCGGCCTGATCCATCATGCCCTTATCTTCAAGGCGTTTTTTGAATATTTCGAGATTCAGGGGTTTCAGCACACCGGTATATTTGGATATCTCGTTATAATTGGGATACACCTGGTATTGCCCTGTTTCATGACCGATGACAGGCACAGGTATGCCTTTGATCGCCTCTGAAAAAGTCCTGTCGGAAGAGGGGTAAAAAGTATTCAGTATTCCTCCTTCTCTTGAATCAGCAAAAGATATTGAGGCGCGTACATCGGTGCTGCAGTCAGGTTTTTCCTTCCCGGTGCGGAAGGTTGTCCAGTAATCATCACCTGCGGCCAGCACGGGATCAGAAAGCCAATTATTGGAACCCTGGGCATACAGGCGGCGGTCATCATACTTTCTGAAATCACTGACCATCTGACGTAATACCTGCCTGTCCTGGAATATTTCATTGCCAAGGGCCATCATTACGAATGAAGCATGATTTCCGTAGTTATCCAGCATGTTGTAACCTTCTTTCATCACAAATGCGACCTGTGAGGAATCATGTGCCTGGAAGCTCCACCATATTGGCAGTTCAGGCTGAAGGTAGATACCACAGATATCGGCTGCAAGAAAGGCTGCTTCAGGAGGGCACCAGCTGTGAAACCTGTAATGATTGAGACCATATGATCTGGCAATCCTGAAAATCCTTGACCATCCTGCTGTATCCATTGGCGGATGGCCTGTGAGAGGAAAAACACAGCCATCCTGCTTGCCACGCAAAAAGGTTTTCAGGCCGTTGATGCTGAAGTTTGTGCCATTGGTCCTGAATTCTTTCAGTCCGAAATCAACTGACCGGTTGTCCGTGGGTTTTCCGTTTCTGTTAAGGATCACATATAGTTTATACAATACAGGATTGAATTCACTCCATGGCCGGGCATCATCACCAAGCTCATAAACAAGCTCCGTTTCTTTCTCCCCGGATACTTTTTGTAAGGGAAATGTAACAGGCCTGACATGATGTTTTTTACTTGTATTCCATGCTTTTGCATACAGGGTTACGGCATAATTACCAGGATCGGTAAGAGGTATATCGGTAATCACCTGAACCCTGATATTCTTTTTCTGGATATCCGGGATGATTCTGATCTGTTTTATCCTTGAAAGTTCGGATATTTCAAGACAAAACATACCAAGAATGCCATTCCAGTTGGTCTGGGTATTTTCTTCATATGCATGGGAGCCTTCAACAGGCACCAGCCGAATATCGTTATCAACCGTGATGTTCAGGGTATGCTTTCCTGCAGTTAATTTTCGGGTGAGGTCATATACCTGTCGTGAAAAAATATTGTTATTGGTACCCAGGTAAATTGAATCAAGCCAGACATTAGTTACCTTAGTGCGCTCCATGATGAGTTCAATGTGTTTGTTTTCCCATCCGGCCGGAACTTCTATTTCCTTTTTAAACCAGGCTGCACCTTCATACTGATATACCCTGCTGAGATGCATACAGGTGGTATCCGGGTTAAGCCAGCCAGTCATATTTTCATCCAGTGTACCCGGAAATCTGACTGAATCAGTGAACATCTGCAGGTACCATTTTTCTGCCATTCCGGTTTTCTTGTCATCTAACCTGTAAAGCCAGTTTCCGGATAGATCATATATCACTCTGGGATGACCGGTCTTCGTAGTGCATTCGGTTGCCAGAAAAGCGATGATTAATAAAAGGAATAAGTATTGCCGATGTATCCGTGGTTTCATAGGATCTGACATAATGGTTTGACAGATGATAAAATAAGTGAATATTTCTTACAAAGGCAAGACCGAATGCTGATATAAAACAGACTATCTTATGATAGCTGACAGGTCTTACTGAATCAGGAGAAAATCATAACCAGAAACAATGAGCAGCTTATGCTTCAATTGTTCTCATATCAGGTTCATTTTGTAATAATATTTGTAGAAGAAACCAGATTTCTTTACATTTGATTGATATTGATATACTTTGTCCGGACCTACTTCATTGATTATGGATATTGACGAGACCATAATTCTGCAGAAGCTGAAAGAAGGAGATTGTTTTACGTTTGAGCACCTGTTTAAAATCTATCATCCAAGGCTTTTTTCTTTTGCCCGTAGAATTCTCAAAGACGATTCCCTGGCTCAGGAGGCTGTACATGATGTATTTATGCGGCTCTGGAACAGGAAAGAAAAAATAATTTTAAGAAGTTCTCTGGGAGCATACCTTGTTGCAAGTACCAGAAATCAGTGTATTAATATCCTGAGAATGAAAAAAAATGAACCTAAATTCATGTCTGAAGCAGATATACAGATGGCAGAACTTGAAATGGAATACTTCCAGGATGAAGCTATACTGGATCAATTAATATCCGACGATCTCAGGGAAAGAATAACCGGGATCGTCAGTGAACTGCCTGACCAGCAGCAGCAGGTTTTCAGGCTGAGCAGGTTTGAAGGACTGTCATCAAAGGAAATATCCGAGAAGCTGAATCTGTCGCAAAGAACCGTTGAAACGCATATATATCTGGCCCTGAAAACCATCAGGGAAAAGCTGGGAAACCTGAAGGGATGAATCCCGGCGAGCGCATTACTTTCAGTGAGCTCCGCTTCGCTCCGGTTCCCCGTAGCTTTGCTGCGGGGTAAGCGAGCAAATAAATCCCTGCCTGTAAAAAAAATCCTAATACATTACGTAGACCATACCAGAAATTGCGTCATTATACTGTAGAGTGACCATTGAAAATTTAATTTTATGAGGGATATTGAAAAGAAAATACTGGATTACTTTGAGGGCACGCTTGATGAGAGATCAAAACTGGAATTGTTGCAGGTAATCAGGGAGGATGATCAGATAAGAGAACTATTCTTTCAACTGAAAATAATCTGGAATAATTCAGAACCCTTTACTGATACAGTACTGGCCAAAACCGGGGAATCCTGGGACAGGATATCTCACAGTCTGAAGTCTGATTTCGAACAGACACTGAAAAAACAAAAGATCAGACCATGGATGAATTTCCTCAAATATGCAGCTGTATTTATCATAGGTGCAGGGATAACATTTGCATCTGTCAGTCTTGTCAGGACCTTTTCTGCCGGGAAATCTGCCGCAGAGAATGAAATAATTGTACAGAAAGGTCAGAAATCGGAGGTTATCCTGTCAGACGGCTCCAGAATCTGGCTTAACTCTGAAACCAGGTTAAGATATCCTGCCCGTTTTGAACTGATGAATGAACGGGAAGTTTATCTTGAAGGTGAGGCATATTTTGAGGTAGCAAAGAATGAAAGCAAGCCGTTTAATGTCAGCACAGGCAACCTGAGAATAAGGGTACTTGGAACTTCATTTAATGTTAAATGTTACCCTGATGACAAACTGGTGGAAACCACCCTGATTGAAGGCAAAGTTTGTATCCAGAAAGCCGGACATTCAAATGCCTCCTGTAATCAGGTTATCCTGGAGCCCAACCAGAAAGCGGTTTTCAATAAATCTGACCGTACCATCATCATATCTGATTTAAAAGTTAAGACAGACATCGACAAAAAGAAAGAAAGTGATCTTAAGACTGATCTTACCAGGAATACCGAATCAATAACTTCCTGGAAAGAACAGATACTTTACTTCGATAATGAATCCCTGGAAGAAATTGTTGTCAAGCTCGAAAGGTGGTATGGCTATTCCATTACAGTGAAAGATCCTGAGCTTCTTGTACACAGGTATAAAGGTAAATTTGAGAATTATGAAACCATATACCAGGTGTTGGATGCCATCAGATTAACAACTCCCATTCATTACACCGTCAGCAATAAGATTGTTACCATTGAAAAACTCAGAAAATGAATATTATAAGAAGATAAAACCCCTATTAACTCTGATTATTAACCAAAACCTAAATACTATGAAAGAACCCTGACCAGCCACACACAAAAAAACAGAGAATACATAATGTATTCCCTGTTTCTGTAAATCAGTTAACAGCTAATGCTATTTAACCTCATTGCATTAGCCATTTATTAACCATTTAATACTACAAATATATGAGTAAAAATAACTCAAAGGGAATTTTTTTATCAAAAATTTTCCTAAACAAAATCGTTCTGACTATGAAATTTATAACTCTTTTCATGGTTATTGCCACGCTGAGTGTTACAGCGGAAATATACCCACAATATGCAAAACTTTCCATTAACATTCAAAATGGGACTCTGGAAGATGTTTTCAGGGAAATCGAAAACAAAAGCGATTTTAACATCTTTTATAAAGTTGACCAGATAAATGTTAACAGGAAGGTATCTGTAAAGGCAGACAATCAGCTGATCAGTGAAATACTTGACATGGTTTTACCTGAAGTAAAAGCCACATACACAGTACTTGATAAGATCATTGTTATCAGAGGTCTGGAAGATAACAAAAAATTAAATCCGATATCGGGTACTGTATTCTGCAACGAAAGCGGAGATCCCCTGCCAGGTGTCAATATTGTTGTTAAAGGCACACAAACCGGTACAATAACCGATGTAAACGGTAATTTTACATTTGAGACTGATCAGGATGAAGTTGTCCTGCAGGTTTCATTTGTAGGATACATTACAAAAGAGGTTGCTGTGAATGGTACCGGCCCTGTTGAAATCAGACTTGATCCTGATGTCCTTGGTCTGGAAGAGGTTGTGGTGGTAGGTTATGGCGTTGAAAAGAAGAGTCTTGTAACCGGCTCCATATCAACCGTTAAAGCAGAGGATATTGCCAATACATCAATTTCAAGAGCTGAGCAGGCCTTACAGGGTAGAACGGCAGGTGTTTATGTTTTACCCGCCTCAGGATCACCTGGTTCAGGCATAAAGGTAAGGATCAGGGGTGCAGGCTCTAATGGTAATTCACAACCATTGTTTATTGTTGACGGTATTAAAACAAATGATGTATTGAATATTGAGCCTGCAGATATTGAAAGGATGGAAGTACTGAAAGACGCTGCCTCATCTGCCATATATGGTGCCGAAGGTGCAAATGGCGTTGTCATTATCACTACCAAAACCGGAAAAGCCGGTAAAAGTATTGTTAATTACAGTTTTCAATATGGGATTCAAAGTGCCGGAAACCTGCCTCAGCTGATGAATGCAGATCAATATGTCGATTTTATGAATGACGGAATCATACCTTCGGTTTCTTCTTCCGGTTATAATACCGACTGGCTTGATGAGATATTCGAAAATGCCCCGATGCAGAAGCATCACCTGTCATTTACAGGAGGCAATGAAATGACTTCATTTGTTACATCTTTGTCATACTACGATCAGGATGGCATCTTAGGCGGTGGAAAAGCTAACTACAAGAGGATGAGCGGCCGCCTGAATGTTGATCACAAAGTAAACAACTGGTTAAGAGTAGGTTCGAAAGTTTCCTATGCCAATTCCAAAAGAGCTGCAATACCTGAAGACAGCGAATTTGACGGGGTGCTGGCAGGTGCTCTGGGAATTGATCCGCTTACACCACCGTATTATGACGATACGACATCCATGCCGGCAGCTGTCAGAACGCTTTACCGCAGTGGTACAGCATATAATAAGGCTCCTGATGGCAGATATTATGCAATTTCACAATACATACAGGGTGAAGTGGTAAATCCTTTACTCAGGCTTGATCTAAGCAAAGGGAACACCGTATCAGATAATGTACTGGGTAACTTTTATGTGGAAATTTCACCTCTGCAGGGACTTGTCTATACATCAAGATTAGGTCTGGATTACACCCATCAGCTTCGTAAATTCTGGAATCCAAAGTATTATTATTCTGATACCCGCAGTAACGGAACTCCGAGTGTCACCAACAATTCCTATACCGAAAGCAGGTGGCAATGGGAAAACTTCGTAACATATAATAAAAGTATCGGACAAAACAATTTCAATATTGTAGCGGGTATGTCGGCTGAATCACTTGATCACAGTATTCTTAACGGTGTCATGGATAATATGTTTGTTGAAAGCGAACAATTCTCCGAACTGAACTATGCTGCCGGCGACGCGAACGGAAGAGGAACCGTAAACGGTAACCTTTTTAAAGAAAGGGTTGTTTCTTATTTCGGCAGGATTTCTTACAATTACCAGGGTAAATACCTGCTTCAGGCATCTGTTCGCCGTGATGGAGCATCAACTTCGCTTGTGGCACCTGATCAAAAATGGGGTTTATTCCCTTCATTCTCAGCCGGATATGTAATCAGCGAAGAAAGTTTCTTCCCGAAAGACATCATTGATTTCTTAAAAATAAGAGGCAGCTGGGGACAAAATGGTAACATATCCAACCTCAGAAGTGTCTGGAAAAACTATCCCCAGTTTAGTCCGCTATTCGGCATTACACAGTTTGCATACCTGGATGCAATTGTCAATGAGCATATTTTATACAATGGCATTGTGGGCTCTGAACCGGCATATCTTCCAAATCCTGACCTTACATGGGAGACCAGCCAGCAGACTGATATAGGTATTGACTTAAGAGCTTTAGGAGGCAAATTGTCATTTTCAGCCGATTATTTCCTCAAGGAGACAAAAGATTTGCTGGCCCGTATTGATGCACCGGCACCAGCGGGTAACATTGCTCCTTTCAGAAATATTGGTGATGTTAAAAATTCCGGTATTGAGTTAAATCTCGGATACAGAAATTTAGAAGGCATACTTCATTATGAGGTTAATGTGAACATGAGTACATTGAAAAATGAAGTTACAGCATTGAATGCCGATGCAAATGTACTGCCCGGTATGCGTGTCGGACCAAGCTGGATGGGTGCAACTGCATTTGAGATTGGCGAACCCATATGGTATTTCCGCGGATTTAAAACCGACGGATATGGTACCGATGGTAATCCGGTATTTGTTGATGTTTCTGGTCCCGACGGATCACCACCTGACGGCGTTGTTAATGACTATGACCTGACCAATATCGGCAGTCCGCATCCAAAATTGATATACGGCGGTAATATCAGTCTTGAGTATATGGGATTTGATCTGAATATCTTTGCTCAGGGAGTATCGGGAAACCAGGTTCTGATGGGCTTTGTCAGAAGTGACCGTGCAACATGCAATAAGCCCGATCTGTTTTACAATAATACTGCGCTTCGCAAGTCCAATATTGATGAGAAGACCTATCGAAGCGATGTCCTGGTATTTGATGGAAAATACACCCGTATCAAACAATTGCAGGTTGGATATACTTTGCCTTCATCATTACTGAGCAAGTCTAAAATCGGCAGGACCAGGCTTTATGTATCTCTTGAGGATTACTTTACATTTACCAAATATGAAGGTATGGATCCTGAAGCAGGCAGTGATGAAGATTCAAGTCTCGGTATCGACAGGGGTGTTTATCCAATACCGCGTAAAGTATTATTCGGATTATCAGTATCGTTTTAATGAATTCAAATTTTGAACTATGAAAACAAAGATATATTATAAAGTACTGACACTTTTCATGGCAACTGTACTCATTACAGCTTGCTCAGAAGATTTTCTTACCATCGAAAAAACAGGGGGTATCCCGCAGGATGAGTTTTATCAGACCGATGCACAGGCACTTTCGGCACTGGTTGGTGCCTATGATATGTTGCAGTCATTGTATGGACAGGACTGGAACAGCATGTGGATGGTAAAAGAACTGCCAAGCGGTGAAATTAATTGTGGAGGAAGCAATTCCAATGACCAGCCCCCTTATCAGCAACTGGCCAAATTTAATTACACTCCGGGCAACGTTCCCATTGCAACCGTTTATGAAACATGTTATAAGGGCATATTCAGGACCAACAACGTGATAGCAAAAGTTGAAGATGACACGCCTGCAAAGGCTGTTATTATTGCCGAAGCCAAAGCTTTACGTGCCTATTACTATTTTGAGCTGGTGACTATGTTTGGAGATGTACCGCTTGTAACATTAGAACTCTCCAGCGATGAATATGCAAAGGCTGCTGATCCTGCAAGTGCGATCTGGACACAGATAGAAACCGACCTTACCGATGCAGTAGCCGACTTGAAAGTAAAAAGCCAGGGAGATGCATGGAGGATATCAAAAGGTACGGCACAGGCTTTGCTGGGTAAGGCATATCTGTATCAGAGGAAATATGCCGATGCGGTAACCCAGTTCGATGCAGTCATCCAGTCAAAAGAATATGTGCTGGAAAAAAACTTTTCAAAAATACTAAGGAAAGTGACCGAGTTTGGAAGCGAATCCCTTTTTGAAATCAGTTATGAAACTAACCAGGGCAACCAGTGGAGCAACTTTGTATGGGGCAATGGCCGCCGCCAGGAAAATAACATTCACTGGCAGCTATGCGGCCCGCGTGGTGACGGGTATTTTGAAGGCGGAAAATCAGGTCTGATAAGCGGATGGGGGTTTGCCTATCCAACAGCAGCTATTTTTAACGCCTTTACAGCTGATGACTCGATAAGAAGAAAAGCTTCAATAATGACTGAGGCGGAATTAATTGCACTGGGTGGGGATTACAGGAACAGCGGAGACCTGCCATACGATTGTGAGGGATTTGTCAGACTGAAATACGGCACATGGGAAAGCGAAACCGATCTGAAAGCCCAGCCTGAATTAAATTACGGAACAAACGTCCGGCTGATCCGCATGGCGGATGTGTACCTCATGGCGGCCGAAGCAAATTATTTTGCAGGGAACGAGGCTGCTGCACATTCGGCACTCGACAGCATCACAACCAGAGCAGGCGTTGCTGCCATTACTTCGTCAGGTGAACAGCTCCTTCAGGATATCAAGCATCAGCGTCAGGTTGAGCTTGCTTTTGAGGGACACAGGTTTGCCGATCTTGTCCGCTGGGGAGATGCAGAATCAGAACTGGGCAGCAAGGGTTACCAGGCAAAACATGCACTGTATCCGATCCCCCAGAAAGAGCTTGACCTGAATAAAAATATGGAACAGAGTACATTATGGCGTTAGTAGGTTAGGTAAAAATAGGTTTTTAACCGGCATCCGGTAACAGGTGCCGGTTTTTTTTTTTTTTGAGTTGTACCCGGCAAAGCGCTGATTATGACATCAGAATTCACTTTTACCTGACTTCTGTATCACGGGCAGGCGTCTATTCCTGAAGTATTATATGGAATCATGTGTATTGTTCTGCCAATTGGCCTAAATTAGTTGTCATCATTTCAGATAAGATTTTAACTCTGAATTTCCGTTACAGTTGAATGCTTAATAGAATGTTTTAATTCTGCTGAATACAAATCAAATAAACATATCATCATGCAAAAAAATAGCCCATCGATGAAAACTGTCAGAGGCATTATGATGACCGTGCTGATTGCCATTCATTGTCCGATGCAGTCACAGTTGCCTCGCCTGATTCTGAATGAAGTATATGTTGATTTTGCGGTAGGAGTGGATAATCCGCTCATAAAGACAAAATTCAATGTTTATGATCCGGTTGGACCTACTATGGAACAATTTGACCAGAATGTTAGAATCATGAACGAACTGAACATTGAGACATACAGAATAGAACTGGGATGGGGAAGGAGATACTCTGGCTTCGGACTTAACACCATGATAACAGGAACCCCGGACAGCTTGATTTATGATTTTGAGTCGCTCGATCACATGGTCACTGAGCTTAAAAAGCAAAATGTCCTTTTACACGGTGCTTATTGTTACTGTCCTTTTCCTCTTCAGGATACCGTTATTACAAAATATCGCGATTCAAGGACACCAAATTCCATTGAGAAATGGAAAGAAATCATTACGACTGTGGCTCAGCATTATGTCGACATGGGAATCACGTTCGGTGTGGATGAAGTATGGAATGAGGCAGACGGACTGTATGTTTTTTATTCGGGTACAGAAGAAGAATTTCAGCAGGTATATACCGCCACAGTTGAGGCTGTGCTTTCTGTCAATCCGGATGCATATATTGCAGGTCCGGCTTCTGCACCGGAGCTGGTATGGCATCGTTCTTTCCCTGAATTTGTTGCCAAAAACAAATTGCCCATGGATGCCTTCACTTTTCATCATTATGGAAGCGGGGAGCTGGCACTGCATTCGATTGATAAGGTGGTTGCAAGCCTGGACCGCTACCCTCATTTCAACACTACTGCCATGATAATGGATGAATGGCACTCAGCAGATTTGATCGAACCATGGTGCCGCAATGATGATGTCAGGAGCACATACGAAGGTGCTGCACAGATATTGCATGATTTTAACATTTTGTTATCCCGGCCGGAACTGACTTCATTCAGCTGGGCATGGTATATGGATCCTTCCCGTGCCAGGGCAACCTGTATGGGACTGATTACCCGTGACGGACACCGCAAAGCGGTTTTCAATGCCTGGAAGATTTATGGCAATATGCCTGTTGACAGGAAAAAGGTAAAGATAATCGGTCCCTTTGAAGCAATGGCATCTGCCGATGAACATAACATAGGAGTAGTTATCTGGAACCGTGATCCTTACCGGAGACGTATCGACGTGCATCTTGACAATATACCGTTTAACAAAGGAGATGTCAGAGTTTACAGGATTGACTCATTGCATGCCAGCTGGGGTGATGGGGGTGAGGAAAACCTGATACCTGTTGAAACATTTGAGAATATTGACTTAACGCACTGGGCCTGGCTGGACCATATCATCCCTGAATTCGGAACGATATATATCGAGGCGGATGACAGGTCCGGTTTATCGGAATTGACAAACGTACATGTTGCAGATGTGATCAGGGTAAACCATTATTATCCGCAGCGTGGCACCTCTTCCTGGTCTGATTTTGACCGCAAGACCTGGATCGCACGACTGGGAATGGGGAAAGAAACACAAGCAGATCAGGAAGTAGGAGTACTGGCAGGCAATCTGCCTGATAATCTGGAGGTGAAAGTTATGGTGGAAGGTACCCTTCAGAAACCGGATCAAAACAGTCTGCTCGGTATTCGTATCGATTATGAAACAGATGGCAAATACAATAAAGCAGTCATGTTTCACTGTCCATACAACGGAGTTGATTTATACAGCAAAGATCGGGATGCTGTTTATCCATGGGGAACACAAAGAAAGGCTGAGGAGGTTTTTGCTGTGGATGATTTTGGTGAATTCCGGTTACCTTTAAAAGAGAGTGCCCCTGCAGGATGGAAAGGCAAGGCACATATAGGGTTCATCATGCAGAATGCCGGACCCGGTACACGCGCCAAAATTATTTTGAGATGAAGTTTGTGAAAACCAGTCTGTTTAATTCTCTTTATTTAAGATGATCAGAAGTTACCAGTCTGATACCGGCATTCTTCATCTCAGACAGTGCATTTTTTTCGTTCTCTGAATCCGGTTCAACAGGTGCAATGGCATCTGTGACAACATAGGTTTTGAAACCATTTCGCACGCTGTCCATGGCAGTGCTTTTTACACAGTACTCAGTTGTTAATCCTGTAATGTAAACATCAGTTACATGCCGGTTTTTCAGGATTTCAACAAGTTTTTTATTGGTGGCTTCAAACGCAGAATAGCCATCATCCTTGTCTGCTGTTCCCTTCAATAGTTCCTGCTGAATTTTTGAAATATCCAGTCCGTGGTGAAAATCAGCCCCTTTTGTACCTTTTACGCAATGTACCGGCCATTTATCAAAATGGGTGCTGTCTGACGGATGTGAATCGCGTGATGCAAGAATAAGACCGAACTGGTCCATCAGTCTGTTGATAACAGGTACAACCCTGTCCCCGCCCGGAGCAGGCAATGCGCCACCCGGACAAAAATCGTTTTGCACATCAACAATAATCAAGGCTTTCATATGATATCAGATTTCAGGTTATCACGTAAATTCATCAATTCTCTGCCTATTCCGACTTTATAGAGATGCGGATTCTCGAACCGCTTGTATTCACTGTCAAGCTGACTGATCCTGGTTCGGGCATACTCAGAAACATCCTCAATGGATGACAGATAAAGTGGTTTACCATTTTCCATCACTTTATTTATGATGGCTTCATGCATCAGGTCTTTTACAGATACATTTTTTTCTGGTTGTTGGGGATGGTATATAATCTGAGGAGCTTCTTTGTTTTGCAGTTCGATACCATCTGCATAGAACAGACTATCATCCTGGTGATAATACCTGTAAATATTTTTTATGCCGGGCAGTGTCATTTTTGAGATGTTCTCTGACAGTTTCATTGTAGGTTTGTTGTTCACATGTGATAATTTATAAACCCCGTCCAGGGCGCCTTCATCTTTTCCGATAACCAGGGCTGTGCCAACTCCGAAAGCATCAATGGGAGCCTCCTGTTCCATCAGGCTCCTTATAATATGTTCATCCAGCTGGTTTGAAGCAACGATTTTGACATAATCCAGGTCCGATTTATCAAGCATCTTCCTTGCTTCTTTGCTGAGATAGGCTAAGTCTCCGCTGTCCAGCCTGATTCCAAGTAATTTTCTTCCGGATTTCTCCAGCTCTTTTGCGACCTTAATGGCATTTGGAATACCCATTTTCAGTGTATCGTAGGTATCCACAAGCAATATGGCATTATCGGGATTGAAACGGGCAAATTCCCGGAAAGCATCCAGCTCATTATCAAAGGTCTGGATCCAGGAGTGTGCCATGGTGCCGCTGGAGTCAAAACCGAACTGAAAAGCACTATATACATTGGATGTACCGTTAAAACCTCCTATAATGGCTGCCCTGCTTGCATGAATGGCTCCGAGCCCCTGTGCACGGCGCATGCCAAAATCAATCAGTAGTTTGTCCCTGGCAACAAGGCGTATCCTGGCTGCCTTGGTAGCAATCAGTGACTGAAAATTCAAAATATTAAGCAACAATGTTTCAATCAACTGCGTTTCAATAATATTTCCTTCCACCCTGACAACCGGTTCATTCGGGAAAACAATTTCACCTTCCCTGACAGCGTGGATGGTTCCGTTGAATTTAAAACTTTTAAGGTATTGGGTAAATTTTTTATGAAATCCGGCAGATTGAAGATACTGGCAATCCTCTTCTTCAAACCGGTAGTTTTCGATTGTTTCCAACAGATCAGCCAGCCCGGCAAACAGCACAAATCCGCTTTGATAAGGATTTCTCCTGAAAAAATAATCGAAATTTGCCCTGGTATTCTGCTTTCCTGACAAAAAATACCCCTGCGCCATGGTCAGCTCATAATGATCTGTGTAAAGTCCTGTGTTGTTTTCCAGAATTGACATGTATCCGATAACTGTTTAAGTGGTACGTTTTTCTTTATTGTTTGTATTTTATGACGGTTAATCTCTGTTCCATATTATGTCAAATGCTGAGAATACAGAAAAAGTCGCAGAGCAAAACTTCAAAATTACAAATGTTCGTGCTCACTGTCTATCATTATAACAAATTTTATTTCGGATGGTTTTAAAAATTATTGATTGCAGGGCTTTTTCACAAAATAAAAGTTAACCTCTGCAGGTTTCATCTATAATATTTATATACATTCTGGTTATGCAATTATAACGTCCCTTTTCTTTTCAATCGGTTTATTTGAAAGGATGCTGGCAGGCAGACAAAGAATTCGCTATTTCCTTAATAACACCCATGCATAGAATTGAAAAGTGAGAGACTTCACTTAACCGGCGCGGGATGTTCGGATTACAGCTCTCCTTTAAGCTTATTCGAAGGTTTTCAGTATTTATTTACCTTTGGGTTTGCAAAATCCTGTTTCATTTATATCTTTAGTTTAAATAAAAAAAACTTTAACATGGTTGAAATTGTCAGGCTGCCGGAGCTTCTTGAAAGGAATATCGGCAGTGAAAGTCGTGACTTTGCAGTTGTGGCCAGCCGCAGCCAGCCGGCAAAGATGTCGCTGGGAATGATAATTTTTGGTGCTGCATGGCTTGCCTTTACCAGCATATTTGTTGTGGCATTCCTGAGGCCGCTCTTTGTTGGCAAAGAGGTACATTTCTCTTCAAATAATGTGCCCCAGGTGGCAAGTCCCGAGAACCTCGGACCGATAATAGTCCCGGCTATGGTGATTGGTGTATTTGTACTTGCAGGCTTATTTTTATTGGGCTTTGGTCTTTATTCCATGTTTAGGAAGGGAGGGTATTTTGTCGGGACACCATCGAGACTGGTACATTATAACAGAGGTACGATACGATATATTGACTGGGAACAGTTTTCAGGAGACATAGAAGTGAGCGGGACCAGGCAGAAAGGCAATATCACACTTGGCATGCGAACCGGTAAAATGGTCAGCAGGAAAAACGGGCCTGATCGTTATGTGCCGGATAAGATCTACATTTCAGGTGTTCATGATGTTCATGAGATCGAACAGGTCTGCCGGAAGCGAATTAAGGAGAATGATCCAACTCCTTCGCAGTAAAAACAGTCATTCAATATTTTGAAGTTTTGCAAAAGGTAGGAGTGAAAAACCGAAATGTTTAAGTCCACGAGGCTTATCACTGGTCTGTCCGGCCTTGATTTAATCCTGCCTTACAAAAAAAACAGGAATAAGTGATTATATATGGAATAGCTGCTGCTGAATATATATTCCGGTTGATAATGCTTAAATAACTAATACTTTGTTGGCACAAACAAGGCTACAAAAGTATGATTATGTACCCAGGCTGCCCCGATTACCAGTTGATGATATCCGTTAAGATAGAAAGTGTTTAATCCGGCTGAAACAGGAAATGCCCGGGTTATACTGAAAGGATACCGGTAATATTCAGCACTTGTTATGCCATTTATACCAATAGTCTGAACCGGGGCATCCGTATTTCCACTTGTTGCAGATACTGCCAGATGGATCATCCCCACACCCGAAGAAGTTACATGCCAGTTAACAAAACCACTTACAGTTACAATAACATACCCTCGTGTGGGTGCATTTATTGTGATGAGCGATAATTCCCCCGAAGTTTCGGGGATTAAAATTGCCTTTACTGAATCACCCCAGTTGACTCCCGGTTCATCGGCCATGTCAACCGCATATACACTTCCATTCTGAATATGGGCTGAGGTAATTGAATTATCAGCCAGGTCAACAGTCTTTGCATGCAAAGCATAGGGCACACTGAGCAACTGACTGGTACCTGCTATAGTATAATCTGTCCCGCCAGCCGGGTCTGTTTGTGTTTTGAGAAAATAAGGCCCGTTTGTCCAGTCGATATCAGCAAATATGCCTGAGATTATGGAACCTCCCCCTATTTCAATAGTTGCCAGTCCGTTTCCATTGGTGGTGGCAGTATGTGCCTCTTCATAAACAGGAGTACCGGTTATGGAGCCCTGCAAAATGCTTATTTTTATTCCTACATCATGATCGGTTATCAGCTGGCCACTGTTATCCCTGATCACTGCCTGATAGCTCATTTTTTCCGGTGCCTGGGTCCATGCCAGCTGTGGCATTATCAGGCATGCAGTCAGAAGAATTGCTGAAAGTGTAAATAGTCTTTTCATAATTTATTGGTTTTAAATTTTACTTTGCTTTTATTTATTCCTGATACGCTTCGTTATCAGGACTGTTTTTTTGTAACAAGTTTTAATAGAAAACTCTGCCTCATTGAGTTTTAATTATTTTAAATGATATTATTTCCTTCTGACTATTGATGACTCTCAGAAAGTAGATTGAAGGATTCAGATCTGCTATTTGAATGATGGTCTCTTTTGCTGTTATTCTTTTGTTTTCCAATGTTTTCCCATTTGCATCGCATAATACAAACATTAAATTTTCAAGATTATTATTTTCAATTTTTAGCAGTAACGAATTATTCACAGGATTCGGGTAAGCTGAACAGGCAAGACTTATATCCGGAGCTTCTTCGATCTTTGTATGGACGAAGATCTCGTAGGGTTGCTGTACTCCCTGGGTTATTGTACCTGCACTCTCAATGTAGTTCTTATATGCAACCTGTCCGACGGTATAATTCGCAGAACCTCCTGCTCCGGCAGCTTTTCCGCCGGATGCTGACACAGCCTGTTGAGCAAAGCATAAGGTACTTCCGTACACAATTATTATAAAGCAAACGATTTTCTTTTTCATACGGCGTTAAGATTAGAGATAGATTGGTAATAATTATTCTTTTGAATAAGTAATACAATTTACTACAATAAATAATTAAAGTCAAGTACTTTTGAATTTGACAGTCTATTGGGCAATATCGCAATTTAAGATTTCCAAAACACTACATCTTATAGGTGATATCCAATACTGAGCAGTTTGATTTTTATATGGTCCACGGTAACAGTAAACTTTGATATAAGTAAACTTAATTTAATTGGTAGATTATTGTCCTCATTTTTATGCAAGGGAGCAATATTCTTACATAGGGATGGATTTGGGTAAATGACTGTGAATGTGAAGCTTGCTAAAAGTGGTATAGAAAAATTTCAAAAAAAAGCGTAACGGTTTATCCGTTATTAAACTAATAATTAAATTAGTAACTAATTAGCAATCTACTAACCATAGTTATTGTACCAAAATTCAAAAACCGTAGATTATGTAATAGATTACTGTGGTGTAACCACCATAATTCAATTTTTTTGTTAAACCTTTATTGAATAAGTCATTATGAAACAAACTAAATTAGTTTTATTTAGT
>JAFGBD010000074.1 GCA_016933335.1 Bacteroidales bacterium | reverse complement strand
GTATACATTGCTGCCGTCAATCTCCACTTCAATGTCCTTGCCCTGAAGGGTTTCAACCATCATGCCGTCGGACAGATCTCCTGACATCACCTTGCCGCTGACGACATGGTACAGAAGAATTTCTGCCAGCTGTCCGGTCGGATCGGCCAGAAGGGTCTCAAGCGTACCTGCCGGTAGTGCCTTGAAGGCTGCATCGGTCGGAGCAAATACGGTGAACGGTCCTTCACCTGACAAATCATCGGCCAGTTCAGCAGCAATTACTGCTGCTTCCAAAGTGTCGTGATCGGCACTGCTGACAATAATATCAACCACAGTTCCAGCTCTCAGGAACATACTCTGTAAGAAGAACAGAGAAATCAAAGTGTAAAAAAGTCTCATTTTTCTCATAATATTATTTTTTATGGTTCGAGAAATAAACAACTATTATTATATTTTTGTTTAATTGATTTGTTAATTTATTATACATATTTATTAATAATTTATTTTATATATTTGATATACAATTTTTTATATTTTTAAATATTTTTTCTTGATTAACATATTAATATAATATATTAAACATTTTATAAAATTTGATAAATAACAGAATTGATTATTAAAAAGCAATTGAACGGATAACAATGATTTGATTCATTTAAAACATAAGAATACAATCAGCTGAAAGAAGCCATCTGTCAAACAAGAGTAAATTCCATTAAAAACTTAATAAATATCTTCTTTCATCTCATGATTTTATATTTTTGTTCATTGCTCAACCAGTCAAATCTTGAGATCAAAATACAGCATAGCGGTACTGCCCTTTGTAAATATGAGTTCCGACAGAGAGAACGAGTATTTCAGCGATGGCATTACCGAAGAAATTCTGAATGCCCTTTCAAAAATCGAAGGACTGCATGTCACGGCCCGGACTTCCTCATTTGCCTTCAAGAACAAGCACATCGATATCAAGGAAATCGGCAGAAAGCTGAATGTTTCACTGATCCTGGAAGGAAGCATCAGGAAATCGGGCAATACCGTCAGGATAGCGGCCCAGCTCACCAGGTCAGACAACGGCTATCATGTCTGGTCGGATAACTGGGACAGGGAGCTGAAAGATATTTTTATCGTTCAGGATGAAATAGCAGCCATCATTGCCGAAAAAATACATGCAGGAATCAGGCTCGAAGTCAGTACCACAGATTACATCATCGAAAATACCGATGCCCTGGATTTCTATCTAAAGGGAAAATATTTGCTGAATACCTGGGATTTTAACCAGGGGAAGAACATCATAGAAAACTTTGAAAAAGCCATCGCCCTGGATCCAAATTTCATCAAAGCTTATATCGGACTGTGCAATGTTTATGTCTGGCTGGGATCAACAGGATTTGCAAATCCCACTACTGCGCAGAAGAAAGTGGAATACTATATTGAAAAAGTTACGGCACTGAATAAAGATCTTCCTGAAGTGTATGAAGCAGCTGCCCTGAGGAATTTCTGGATAGACTGGGATATTCCGCTCGCACTGAAAAACATCAGCAAGGCGCTTAAGCTGAAACCCAGCTACCCGACAGCGCTCCTTGACAAGGGATTGATTCTTGCAGCTTTAAACAGGATTGAAGAAGCACTTGACTGCCTGTTCCAGGCAGAAAGGCTGGATCCGTTGTCGGATCAGGTGAATGCATGTATCGGAATGATTTATAACCTTACCGGCGAACCCTTAAAAGCACTGGAGTATGTCGAAAAAAACATCAGCATCTGTCCATACTGGTATGCACAATATCTGACAAAGGTCGAGGCTCTATGCAAACTGAAAAGATATGATGAAGCCTTGTCCGTCATCCGTATGCTGGAAAATGATCCGAACTCACCCTTATCTGTTGCAGAGCTTAAAGGTTATTATTATGCCAGCAGGGGCGACATGGATGAAGCCCACAGGCAGCTTGAAATCATGGAGAATGATTTAAAAAAAAGAGCACAGGCAAGTGTTCCTGATGCTGCCTTCTTCTGTTCAATCTATCTCATGCTGGGAGAGGAAAGCAAAGCGCTGGATTACCTTGAATTTGGCCTGAATCATGTTTCAACACCTCTTCTCTTTATCCGGATCGATAACCTGTGGGAGCCATTGAGGAACCATCCAAGGTATTTACAGGCCATAGAAAAGATCAGATTCACCCGGCCAGACGTAAAGATGGAGGAAGAAAGGAAAAAATATAAAAAATCAAACCTCAGCCGGCAACAGGCAATTGAAACGGAGAAAACATTAAGTGCTTACATGGAAAAGACACTGCCCTGGCTGAACCAGACACTGACCCTTTCTGACCTGGCTGAATCAATTGATGTCACTCCGAATCTTTTGTCACAGGTTTTAAACGAACATGCCGGTAAAAATTTCTATGATTATATAAATAGTTACCGGCTGAACCATTTCCTGAAACTAAGCAGGGAAAAAAAATACAGGAACTATACACTGCTCTCGCTGGCCTATGAATGTGGCTTTAACTCCAAGACCACTTTCAATGCTTTTTTCAAAAAAATAACAGGCAAAACACCCACTGATTATTTTAAAAAACCGGATTAATTTCAACCAGTCAGGTATCAGGTGACCGGTGCGCCAATATTTTCGAACCAGCTGTCTTGTCCCGGCTGCTCTTTCTTATATTATTGTAATTCTGTATTTTATAGTATCTGAAAATGATACAGATGTCCGTTCCTTCATTCCCGGGCGATGCATGTTAATCAATTCCGGAATTTTGTCAGGAGAAAATGAACAGTTAACCGGAAAAAAAATGAAGAAACAGCTTACTATTTCATTGGCATGCATCCTGTCATGTGTCCTGAATGCGCAGGAATACCACCAGACAGTCAGGGGAAGTGTTATTGACAAAGAATCACATGCCCCGGTTCCTTTTGCTACCATTACCCTGACAGGTACAGCCATTAACAAAGGAGTCATCTCAGATGAAAACGGATATTTCAGATTTGAAAAGGTCCCGGTCGGACGGGTTTCTCTACGGATAAGCTCAGTTGGTTATGAGTCCATGAATATCAATAACCTCGATGTGATCATGGGAAAAGAAATGGTGGTATATGCTGAACTCGTAGAAAGCACCATTCAGATCGATGAAGTCACCATCAGGTTATCTGACAGGAAAGAAAAAACCTTAAACACATTTGCCGCCATCAGCGCACGCACTTTTGCCGTTGAGGAATCACAGCGCTATGCCGGATCGGGCAATGATGTTTCACGCATGGCAATGAACTTAGCCGGTGTTAAAATGCTTGCAGAAACAACCAACGAAATCATCATACGGGGTAATTCGCCCTTTGGTTTGGTATTCAGGCTCGACGGGGCTGATATACCGAATCCGAGCCATTTTGGTGATGGCAGCACCACCGGCGGTCCTGTCAGCATGCTGAACAACAATGTGCTTTCCAATTCCGATTTCCTGACCGGAGCTTTCCCGGCTGAATATGCCAATGCCATTTCCGGGATTTTTGACCTGCATATGAGGAACGGCAACAATGAAAAACATGAGTTTCTTGTACAGGCAGGACTTATCAGCTATGAATTCGGGGCCGAGGGTCCGATCTCAGCGAAAACAGGCTCATCTTATCTGGTCAATTACCGGTATTCATCCCTGAAAGCACTCAGCAGGTTAGGATTTAATGTGATGGGTTCTGCGACACCGGATTACCAGGATCTTTCCTTTAAGTTGAATTTCCCCGGACGGAAATACGGGACTATATCGCTGTTTGGACTGGGAGGGATCAGCAGGATCAAGATGCTTGAAAGCACTAGGGATACTACAGAGTCCAGGCAACAGATGCCTTATGAATCAGATTATGAGATGGACCTGGAGAACAGTAACTGCAGCGGGACAATCGGTCTGTCACACTCCTTTACAATCGGAACCACTGCTTATACGAAATTGATCCTCTCAGCTTCCACCATCCGGAACTTCAATTCATGGGATTCGTTAAGCACGGAAAACAGGCAGCCCACACTGCAATACTATTCCGATTTTCAACGTACCAGACTGATGGCCAGATTTTACCTCAATAAGAAACTCAGCAGCAAAACCACCATGCGAACCGGAATAACCATAGAGAAAAAGTTTTTCAGCCTGCTGGACAGTATCTACGACGGAGGAATCCAACAACACCGCGTTTTAAGAAATCATGATGGTGCAGACATGCTTTGGCAGCCCTATGTCCAGCTCAGGCACAGGTTCAACAGCAGGATGCAGCTTAATATTGGCATCAGCTCCCTTTTTCAAACCCCGAACAGCAACTGGTCGGTTGAACCACGTGCCGGTTTCAGCTGGGAATTTTTACCCGGAAATACCCTGAATATCGGATACGGACTGCATTCAATGGCTGCACCAATCGATCTGGTTAACCAGAAGGTTTTGATTGATAACCATACATACAGCACTCCCAACAAAGCGCTGGATTTTATAAAAAGTCATCACTTCGTGGCCGGATATGATAAAATATTTTCAGGAAAGACACGCATTAAAGCTGAGATCTATTATCAATACATTACCAGTGCCGCCGTTGAAAAGGATTCCGGCACCTACTCGGTGCTGAACCGCCGATCCTACATCATCGATAATGTCGGTGCACTTGTAAATAATGGTACCGGTTATAACTATGGGATTGAGCTCACTGCCGAGAAGTTTATGAATCACGGCACCTATTATCTCACCACCCTGTCTCTTTACCAGTCGAAATACCGTGGTAGTGACGGCATACTGAGAAATACAGCTTTTAACAGTCATTATGTCTTCAATATTCTTGGAGGTAAAGAGTTTCAGCTTGGCATGGGAAAAAGCAATGCCAGGTTCATCAAAAAACTATTGATCGATGTTAAGATCAACCGGGCAGGCGGCATGCGGTATACTCCTGTCGATTTAAATGCTTCAGCAGAAGCTGGTTCAACCGTCTGCGATCTCAGCAATCCCTTTTCGGAACAGCTACCGGCATATTTCAGTATAGATCTAAGAGCAGGAATGAAGTTCAGCGGAAAACGATCAACCCAGGAAATTGCAATTGACATCCGTAACCTGACTAACCGCAGGAATCCTTTTGATATCAGATACGATCCGGAAACCGGCAAATTAAAAAAGCTCGGATTTGGTATGACTCCTGATATCCTGTACCGGATAACTTTCTGACTGCTTTTTATGCACTTGAACACTGCCATCCGGCATTGCCATTAACACTCCTCCTGTATCGGGAATATTGCTGAGCAGGGTATTCAGGAAGGCAGGCAAAGAACATATCGCATAATACACTTTAAAACTTTAAGGTAAATATGGTCTCTCGGGGCAGGGATCGGACATGAATTGTTCCGTTGTGCAATCTCATGATCTGTCTGGCCAGGCTTAAGCCAATGCCTGATCCATTTTCTTTTGTGGTAAAAAAGGGTATAAAAATATCTTCAATTATCTCAGAAGAAATACCCGGGCCGTTGTCCATAATTTCGATGATAATCCTTCCACTTTCATCTTTAAAGGAACTGAGCTTAATCATTCCCATGTCTGTATCTTTTAATGCCTCAATCGAATTAAAAATGAGGTTAATGATTACCTGGGACAGCTGGTTGATATCAGCAGCAATCACTAAATCGTCCGGAATAATTTCTGTTTTTATGTCAATTTTTTCTGATTTCACCTGTTCATTCAGCAAGGTCAGTATATTTCGAAATAACACATCTGCCCTTTCCTTTTTCAGGATTGGTTTTGGTAATGAAGTAATGGAACGGTAGTGATTTACAAACTCGATCAGGCCTGTCCCTGTTTCTTCAATGGTAGACAAACCGTTTAACGTTTTCTGAACGATTTTTTCATTAATGGCTGTCATCGGTTTTGTTGAATTATCGCAATTTTTAAAATAGTCTATCAGGGTTTTGGTCAGTGATATAACCGGGCTGAGGGAATTCATGATCTCATGGTTGAGCACACGGATTAATTTTTGCCAGGATTCCAGTTCTCTCCTTTCAAGTTCATATTTAATATTCTGAAAAGATAATAGTTTTATTTCCTGTTCCTCAAATCTGTACATACTGGCTTTTACGGCTAGATCATATTGATTTTGGCTGAAGGAGGTTTTTAGTACTTTAGTTTCACCGGGCTTGATTGAGCAAAGTGTATTTAGAAAATCCTGATTCCATTTTCCAAAATCATGAATATTCTTTATCTGCTGAACTCCTGTTATGATTGATGCGGCATGATTGAAAAATTCAATATCACCATCCTGGTTAAAAGCAAGTAATCCGACATCCACATGATCGATGACATTTCTTAAATACATACTTTTCTTTTCATTGTCGGTTTTGATTTGCTGTATGATCTTATTAACATCGTTCAAACCGTTTTGCAATTCCTTATAAGATCTGTTTTTTGCTAAAGGCGGAAATACGAGAGAAGAATCGTGGTTTCTAACTGCATTGAGAAACAGGGCCAGATCGCGGTTTATCCTGTTTAAATACTTCACCATCAATACTCCCTGTAAAATGATAAGAAAAGCGATGCCTGCAACTGTATAATAATATTCTTCACCGATTTTCTGCAGGAACAGTGAAAAGGAATAACATGTTATCACTATCAGTGCTACACGGATGGTAATGTTTATGTAATATTTTTTGAGGATCATTTTGATGTGGTTTGATAGTCTTCTGCAATGATATAAATTCTGACAGCCTGACTCAAAGATTATATTTCCCCATTTTATTATACAATGTCTGCCTGGCCAGTCCCAGCTCTTTAGCTGCTTTCAGAACATTTCCACGATTATTTTCCAGTGATTTGATGATGGCCTGTTTTTCCATCTCTGCCAGGGAAATCGGTTTTGTGGAAAGAAGTGGCTGCCTTGATTGTGTTGACAATAAAAAATCCTCCGGACGGATGATATCCGATTCTGTTAAAATAACTGCTTTTTCCACAGTATGTCTTAATTCCCTTATATTACCCGGCCAATAATGCTTTTGCAGCTTATTCACGGCTTTTGGACTGAATCTCAACATTGGTTTATTATACTTTAAAGCATATTCCAGAAGAAAATGTCCGGCCAGCAATTCAATATCTTCTGTCCTTTCCCTCAGTGGCGGCAGTGTAATTTCGATTGTATTGATACGGTAATACAAATCTTCACGGAAGAGATCACTGGTTACCATGCTTTTCAGGTCTCTGTTGGTGGCACAAATGAGCCTGATATCAACAGGTAATGGCCTGGTGGCACCGACCTTGATTATTTCCCTGTTATTTATGGCTGTCAACAACTTTGCCTGCATAGAAAGGGATAGGTTTCCAATTTCATCGAGAAATAGTGTGCCGCCCGAAGCTATTTCGAATCTTCCTGCCTTGTCAGTTTTGGCATCAGTAAATGCTCCCCTGACATGGCCGAACATTTCGCTTTCAAACAGTGTCTCTGTTATTGATCCCATGTCTACATTAACCAGAAGTTGTCGCGATCTTCCGGATTGCCTGTGGATCTCGCGGGCAATTAGTTCTTTCCCGGTTCCGTTTTCACCAAGTATGAGAACATTGGCGTCGGTTCCGGCAACTTTTCCGGCCTCGTTCAAAATTTTTAAAAATACAGGCGACTTGCCAATGGGCCGGCAGAAAGGTTTGTCAATCTCTTCAATGAGATGTGATTGTTTTTCCTGATAATTTTTTATCTCAATTTTCGATTTCCTTAGTTTGTATGCAGACTGAATCGTAGCAATCAGCCTCTGATTGTCCCATGGTTTCATCACAAAGTCAGTAGCTCCCTCTTTCATAGCTTTTACAGCCAGTTCAACATCCCCATATGCGGTTATCATCACTACGACTGCAAGGGGATCAATCTTCAATATACGGCTTAGCCAGTATATCCCTTCGTTCCCCGTGTTGATCCCCGCAGAAAAATTCATGTCGAGCAATACGACATCAAAACTATCTTCTTTAACCAGACTGGGTATCTGGTTGGGATTGGCAATAGCCGTGACCTCATCAAATTCCTGTTCAAGTAACTGCGCAAGCGCTTTCAGTACAGATTTATGATCGTCAATTATTAGTATACTGGATCTCATGACAATGAAATTTGTTTATCGCAAATCCGCCTGCTTTAAGTCATTGAAAGCAAAGATTGACAATGACTAAATAACGGTTAAATGTACAAAATTTAGCTTTCAATTGTCCAAATTTTAGACATATAAACAACCATGATGTCTAAAGAACAATCTTAATTATCTGATATACAATATACAATATTTTTAGGCACGGGTATTGCATATTCTTAAAAGTAATTTCAGTACCAATTTCAGTGCCATGCCTGTATCAAAAATTTGCCATGGTATTCCTTGTTTAACCTTACGATATTTACAGTAAAAAAGCGAACAAATGATCATCAACTATCTTAAAATAATATTTCGTAATATCAGACGGTTTCCGGCATATTCATTCATAAATATCAGCGGCCTTGCCATCGGTATGACCTGTACGTTTCTGATACTTCTTTGGGTACAGGATGAAATCAGTTATGATAAGTTTTATGAAAATGCCGGTGATCTGTATCGTGTGCTTGAAAACCAGCATTATGCCGGAGAAGAAATATTCCCTGTGGCTGTAACACCCAGCGGATTAGCCCCTGCGCTGAAAGAAGATTTTCCTGAAATCATCAGGGCAGCAAGGTACAAGTCAAATTACTGGCTTGTACAAAAAGATGATGGCTACATCACTGAAAGGTTTGAGAATGTTGACCAGGACTTTTTAGAGATGTTCAGTATTCAGTTTATTAAGGGGGATATTCAAACTGCACTTGTTGAACCCCATTCAGTGATACTTACTGAAGAGATGGCAGAAAAATATTTTGGATTGGAAGATCCCATTGGAAGTACATTAGATATTAATAAAGGGCACCTGATTAAAGTGACGGGCGTGATAAAAAAACCACGCCGGAACAGCCATCTGGATTTTAATTTCCTTATGCCTTTCATTTATCTGAAAGAAACAGGAACCGATATCAATGACTGGGGTAATAATTCACATTACACTTATGTTCAGCTTCAGAAGGATGCTGACAGTAAAAAAGTCAATGAGAAAATAAAAGACCAGTGTAAAAAATATCATGAAGGTTCCACAACTGAAATCTTTCTTCAGAATGTAAAAAAAATTCATCTTTATTCTTCCGGAAAATTTGCAGCTGATCTGGGAGGTCACGGTGATATTGCCTATGTCAGAATCTTCAGCATAGTAGCGATATTCGTTCTTTTAATAGCATGCATCAATTTTATGAACCTCTCTACTGCCCAGTCGGCCAGGAGAGCTAAAGAAATTGGACTGCGCAAGGTTGCCGGTGCCGGAAAAAGAAAACTGATCACTCAGTTTATCGGAGAAACCATTTTAATTGCATTTGTTGCCCATATCATCGCCATGATACTGGTAGAGATTTTATTACCAACATTCAATCAGCTTGCTGGAAAACAACTGGATATAAATTACCGGAGTTTGCATTTATATGTCTGCCTGCTGGCGCTTGTTATTTTTACCGGACTGCTGGCAGGCAGTTACCCGGCATTCTACTTGTCTGCTTTCAAACCTGTAAATGTGCTTAAAGGAGTACTCAATAAAAATCCCGGTAATAGCGGACTTCGACGCGTGCTGGTGATTGTTCAGTTTTCTCTTTCTGTTTTTCTTATTATCTGTACGATGATTATTGGCAGCCAACTGCGGTATATGCAAAACAAAAAACTCGGATTGAACAAGGATAACATCGGCTACTTTTATGTCGGACCCGAACTCAGACAAAAAAGAAATACACTGAAGAATGAGCTACTTAAAAATACTGATATCCAAAGTGCATGCTTTTCCAATCAACTGCCTACATATATCATAAACTCTACGGATGGTTTTGGTTGGGAGGGTAAAAATCCGGATGATAATATCTTGTTTCATATGGTAAACGTGGATGAAGGATATATCAGGACTTTTGAACTTGAATTATCAGAGGGACGTTTTTTTTCAGCGGATTATCCTTCTGACTCATCATCCACAATTATCAATGAAAAGGCTGCGGAGATAATAGGTTTTAAAGAACCGATCGGTAAAACATTGTCAGCATGGGAAGATAAAACAAAAATTATCGGAGTGGTTAAAAATTTTCATTTTAAATCCGTACATAATAAAATTGAACCACTTGTGATGTATATGAATCCTGATCAGTATTATGTTTGCTTCATCCGCATGAATCCTGATCATATAACGGCCACAGTGGATTACATCGAAAAGACAGCTAAAAAGCTGGATCCTGACTCACCCCTATACTTCAATTTCCTTGACAGGGAGTATGACAATCTTTATCGCGCAGAAAGACGAATGCAAAAAATATTCAACTATTTCTCTTTACTGGCAATTATTATATCATGTCTCGGACTGATAGGATTATCGTCCTATATCATAGAACGCCGCCGAAAAGAGGTGGGTATCAGAAAAACAAACGGGGCTGGAAAGTATGAAATTTTCACGTTGCTGTCAAAAGAGTTTCTGTTATGGGTAATGATTTCAATTTTACTGGCCAGTCCGGTTGCCTGGTATGCCATGAATAAATGGCTTCAGAACTTCGCCTATCATACGCAAATAAAGTGGTGGGTGTTTCTGGCAGCCGGCCTGGCAGCAATATTGGTTGCATTTTTAACAGTTAGCTGGCAAAGCTTCAGGTTAGCAAGCAGGAATCCGGTAGAAGCACTCCGTTACGAATAGCAGGCAGGATGAGCCTTCCTGCCTTCAAACAGGTGCTAGGATAGTTTAGCATATTGGGATTATTGCTATGGGATATGAAATAGAATTATGACCTTCGAAACTTGCAACATTATCACAAATCTTAATTACGGATTCCTTTTTAATATGGAAGAATGGTTACGGATCTGCTCCATATATACACATTGCGATTAATGTATTCTGTATATTCAATATTGACTGGTTCAATGTATTCTGTACCCGTAAACCTGAACCGTATTTCATATCCCTCCATGATGGGTCCGGAAAATACAAACCTCTGCGATTTTGTATTACTGTCATAATCTGTGGCATACCAAAGTGCTTGCGCTCCGGGGATATATTCATATTCCCAGGTACCCCCGGTCAAGGTTAAATGTATTGTATCCATGTCTGCAATATTAAATGCCATGACATATGTTGTATCTACATAAAATGTGTCATTTAAAGGGGAGAGAATATTGAGTCCGGTTTCTGTTCTGAATGGGTAGAGGGTTGAATCGTTTTCCGGCGGAACAGGTACCTGCCCGTCACTGTTGGTAATGGTCAGGTGTTTAATTTTTGTCGGCGTAAGAGAACCATTTTCATAATATTCTATTGTTAAATCACCCTGATTTTCAGGTGGGTCAAACATGATGGTAAGATCACAACTTTTACCGTCTTCAACAGCAGTGAAAGTCTGCATCCGGCTTGAAAAATCATAGGTGGTGATATTCCAGTTAACCGGTCCGTTTGGCATCACGTTATAATACCACATCCCTCCTTTCATAACAATTTTCAGTGAAGTTCCGACTGGTAAATCGGCAGCCATGCTATAATCTTTGCGAGCAACAAACGTGTCTTTTCCGGCAAAAAGGATATTTTCCCCGTAACTGCTGAATTCAGGGTATTCAATATCATTTGTGAATACAAACTCAGTACTGTCAATGAATTTCAGGATGAATTTTTCAAAATCGGGTATGACAGCTTCCGTTCCCAGGTTATTGTATCTGTTAACGAGATTTTGTCTTATAGTGCCCAAATCCAGGTATTTGCAATGGTTGATCAGTTCAGAGCCAGTGGATTCACTGTTTAGAATCCCGTCTTCCCTTATATCTGTGCTGATATTGGCCATCAGCTCACTCAGATCTGCTTCCGATCTGTTTCCCTGAAGTATAACGGAGATAGCGAGCAGAATGGCATTATCCTCTCCATCTTTTGATATATCAAGAAGTTCAGACTCTCTGATGGTGTCAGGATCAATGCTGAAAATTGCGAGAATATCTTGCTGGGCTTTCTGCTTGGCTTCACGAAATGAATGGCCTTCAGAGACAAGATATTCCACCCGTCTTTTTTCAAGATTGGACAATACATTTACATTCAGGCTGGTTGTATCTGTTAAATCTGATAAAGCATATAATGTAAGTTGTGCAGAAGATTTCTGACCGGCAACTTCATTGAAGTAAAAACCGGTTGCTTTCAGTTCAATATATTCCGATGTAAACTTGATATCTTTGATGCCATAGGTACCTTTGTTATCAACGATCTGGGTATTATAGTTGATCCCCGTTGGAGCTAAATTGCCTTTTAATTCTGAAATGGTGATGGAACTGCCATTGATAAAAGGGCCTTTTTGCACATAACCTGACAAATTCTTGATAAACAAGGTATCCTGCAGGTTACTGGTCTGTTGTGTAGTATCTGTAATTTCACTATCATCATCGTGAATGCGTGGAAACAGAAATTCATCCTCGCATGATAATACAAAAACTGCCACTATAAGGCCTATTGACAGGTAAACTAACTTTTTCATTGCTAATATATTAAAGGTTTGGTGGTCGATTATGAATCAAAATTTATACAGAAATCAGAATATATGCCGAAGTCAGACGATATCTCATGCTAAAATAACTGATATAATTGAAATTACGTAAAATTTGAAAATTGGTTTCATCAGCAAGTCATTCATTGTCCGGCTGAAATACAATCATCCTTCCGGACTAACGTCCTGCATGTCTGACAAGTATTGAAATATCAGCTTAAATTGATACAGCTGCAGACAAGCGATGATATTCTCACATGCTCAGCAGTCTGCTTAAAATCTCCCGGCATTTATCCATGCTTTCTGTCATCAGCTGATATTGTCAAAATTCAGATTGTTTGAATAATCTGATGACAAAAACAGGAGTGTTGTCCAAAGTCATCCTGAGAAAGTAAAAGCCATCCTGAAGATCCCCAACGTCAAAAGAAATTTGCTGCTCACCTGCCTTTACATTGATGTCTGGCAGCGTCCTGACGAACCTGCCCGAAACATCATATAGCCTCATCACACAATGGCCTCCTTCCGGCAGATTTAAAGATAAAAATCCTGTACTTCTTATGGGATTGGGATAACAAACCACCCCTGTCAAAATGGTACGATCATGTATGGCAGTGATGTCTGCTTCAAAACATCCAAGGTCAGGCAATGATCCCGCAAAAGGCAAACCGACATCCACACCTGCATCTATTAAATCACTGCCCGGTGCCAGATGCATGTAAGCAATATCGGGCAGACTGCCATCTTCTTTTCTCGGGCCATAGGCCGATATATCATCAATACTTAAGAAATCCTCACCGGTTACCACAAACGGGCTCATCCAGCTGTTTTTCTCCTGCTGGGCAAAAGTCGCTATCTCTGCAGAACCGCCCAGATCGACGCAGTTTTTTACTATGAGGACCTTTCCGGCTGCAAGTTCCTGGGTCATTCTGAAGTTTGCAGTCAGATTGTTATGGCCCGTACAGTTGTATAAGATCATAGAACCTTTATTGTTGTTCTGGTCGAATCCTTTCACCTTGTTTTTAAAAGCAAGGCAGTTTTTCAGGGTAAAATTATGTCTCAGGGTTTTATCATCGCTGCCTCCCATCTTGAAGCCGTTTCCATTAGCCTGTGGTCCGGGATCAGTTCCGTTTTCGAGGTAACCGTTTTCAAACGACCAGCAATTCTCAGCTGAATTACTGACATCATCGGCCCCTCTGAGATATCCGTCCCATCCGTCATCACAGTTTTTCCATGCCCTGCATCCATAAAAATGGTTGCCGCTGCCGACACTCAGCTTGGGTGCAAAACCATCAGCATCACCATAATCAGC
The DNA here is from genome assembly GCA_016933335.1 of Bacteroidales bacterium. Lineage (GTDB taxonomy): Bacteria > Bacteroidota > Bacteroidia > Bacteroidales > UBA10428 > JAFGPL01. Next base: position 72,503 of record JAFGBD010000074.1, on the reverse strand, counting down.
TGGATCGGCATTGTAATAAGAATCACAGTTGATGACTTTATTGTTGGAAGCCCCGTTGTCTAGCTGCATACCCGAATCCCTGTTCCTGTAAAAAGCACAGTTTTCAATGATATTATTGCTACCCCCTTCTATTTTCATTCCGTTATCACCGGCTCCTGTAATATCAATCCCTTTAATATGCCAGTAACTCCCTGTTAATTTAATGCCTCTGTTACTGCCGCCAAGCTCCTGACCTGAAAAATCAAGAACAGCACGTTCGCCGTGATATGCATGCAATGAAATCATGGAATCGGTGGTCCCGCTGATACCGATTGTTATCGTGGCAAGTAATTCATAGGTCCCCCCTCTTACATAGATGGTTTCACCTGCTTTCACCACACTTACTGCTTTTTCAATTGTTTCAAAGGGCTTTGTCTCAGATCCGTCATAGTCATTGTTGCCATTCAGCGCTACATAATATGGCTGGGCAATCATACCGGCTGAAAAAACATAAAAGACCATTGAAGACAGAACGACATGTATTATTTTCATCATTAATTATTTGACTTTTTTCTCCCGGTTTAATTCAGGTACACAAATATACTTGTGATATTTCAATACACAAACAGAAAAAAAATATAAGTGCCCGACCGCAAATAACCGTTGATTAAAAATCATGATTATTTTAAGCACTGACTGTTGTAAACGCCTTTCTTATGATCCGCTCAGTAATAAACCCGGAGCCTTAAACAATGAACAATTTTCTATCTTTGCAACTCAGAAACGGGATCATGGGAAGAAAAAAGAAATACCCGCGGCTTAACGGACTTGAAATCATTGATGTCGCTGCCGAAGGCAAAGCAATAGGAAAGTATGAAGGAATGATCGTATTTGTGCCTCAGGCAGTGCCGGGCGATGTGGTGGACGTTCAGATTATCCGGAAACGCAAAAAATACATGGAAGGCGTCGTAATCAATGTTAAAAAATACGCTGAAAAAAGAGTTGAACCGTTTTGTGAGCATTTCGGAGTTTGCGGGGGTTGTACATGGCAGCAGCTACCCTACCCTGAACAACTGCGATATAAGCAAAAGCAGGTAAAAGACAATCTTGAACGTATTGCAAAAGCCGAAATACCCGAAATGATGCCTGTCATTCCGTCAAATCACCTGGTTCATTACAGAAACAAACTGGAATATACCTTTTCAGAGAACCGCTGGCTGACAGAAGATGAAGTTGACAGCGGTCTTGAAATAACTGAAAGAAAAGCGCTTGGATTTCATATCCCCGGCAGATTCGACCGCGTGCTTGACATCAGTCACTGTCACCTTCAGGCTGAACCGTCCAACCGGATTCGCATGGCTGTCAAAGAATATACACTTCGCAATAAATACAGATTCTTCGATCATACCAGACAGGAAGGATTTCTCCGAACGCTTACAATAAGAAACACATTGAAAGGAGAGGTAATGGTCATCCTTTCATTTTTTGAGGATAACACCGGTATGATCAGGAATCTGATGGAATTTATTCTTAAAGAGTTCCCTCGGATAACCTCCCTGTTTTATGTCATCAATCCCAAAGGAAATGATACTTTTCATGATCTGGATATGCAACTGTACAGCGGGAGTGATCATATCATTGAAGAAATAGAAAACCTCCGGTTTAAAATAGGGCCGAAGTCTTTTTTTCAGACCAATACCCTGCAGGCCATAATGCTTTACAGGACTGCCAGGGATTTTGCAAGATTAACGGGCAATGAAACAGTATATGATCTTTACACCGGTACAGGAACCATTGCGTTGCTTCTGGCCCGGTATTGCAAAAAAGTGGTCGGTATAGAATATGTGCCTGAGGCAATTGAAGATGCAAAGAGAAATGCTGTATTAAACTCAATAGTCAATGTTAACTTTTCAGCAGGGGATATTAAAATTGTCTTAAACGATGAATTCATTGCCTTTCACGGAAAACCTGATGTCATGACAATTGATCCCCCGCGGGCCGGTATGCATGCCGGTGTTGTTAACCGGATTTTAAAACTGCTGCCTGGCAAAATCGTTTATGTAAGCTGTAATCCGGCTACCCAGGCAAGGGATATTCAACTGTTGTCAGAAAGATACAGCCTGAAAAAATCACAGCCGGTAGACATGTTTCCGCATACCCATCATATTGAGAATGTGGTACTTATGGAACTCAGGCAGTAGCTGTCATGTAATCCGGTGAATTTCAGAAAACAGCTCCCAGGGTTATCAAATCCTGGTTATTTCAGCTCCTATTGCACTTAGCCGCTTGTCGATATCTTCATACCCCCTGTCGATTTGTTCGATGTTGTGGATGATGCTTGTTCCTTCAGCCGAAAGGGCTGCAATAAGCAAGGCAACACCGGCGCGGATATCAGGGGAAGTCATGGTGGTAGGCCTGAGCTTTATCTGGTTGTCCAAACCGATGATTGTGGCCCTGTGGGGATCACACAAAATGATCTGTGCTCCCATATCGATGAGCTTATCCACAAAAAACAACCTGCTTTCGAACATCTTCTGATGTATCAGGATGCTGCCCCTTGCCTGGGTGGCAACCACCAGTATAACACTTAACAGATCCGGGGTCAGTCCCGGCCATGGCGCATCATCGATGGTCATTATGGAACCGTCAATGAAAGTCTCTATCTCATAATGATCCTGTGCGGGTATACATATGTCATCGCCGACTTTTTCAAACTGTATTCCAAGGCGCCTGAATGCCCTCGGGATTATTCCGAGATTTTGATATGAAACATTTTTAATGGTGATTTCTGATCCGGTCAGGGCAGCGAGGCCAATGAAACTTCCCACCTCAATCATATCGGGCAGAATGGTATGTTCGCACCCCTTCAGGTATTTTACCCCTTCAACTGTCAGGAGGTTTGATCCAATTCCCGAGATCTTTGCTCCCATCCTGTTGAGCATCTTACAGAGCTGCTGAATATATGGTTCGCATGCGGCATTGTATATGATGCTTGTTCCTTCTGCAAGAACAGCTGCCATGATTATATTGGCTGTGCCAGTCACCGAAGCTTCTTCAAGCAGTATGTCACTTCCATGAAGTTCATTGGCTTCAATACGGTAAAAATCATCCTTCAGATCAACCCTGAACCTGGCACCCAGGCTGACCAATCCGTTGAAATGCGTATCAAGCCTTCTCCTGCCGATTTTATCACCTCCGGGTTTCGGAATATAACCCTTTTTAAACCTTGCCAGCAGCGGCCCGATGATCATGACGGAACCGCGCAGGCTGGCAGTTCTCTCACGGTACTCATCAGACAGTAAAAATTCCGTATTGACATTCCTCGCACAAAATGTATACTGATGGCCTGAAGTTTGTTCAACTTCAACTCCCATTATTTTCAGCAAACCTATGAGATTTCTTATATCGAGAATATCAGGTATGTTATTGATGATGACTTTGTCTGGAGTAAGCAGTGCAGCGCAAATCACCTGTAAGGCTTCATTTTTGGCTCCCTGCGGCACCAGTTCTCCTTTCAGGTGTTTTCCTCCGTTGATTTTAAACGAACTCATTGTCTATGTAAAAAAACCGAACAGTGAATTCTTCTATTTTTTCTTTTGCATCCTCTTTCTTTTGCTTTTAAAAATCTCCCTGGAGTCATTGAGTTTGGTGCCTTCAACAATATGGAGTTTTCCGTCAGAAAGTTTTGAAAGGTCATTAAGTATGACTTCATCATCAACCACATCCCTGTTCCAGGTCAGGTAAGATTTCTTCATATGGTTGGCGATGATCTTGGTCAGTTCTTCTTTCTCCTTACCTTCAGGCATTTTGATCGCCTCTTCAATCATCAGTTCAATGACACGGCCATAGTGTTTGTATCTGATACCCACTGATTGTTTAAATATTCTCCGCGGCTTTTCTGTAAGTATTTTGGGTGTTGGTTTTTCATAGGGTGAATCAATATCAATCTGGAAATTAGACATGATGGCCAGGTGATCCCATAGTTTGTGCTTAAAATCACTGATATCCCTCAGATGCGGATTCATATTTCCCATAATGGCTATAATTGCTTTTGCCAGACGGTTTCTTTCATCCCTGTCTTCAACATTAATGATGTATTCAACCATTTTTTGAATATTTCTGCCATATTCGGGAAGAACCAACCTGTTTCTTTGTGTGTTATAGTCGTAGCTCATGAATTTGTTTTTAGCAAAACTAATTGAAAATTAGTTAGCAATCAAAAGTTTCTTTAATTAGTTACACTTACTTTACGATCTTCAGCCTCGCAAATTTCAGCAGGAGCTGCTTCTCCTGACCCAATGACTGAAAAAAAACCGTGGCCTTTTTATCCTGGGATGATCCTTCCAGATGTATTACCTTACCAAAGCCGAATCGCTGATGCTCAATTTTCATTCCGATCTGTATCAAATCCGGATTATCAGGCCTGAAACCAGGATCAGGTTTATGGTGCAGGTTTTGAGTCCATGTCCTTTCTTTTTTATATCCGTCCGCTCTTTTCCTGAAATAAGGTTTCTGCAGTTCATCGGCTTCATTAAAAATAAACGCTTCAGGTCTTTTTTGCTGAGGCCAGTCAATATACTGCGAGTCAATCTCAGAAATAAACCGGCTTGGCTCACAATCTGTCGGTACACCCCAGCGGTACCTTGACCTGGAGTATGTTATCATCACTTTCTTTCTGGCCCTTGTGACTGCCACATAAAATAGTCTCCTTTCTTCCTCCAGATCCTGCGGATTATCCATTGATAACAATGAAGGGAAAAGTCTTTCCTCGCATCCGGCAATATACACATTATTAAATTCAAGACCTTTGGCAGAATGCATGGTCATGATCGTCACCTTGTTTTTGTCCTCTTCTTTTTCATTGTCCATATCGGTCAGTAATGAAACATTCTCAAGATATTTATCAATACCGGCCTTTTCATCATTTTCCTGTGCTTCTTCCGCAAATTCCCTGATGGCATTCAGCAATTCTTCTATGTTCTCAATTTTGCTTCTTTCTTCAACAGTCTGCCCGTTATACAAATCTTTCAATATGCCCGACTTTGAAGCCACATTTTGTGCCAGATCGTATGCATCAAGCTCCTGCGACATTGATTGCAATTCTTCGATCATGCTTCTGAAATGTTTCAGCTTTGTAACGGTGCCGCTGTTTAAAGCCAGTTGTGATGAGTCTATCCGGCCAAGTAGCTGCCAGATGGAAATGCCAGCCTGTGCCGCCTGACTTTCCAGTTTTTCCTGTGTAACATGACCTATACCTCTGGCAGGGTAATTGATGATTCGCTTCAGGGCTTCATCATCAAGCGGATTGACAATCAGGCGCAGGTAGGCCAGCACATCCTTTATCTCTTTTCTCTGATAAAATGATATGCTGCCATATATTTTATAAGGAATATTCTTCTTGCGAAGCGACTCTTCAAAAATACGTGACTGGGCATTGGTCCTGTACAAGATGGCAAAATCACTGTACAGCTCTCTATCCGTCAGCTGAGTATCCAGAATAGAATTGGATATAACAAAACCCTCTTCATGATCAGTCAGTGTCTCAACGATTTTTAATCTCTCACCCAGATCGTTCTTCGACCATACCTTTTTGTGAATTTGTCCCTTGTTCTTTGCAATAATACTGTTGGCGGCATTGACAATGGTTTGGGTTGAACGGTAGTTTTGTTCAAGTTTATACAGATGATATGCCGGATAATCATTTCTGAAATTCAGGATGTTCTCAATCTTTGCACCCCGGAATGAATAAATGCTCTGTGCATCATCACCAACCACGCAAACATTCCGGTGAACAGCAGCAAGTTTATTTACAATCAGATACTGGCAGTAATTGGTATCCTGGTATTCATCAACCAGGATATATGAAAATCGCGACTGGTATTTCTGAAGCACCTCCGGAAAATCACGAAATAAAATATTTGTATTTAACAGCAAATCGTCAAAATCCATCGCATTGGCCTTTTTACAACGACTTGCATAAATACGGTAAATATCTCCGATGCGCTCCTTTCTGGCAGCACGATCACGGTCTGTGATCTGCTGGTTATTGTTATAAGCCTGTGCAGTAATAAGATTGTTCTTTGCTGAAGATATCCTGCCAAACACTTCTCCTGGCTTATAAACCTGTTCATCAAGATTGAGTTCCCTGATTATCGATTTGACAAGGCTCTTTGAATCGGTATTATCATATATTGAATATCTTGAGTCGTATCCGAGAAATTCAGCTTCAAACCTCAGAATTCTGGCAAAAATAGAATGAAATGTCCCCATCCACAGATATCTTGCAAGATCTTCCCCTACCAGTTTTCCTATCCGCTCTTTCATTTCTCCTGCAGCTTTGTTGGTAAAAGTCAGTGCCAGGATCTGGCCGGGCATGATCCCTTTATTCAGTAACCAGGCTGTTCTGTATGTCAGCACCCTGGTCTTGCCAGAACCTGCCCCGGCAATTACCAGTGCTGGTCCTTCTGTATTGACTACTGCTGTGTGCTGAGCCTCGTTTAAATCTTTTAAAAAATCTTTCTCCACAATGATTCCGGTTTATAATCCTTCATTGTTACAAATGTTCAGGTGTCTCTTTGCGGGTGCTTTTTCGATCAGATATTAAAAAACACTGTTAAATGCCTGTGCATGAATTGAATAATCAAACATACAACCTCGCCGCGACCGATGAATCCCAAAATTACAATAAGCAATATATAATCCTAAATAAGAAAAGCGTTTTTTTTAAACCTGAATGATGATATGAAGCCGGATTATATAACAAAGCATTTGCACGACTGTGGTTTGAATACAATGATAAAATTTCTGAAGTATTTTAAATCCGGAATTTTGATTTTCTGACTGATTGCGTCATTTCAATAAGCAATCTGAAATAAAGAACACATGATAATCCGGTATAACAAAAGATATATTTCCTTGTGTTGGGAATATTTATTAAAATTGCAGAGATTAATGCCATCCTGATGCTTGATAAATAATCATGGTAATATCAGTGATAAGAGCATTCTGACATAATATTTTGCTAAATAATTTGTTTCATATTGAGAGTTTACACTAATCATATGCCGGTACGAATAATTCTAAACATTATATCATCATTCCTTATATTTATTCCTGGTATTGCACAGATTTACAGTCCAGATCCGCATTACAGCGATACCGTACAATACAGTCCCTTTAAAGACTCGGTTTTTGTATTTAACGAACCGGATTACGGCGACAGAATATCCATAACACTGGCTGTGGAATCACCTAACAGCACTGACGGATGGGCTTTTGTCTGGTCAAAATACGATACCGCACTTCTTGATTATACCGGTTTCCTTGCTACATCAGGAACAAGATCAGAGGTAGACACCATCACAACCTTTGCCGGTTACAGGGTTATCCGAAGCAAGGGAGCTATTACAGACACATCGCAGGTCTGGGTCATCTTTCATGATTATAAGGCTGAAATTGATACTGTCAATGGTGTTAATTTCACCTGTTCAACCATCAGCATTACATCTTTTGAACCTTATGGCAGCTATTATTATTATATTCCCGGCTACGATTCAACAATCACCATCACAACCACTTACCAGATCTCCTGGGAAAAGGATACGGAGGAAGGATCTTATCCCGCATCCAGGTTTATCAATGCACTCGTTACCAATCCTCCGTACGAGAATACAACCTATGTTCAAAAACTGAAAGATACCAGGTTCGGACTTGAGCGCACTGACAGTTTATATTTTATTGCCATTCGCTCAAAGGCTGAACTTGGCATTGACACCGTTGCGCTGTATAACAGTGATTATTATCCTGAAAATTATGGTAATTATTATGGTACAAGGTATTACAACACTCTCGAGGCAGGAGAGTATCCCGGTCCTGCAAAATTCAAATTTTTTGACAACGGCTCAAGAAATACTGCAAAATATTACCTTAACTTTGGCGACGATGAGGATACAACGTTTTACAGCGCCGATGATACCATAATACATGAATACTATTTCCCCGGGACATATAAAGCAGTACTCTTCACTTATGCACCCAAACCCCTTGAATGTGTTGATTCAACCTTTATTGAACGTACCATAGCAAATCCTTTTGATTCACTTGTGTTCCCGAATGTTTTCACTCCTAACGGCGACGGAGACAATGATTATTTCAGGATACATGATATTTCAATATACAGTATATCCATTGTTATATTTAACCGGTATGGGAAGAAAGTCCATGAGTATTCAGGTAATATCCGCGACTGGGAAGGCTGGGACGGCAGGATCATGGACTCAAAGCGAAGAGCATCAGAAGGAATATATTACTATGTGGTGGATGCCGTTATTGCATTTGAGTATATTGAGAAGGAAGGGATAAAAGTCAAATCATACAACAATAAAAAACAACGATCCGGATTTGTATACCTGTTTATCGGAGATGATAGTGTAAATGAATAGCATGTTCATTGATACTGGAAGATACATCAGGAATCATTAAAAAAGAGGATGTATCAAAAGTCAGTCTATCCTCCGGAGAATTAAGTGTTTGAAAGTTTTCTCACAGGGGGGTACGGATAAAATCAATCATTCCTGTTTACTCTTCTTTTTCTTCCGCTTCATAGGCTTTAAGAAGCTCCTCCTGTATTTCCCCGGGTACCTGTGCATATTCAGAAAATTTCATGGAGTACATGGCTCTTCCACCCGAGATAGAACTGAGAGAGGTTGAATATCTGTCCATTTCAGCCAGAGGTACCTTTGCGGTGATTTTTTCAAAACCGGCCTCGCTGGTCATCCCCTGCACAATAGCCCTTCTTCCCTGCAGATCACTCATCACATCACCCATCCTGTCTGAAGGCACAAGAACTTCTACTTCATATATCGGTTCAAGAATTTTCGGGCTGGCCTTTTTAAAAGCCATACTGAAAGCGTTTCTTCCGGCAAGACGGAAAGAAATTTCGTTTGAATCAACAGGATGCATCTTGCCGTCATATACACATACCCTGATATCCCTTGCATAAGATCCTGTGAGCGGACCCTCTTCCATTTTTTCCATAATACCCTTCAATATTGCAGGCATAAAACGTGCATCGATTGATCCGCCTACAATACAATTATAATAAATCAGTTTTCCACCCCATGTCAGATCATAGTCCTCTTTGCCCCTTACAGAGATTTTAAGTTCCCTGCCTTCCAGTTTAAACATGGTTGGATCTGCCAGGCCTTCTTTGTAAGGCTCAATAACCATATGAACTTCACCAAACTGCCCCGCACCGCCGGATTGCTTCTTATGCCTGTAATCAGCCTGTGCTGCTTTGGTAATTGTTTCCCTGTAAGGTATTTTGGGTTTAATAAATTCTGTTCCGAGTTTATACACATTATCCAGATGCCATTTCAGGATATTCAGATGATATTCTCCCTGGCCTGACAATATGATTTGTTTAAGTTCCTTTGAATACTCAACAAGGATCGTCGGATCTTCCTCGCGCATTTTTTGCAGGGCTTCACCCAGTTTCTCCTCATCACCCTCACTCAATGGTTTAATGGCCGTCCTGTATTTTGGTTCCGGAAACTGAACAGGTTCAAATTTAATATCTGCAGAAGATGCCAGGGTATGGTTCGTTTTTGTTGCTTTCAGTTTTACCGTAGTACCAAGGTCGCCGGCAATCATTGAAGTAACTTTTATCCGGTTCTTTCCGCTTGTTACAAAAATCTGTGATATTCTTTCCTTGTTTTTGGTACTGGTATTAACGAGATCTGCAGCTTCCCTGACCTCTCCTGACATCACCTTAAAATAGACGATTTCGCCCACATGAGGCTCATACGAACTTTTAAATACAAAAAGTGAAGGCTGTCCTGATTTATCACATTTGATTTCTTTTGAACCGGCTTTTGAAGGGGGCATATCTGCCGGTGAAGGACAGGCATTGCTGATGAACTCCATCAGTCTTGAAACCCCAATGTTTTTCCTGGCTGAGATGCAAAATACAGGTAATATTCCCCGGTTGATTAATCCCAGAGTAATCCCCTTGCGCATCTCCTCCTCGGTGAGGGTATCATTGGCAAAGAAAAGCTCCATTAAGGCTTCATCATTTTCAGCTGCCTTTTCAATCAGTTCGTTATGAAGTGCGGTTGCCTGGTCAATAAGATTTGCCGGTATATCAGAGACTTCAGCCTTTCCACTGTCACCGGAATATTGATACAATTTCATTGTTAACACATCCACCAGGGAATTGAAACCGGATCCGGTTTCAACAGGAAACTGAATCAAGGTAACATTATGACCGAACCTTTCCCTGGCGGTTTCAATTGTCTTCTCCCAGTTAGTCTTTTCATGATCCAGATGGTTCACGGCAATTATCATAGGCTTGTTGGCTTTGGTCAGATGCCGGTTATGGATTTCAGCCCCTACCTCAACACCATTTTGTGCATTTAAAACCATTACACCTGTATCGGCTACCTGCATGGATGATATGATCCCGCCTATAAAATCATCCAGACCTGGTGAATCCAGTATGTTGATTTTACATTGATTGTATTCACTGTATAATAGTGCAGAAAAAATTGAGTTTTCATTTACCTGTTCAATCTCTTTAAAATCAGAAATGGTATTCTTGCTGTTAACATCTCCCCTTCTGTCAACAATCCCTCCGTTGAATGCCATTGCTTCTGCCAGGGTCGTCTTTCCCGAACCGGAATTACCGATAAAAAATATATTTCTGATTTGCTCTGTCGAATAAGTCTTCATTGTTAATTGATTTGTTTTATAATTACTTATGTATGATGACTGCCCTGTTTCAAGGAATTGCAAAAATAACAATTTTTTATCAAGTAGCAAGATGAATAAACTGATTATACAAAAACAAAAAACCTCCCGAAATCCAATGATTTTAATTTCTGCTTTGGGTTTCCATTTATTAAAATAACAGATATAAATAAAAGTATTATGTTTTATTAAGGTTAGTGTGAAAAAGTGTCACAATACAACATTTGACAGCAAAATCAATAAATTAATTTTTTCATCCTGTTGTTTTTATTAAAAAAAAATCTACCTTTGCACACCAATTTGAGAAAAATATACATCGAAAATAAAGCTAATATATGCCGACAATACAGCAACTGGTCAGAAAAGGAAGGTCGAGGGTAATTTCCAAAAGCAAGTCTCCCGCATTGGATTCCTGCCCGCAAAAAAGAGGGGTTTGTGTCAGGGTTTATACAACCACTCCTAAAAAGCCAAATTCAGCGATGCGTAAGGTTGCCCGTGTAAGGCTGACTCATGGTAAAGAAGTAAATGCATATATTCCTGGTGAAGGCCATAATTTGCAGGAGCACTCCATTGTGCTCATCAGGGGAGGCAGGGTAAAGGATTTGCCTGGTGTAAGATACCACATTATCCGCGGAGCTCTGGATACTTCGGGAGTTGAAGGAAGAACACAAAGAAGATCAAAATACGGTGCAAAGCGTCCTAAAAAATAAAAATATTTACTAGCAGAAATGAGGAAAACCAGGCCAAAAAAAAGAGTGATGTTACCTGATCCGAAATATAATGATCAGTTGGTAACCAGGTTTGTGAACAACATGATGATGAAAGGTAAGAAGTCAGTTGCATACAAATTGTTTTATGATGCGCTCGATATTATTGAATCCAAATCAAAGGATATTGAAGGTTCAGCATTGGAAATCTGGAAAAAAGCACTGGAAAACATCACTCCGCAGGTTGAAGTTAAAAGCCGCCGTGTGGGTGGTGCCACTTTTCAGGTACCCACCGAGATCAGACCAGACCGGAAAATATCAATCAGCATGAAGAACCTGATCTTATTTGCACGTAAGAGGGCAGGAAAATCAATGAGTGATAAGCTTGCAGCAGAAATACTGGCTGCCTATAATAACGAAGGCGGAGCATTTAAAAAGAAAGAAGATACTCACAGAATGGCAGAAGCAAACAAAGCGTTTGCACATTTCCGTTTCTAACAAGGGTATTTGACATTTGGGATTATAATTATAGTTGCTAGCTGATAATTAGTATAATGAGTTTTGATTTGAACTATACCAGGAACATTGGGATCATGGCGCATATAGATGCCGGTAAAACAACGACTACCGAGCGTATTCTCTTTTATACCGGTATCACACACCGAATGGGAGAGGTTCATGACGGGTCGGCTCAGATGGACTGGATGGTACAGGAACAGGAAAGGGGAATTACAATCACTTCTGCCGCTACCACTACCTTTTGGACATACAACAATCAAAAATATAAGATCAATATCATTGACACTCCGGGACATGTTGATTTCACCGTTGAGGTTGAACGATCATTGCGTGTCCTTGATGGTGCCGTGGCAGTTTTTTGCGCTGTTGGCGGAGTAGAACCCCAATCTGAGACTGTCTGGAGACAGGCCGATAAATATAAGGTGCCTCGCATTGCATTCGTAAATAAGATGGACAGAGTGGGGGCTGATTTTTTTGGTGTGGTGAAACAAATCAAAGATAAACTTGGAGCCAATCCGCTACCCATGCAGATTCCTATTGGCTCCGAAGACAATTTTATCGGAGTAATCGATCTGATTGAGCGTAAAGCCATCGTTTGGAAAGAAGATGAAACCCTTGGCATCAAGTACCAGTATGAACCGGTACCTGAAGATCTTGTTGAACTCACAGAAGAATGGCGCGAAAAACTGATTGAAGCAGTCTGCGAATCAGATGATGAACTTCTTGAAAGATTCTTTGAAAACCGCGAAGCCATTACTGTGGAAGAATTTCTTTCAGCTACAAGGAAGGCAGTAATAAACAGGACAATAGTACCGGTATTTTGCGGTGCAGCATTCAAAAACAAAGGCATTCAAAGACTGCTTGACGGTATTTGTGGCCTGTTGCCAAGTCCGATAGATATCGGAGCTGTTAAGGGAAAAAATCCTCATAATGATCATGAAACTGAAAGAGAACCAGACAGCAATGCACCCCTTTCTGCACTTGCATTTAAAATTGCAACAGATCCGTTTGTCGGAAGGCTGGTATTTCTCAGAGTCTATTCCGGGTATCTGCAGTCAGGTATGTTGGTTCTGAACCCGCGTACCGGAAATAAATCAAGAATCAGCAGGCTTTACCAGATGCATGCAAACAAACAAAATCCGCGTGAAAAAATTGAAGCAGGAGATATCTGTGCGGCTGTCGGACTGAAAAATCTTTTTACAGGAGACACGCTTTGCGATATCAGAAAACCTATATATCTTGAATCGATGACATTTCCAGAACCGGTAATTGGTGTAGCAATTGAACCAAAAACCCAGGCCGATATTGATAAACTTGGAATTGCCCTTAATAAGCTTGCAGAAGAGGATCCTACATTCAGGGTAAAATCAGATGAGGAGACAGGCCAGACCATTATCAGCGGCATGGGAGAACTGCACCTTGAAATCCTTATTGACAGACTTCGCAGAGAATTCAAAATAGACTGCACCCAGGGAATACCACAGGTTTCATATAAGGAAGCAATTACAACAACAGTGATGCACCGTGAATTGTTTAAGAAACAAACCGGAGGCAAGGGAAAGTATGCCGATATCACCGTTATTCTTTCACCTGCTGATGATGGCAGGCACGGACTGCAGTTTATCGACGAAATCAGGGGTGGCAGAATACCGAAAGAATATATCCCGTCAGTCGAAAAGGGATTCAGGGAGGCCATGCGCAATGGTGTACTTGCCGGTTTCCAGGTTGACAATCTGAAAGTCATCTTAAAGGATGGCGATTACCATCCGGTTGACTCTGATTCACTGTCATTTGAGATTGCAGCAAGACATGCCTTCAGACATGCAGCAAAAAAAAGCAAAAGCATCCTGCTTGAACCCGTCATGTCAGTCGAGGTGGTCACACCCGAAGAATACATGGGTGATATTATTGCTGATTTTAACAGACGACGGGGCCAGGTTGAGGGAATGGAAAGCAAAGCCGGGGGAAGGGTTATCAGGGCAAAAGTGCCGCTTTCGGAACAGTTCGGATATGTAACTGCACTGCGTACTCTTTCATCCGGAAGGGCAACATCAACAATGGAGTTTTATCAATATGAAGAGGTTCCGCCGGATGTTTTAAAACAAGTCATTGAAAAGATTCAGGGAACCAAAGCATTTGCATAATAATTAATACAATGAGCCAGAAAATCAGAATCAAATTGAAATCTTATGATCATAACCTGGTGGACAAATCAGCGGAAAAAATTGTTAAAACCGTGAAATCCACAGGCGCGGTAGTCAGCGGACCCATTCCGCTGCCAACTCACAAAAGGGTGTTCACTGTTTTACGCTCACCATTTGTAAATAAAAAATCAAGGGAACAATTCCAGCTTTCATCATACAAAAGACTACTGGATATATACAGCTCAACACCAAAAACGATAGATGCACTGATGAAACTTGAATTGCCCAGTGGAGTTGAAGTAGAAATTAAAGTCTAAATTAAAAACCTGGAAAAATGCCCGGATTAATAGGAAAAAAGATAGGAATGACTTCTGTTTTTGACAAAGACGGAAACAATATTCCATGCACCGTACTGCAGGCCGGACCATGTGTTGTTACACAGGTGAAAACTGAAGAAACAGACGGATATGATGCCATTCAGCTGGCCTATGATGATCAGAAGGAAAAGAAAAGCACCAAAGCCATGATAGGTCATTTTAAGAAATCCGGTACACCACCCAAGAGAAGACTCATTGAACTGAAAGGATTTGTCAGGCACTGGAAACCGGGTGACATTATTACCGTGGAATATTTTAAAAACGACATCTGGCTTGATGTTACAGCGCAGTCTAAAGGAAAGGGATTTCAGGGAGTTGTCAAGAAATACGGTTTCAGGGGTGTCAATGATGCAACACACGGACAGCATAACCGGGCCAGGCATCCTGGTTCGATGGGTGCTTCCTCTTATCCTTCAAGGGTTTTTAAAGGTATGAGAATGGCGGGACAGACAGGAAATAAAACTGTTAAAATACTTAATCTTAAAATAGTTAAAATAATACCTGAGAACAATATGATTTTTCTCAAGGGATCAGTCCCGGGATCCAAGGGATCGTACGTGATAATTGAGAGTCCGGACAGAACCTGATAAAACTGAAAGAGAATGAAATTAAATGTATTGAATATCACCGGCGAGGATACCGGAAAAAAGATCGAACTGAAAGACACCATTTTCGGTATTGAACCTAACGATCATGCCATATACCTTGACGTAAAACAATACATGGCCAATCAACGCCAGGGTACGCATAAGACAAAAGAAAGATGGGAGATCGTCGGCAGTACCAGAAAAATAAAGAGACAAAAGGGTACAGGAACTGCACGTGCCGGTAACATCAAATCACCCATATTCAGGGGAGGAGGACGCGCTTTCGGACCTCAGCCGAAAGACTATTCATTCAAGCTGAACAAGAAAGTAAAAAAGCTGGCCAGAAAATCAGCTCTCGCTTATAAAGCAAAAGATAAATGTATCAAGGTCATTGAGGACTTTTCCATTGAATCCCCGAAAACAAAAGAATATGCCGATATCCTCAACAATCTAAAGGTTCAGGACAAAAAGTCATTGATTATTTTAAATCAACCAAATAAAAATATATATTTGTCCTCCCGAAATATACCCGGAACAAAGGTTGTAACAGTTTCTGAATTAACTACATACGACATAATGAACTGTTCATCTCTTGTATTTGTAGAGAGCTCACTTGAAGTTTTACAAAACATACTTAATTAGTATTGAAGATGAATATACTTATAAAGCCCATAGTAACAGAAAAAGCCACTGCTCAAACTGAAGATTTGAACAGATATGGATTTGTCGTTGATAAAAGGGCTAATAAGCTTCAGATAAAGAAAGCTATTGAAGAACTTTATGGTGTGACAGTTGCCTCGGTCAATACAATGCGTTATCCCGGGAAACGAAAAATGAGATACACGCGGGCAGGAATTATCAGCGGAAAGACATCCTCCTGCAAAAAGGCAATTGTGACATTAGTAGAAGGTGATTCGATTGATTTTTATAGCAATATCTAAAATAAAATGGCTGTAAGAAAATTAAAACCTGTAACACCAGGTCAAAGACACAAAGTAATCTCGACATTTGACGATATCAGCACAGGTACTCCTGAAAAATCGCTGCTGGTACCGTTAAAGAAATCCGGTGGCAGAAACAATTCCGGCAGAATGACCATGAGATATATTGGCGGTGGTCATAAACGGCAGTACAGACTGATAGATTTTCACCGGAATAAGGATGGGATTGCAGCAGTAGTGAAATCCATTGAGTATGATCCGAACCGCACAGCACGCATTGCATTGCTGATTTACGAAGATGGTGAGAAAAGGTATATTATTGCACCTCACGGATTAAAAATAGGACAGACTGTCCGTTCGGGTAACGGCATTGCTCCTGAAATCGGAAATTGTCTTGCATTATCAGAAATCCCCCTGGGAACCCTGATCCACAATATTGAGCTGAAACCCGGGCAGGGAGGTATGATGGCACGAAGTGCCGGTTCATATGCCCAGCTGACATCACGTGACGGAAAATATGCCATCATCAAACTTCCGTCAGGGGAATCACGCATGGTACTTACCACATGCAGGGCAACAGTAGGAACGGTTTCCAATTCGGATCACGGCATTGAAAAATCAGGAAAAGCAGGACGTACCAGATGGATGGGCAGAAGACCCCGGACAAGGGGAGTCGCCATGAATCCTGTCGATCATCCCATGGGTGGCGGAGAAGGACGTGCATCCGGAGGACATCCCAGATCGCGGAATGGGACTCCTGCCAAAGGATACAAGACAAGGTCAAAGAAAAAGCTTTCAAATAAATACATCATTGAAAAGAGAAAGTAAAAGAAAATTAAACTATGAGCAGATCAGTTAAAAAAGGTCCGTTTATCGATTTCAAGCTTGAGAAGAGAATTCTTGAAATGAATAAAACAAATAAAAAATCTGTAACAAAAACATGGTCCAGAAGATCAGAAATATCTCCTGATTTTGTAGGACATACCATAGCAGTGCATAACGGAAATAAATTTATTCCTGTTTACATTACTGAAAACATGGTCGGACATAAGCTCGGAGAGTTTGCGCCTACCAGAATATTCAGAGGTCATGGAGGTAAACAGAGATAACATCTTGTAGATTATAAAGTATTAAAAAATGGGTGCCAGGAAAAGAAATAAAGCCGAACAGAGAAAAACAGAGAAAAAAGAGCAATACATGGCGGTCTTAAAGAATTGCCCGACCTCACCACGCAAAATGAGGTTGCTTGCTGACATGATAAGGGGACAGGAAGTAAACCGTGCTCTCGATCTGTTAAAATTCAATAACAAGGAAGCATCAAGAAAACTGGAAAAACTGCTACTTTCCGCTATTTCAAACTGGCAGAATAAAAATGAGGAAAAGCGGCTTGAAGACAGCAGTCTGTTTGTTAAAGAGGTTTTTGTTGACCAGGGCAGAACATTAAAAAGACTGCGTCCGGCGCCCCAGGGCAGGGCATACAGGATACGTAAACGATCAAATCATGTAACGGTTATCATTGATAGCTTAACAGAAGTAACAGAAAGTCAAACAAAATAATATTAATGGGACAAAAAGCAAATCCGATAAGCAACAGACTGGGAATCATCAAAGGTTGGGATTCCAACTGGTATGGGGGCAATAATTACGCTGAAAAACTGACTGAAGATTATAAGATTCGAAAATATCTGAATGCCCGTCTTGCAAAGGCAAGCATATCAAAAATTGTTATTGAGCGGACACTTAAACTGATCACTGTAACGGTTAATACAGCCCGTCCGGGTATTATTATTGGTAAGGGAGGACAGGAGGTTGACAAACTAAAGGAAGAACTGAAAAAGATAACAAATAAAGAAGTACAGATCAATATTTTTGAAGTCAAAAGACCCGAACTTGATGCCACCATTGTTGCCAACAATATTGCACGCCAGGTTGAAGGCAAAGTATCATATCGCAGGGCTATCAAAATGGCAATGGCTTCTACCATGAGAATGGGAGCAGAAGGAATTAAGGTATTGATATCAGGCAGACTCGGTGGAGCTGAAATGGCCAGATCAGAAATGTATAAAGAAGGAAGAACACCATTGCATACATTCCGGTCAGATATTGATTTTGCACTTGCCGAGGCACTTACAAAAGTTGGTCTGATAGGAATTAAAGTCTGGATTTGTAAAGGAGAGATATACGGTCACAGGGATCTTTCACCCAACATTGAAGCAAAAGCTCAGAAGGTAAAGGGCGGTTTCAGGAAAAAAAGGAATAAATCATCATAACAATGTAATTGATCCATAGAGATGTTACAACCAAAAAAGACAAAATACAGAAGACAGCAAAAAGGGCGAATGAAAGGCAATGCCCAGAGAGGTAACCAGCTTGCCTTTGGTTCTTTTGGAATTAAGGCCCTGCAGTCAACATGGGTAACAGGAAGGCAAATCGAGGCCGCCCGTCAGGCTGTCACACGTCATATGAAACGTGAAGGGCAGATCTGGATAAGGATTTTCCCTGATAAGCCTATTACCAAAAAGCCGGCTGAAGTACGTATGGGAAAAGGTAAAGGCGCACCTGAAGGATTTGTTGCACCTGTTAAATCAGGAAGAATACTGATTGAAATAGAAGGTGTACCTTTTGACATTGCCAGGGAAGCTTTGCGTCTGGGAGCACAAAAACTGCCTATTACAACAAAATTTGTTGTAAGGCACGACTTTGCCGAAGTTTAAAAAACATGCATGAGACAAATCCCGGTAATTCGGGGAGAATTAAACAGGAACATAAAAGACAAAATATAGATAGGTATGAAACCTCAAGAGATCAGAGAATTAACATTAAATGAAATCATTGAGAGAATTGAAAATGAAGAAAACTTCATTACCAAACAGAAGTTGAACCATGCCATTTCTCCTCTTGACAATCCTATGAAAATCAGGGCATCAAGACGTAATCTTGCAAGACTGAAGACCATTCTGAAAGAAAAACAAATGCAGGAAAATTTGCAAAAAAGCTAATTAAAGATAAATGGAAAAAAGGAATCTTAGAAAAGAAAGGATTGGTATTGTAGTAAGTAACGGAATGAACAAGTCAATTGTTGTTGCTGAAAAACGGAAGATGAAACATCCTATTTACGGTAAATTCGTAAACAGGACATCCAGGTTCATGGCACATGACGAAAAGAATGAATGCAATGTCGGTGACCTTGTGCGCATTATGGAAACCCGTCCTTTAAGCAAAAATAAATGCTGGAGATTAGTTGAAATCATTGAAAGAGCCAAATAGTCATGATACAACAGGAAAGTAGATTAACAGTTGCCGATAACAGCGGAGCCAAGGAGGTTCTCTGTATTCGTGTTCTTGGAGGAACAGGCAAACGCTATGCAAGTATCGGGGATAAAGTCGTGGTGACTGTCAAAAGTGCCATTGCTTCAGGAGATATCAAAAAAGGAACCGTTAGCAAAGCAGTTGTTGTAAGAACCAAAAAAGAAATCAGAAGAAATGACGGTTCATATATCCGGTTTGATGATAATGCATGCGTTCTGCTGAACAACGTTGATGAACTCAGAGGTACACGTATTTTCGGACCTGTAGCGAGGGAACTGAGGGATAAGTATATGAAGATTGTATCACTGGCACCTGAAGTATTATAAAAACAAATGTCAATGCATAAGAAATTGCACATCAAGAAAGGTGACACAGTCTATGTGAACACCGGTGAGTATAAGGGACAGAAAGGCAGGGTTCTTGAAGTCTTAAAAAATTCTGAAAGAGCTATTGTTGAGGGTATCAACCTGGTATCAAAGCATACCAAACCTAATGCAAAAGCCCCCCAGGGAGGTATCATAAAAAAAGAAGCTACCATTCACATTTCAAACCTGATGCTTCTTGATCCTTCTTCGGGTAAACCTGCCAGAATAGGCAGAAAACTAAATAAAGACAATAAACTTGTCAGATATTCTAAAAAATCAGGGGAGGAGATCAAGTGATGGCTTACGAACCAAATTTAAAAACCAGGTATAAATCCGAAATTGTGCCAGCTTTGATGAAAGAATTTGGCTATAAGACAGTTATGCAGGTGCCCAGATTGGAAAAAATAATAATCAACCAGGGCGTGGGTCAGGCAGTGGCAGATAAGAAGATGGTTGACATTGCACAGGAGGAGCTTGCATTGATTGCCGGTCAAAAAGCAATCCAGACGATGTCTAAAAAAGACATTTCCAATTTCAAGTTGCGCCGAAAGATGCCGATCGGAGTAAAAGTAACCCTGAGAAAGGATAAAATGTACGAATTCCTTGAAAGGCTTATTTGCATAGCACTGCCCAGAATAAGGGATTTCAAGGGAGTGAACAACAAACTGGATGGCAGGGGCAATTATACCCTGGGAGTAAGTGAGCAAATCATTTTCTCCGAAATCGATATTGATAAGATCAATAAAATAATCGGGATGGAAATAACATTTGTGACAACTGCAAATACCGATGAAGAAGGATTTGCCCTTTTGCGGGAATTCGGACTACCCTTTAAAAATATTAAAAGAAATTAACATGGCAAAAGAATCAATGAAAGCCCGTGAAATAAGAAGGGCAAAACTTGTTGCAAGATATGCAGAAAAAAGAGCCAGACTTAAAAAGGAAGGTGATTATCAGGCCCTCAGCAGGCTGCCCAGAAATTCAAACCCGATAAGACTCCATAACCGGTGTAAGCTTACAGGCAGGCCCAAAGGATACATCAGGCAATTTGGTATAAGCAGGATTTGTTTCAGGGAGATGGCTTCGCAGGGACTGATCCCGGGTATTAAGAAAGCGAGTTGGTAATTTATAATACAAGGTAAAATATGACAGATCCAATTTCAGATTATCTGACCAGAATCAGAAACGCAATCATGGCAAAGCATAAGATTGTTGAAATTCCGGCTTCAAACCTGAAGAAAGATATTACAAGAATTCTTTATGATAAAGGATATATCCTGAATTATAAATTTGAAAACGATAAGCTTCAGGGCAAAATCAAAATCGCACTGAAATATCATCCGGAATCCAAACTGCCGGCCATTAAATCGCTTGAGAGAATCAGCAGACCCGGATTAAGACAATATGTTGACAAAAAGAAAGTACCCAGAGTACTCAATGGTATGGGAATTGCGATTCTGTCCACATCAAAAGGAGTGATGACAGACAAGGAGGCCAGGGTGCAGAATATCGGAGGAGAAGTATTATGTTATGTTTATTAAACCGGAGGAATAACAAATGTCACGAATAGGAAAACAGCCAGTTACAATTCCTGAAGGCGTAACAGTCACTGTTAGTCCGGATAACATTGTTACAGTAAAAGGGCCGAAAGGTGAACTGACACGCAAAGTAGACCGGGACATCACTGTGAAGGTAAATGACAGTGAGGTGTCGTTTGAGAGACCAACCGACCAGAAAAGACACCGCAGTATGCACGGACTTTACAGAGCTCTTGTCAATAACATGATAACGGGTGTCTCACAAGGATTCACCATACAACAGGAATTGGTCGGGGTTGGATATAAAGCCGAAGTAAAAGGTCAGATACTTGAATTGAGCCTGGGTTATTCTCATGACATACATATCATGGTACCCAAGGAAATAAAAATTGAAGCAAAAACTGAAAAGAGAAGCAATCCGGTGATCACGCTGACAAGTGCCGACAAACAGCTGCTGGGCGAGGTTGCAGCCAAAATACGCTCTTTGAGGAAACCTGAACCCTATAAAGGGAAAGGCATCAGGTTTGTCGGTGAACAAATAAGGAAAAAAGCCGGAAAAACTGCCAGTGCAACATAATTTTAAATCATTGTAAAATGACTCTTACAGTACAAAGAAGAAGAATAAGAATAAAGCACAGAATCAGGAAGCATATTTCGGGCACAAAAGAAAGGCCCCGTATGTCAGTATTCAGAAGCAATAAACAAATATATGTCCAGTTCATTGACGATAACGAAGGCAAAACACTTTTGTCGGTATCATCACTGAACAGGAGTATTGCAGAAAAGAAGGATATTAACAAGTCTGAGCAGGCAAAACTTGTTGGTAAACTTGCTGCTGAAAAATCGAAAGAAGCAGGAATTACCAACGTGGTTTTTGACCGGAATGGCTATCTGTACCACGGAAGAGTTAAAGCATTGGCAGAATCAGCCAGAGAAGCAGGTTTAAAATTTTAAAGTATCATGTCAACATCAACCATCAGAAAAGTTAAAACAATAGACCTGGACCTTAAAGACCGTCTGGTAAGTATCCAGAGAGTTACCAAGGTCACAAAGGGCGGAAGGACATTCAGTTTTTCGGCAATTGTTGTTGTCGGAAATGAGGACGGCATTGTTGGTTACGGACTTGGTAAAGCCAGTGAAGTCACAACTGCTATTGCAAAAGGAGTGGAAGATGCCAAGAAAAACCTGATTAAAGTTCCTGTCATCAATGGCACCATTCCACATGAACAGATAGCAAAATACGGAGGTGCACAGGTGTTTATCAAACCGGCCTCAGGCGGAACAGGTGTTAAAGCAGGCGGAGCAATGCGTGCAGTTCTTGAAACCGTGGGGATAAAAGATGTCCTTGCCAAATCAAAAGGATCATCAAATCCTCACAATCTGGTTAAGGCAACTTTTATGGCCCTGCTTGAACTCAGAGATGCATATACGATTGCACAGCAGCGTAGTGTTAATATTACAAAAGTGTTTAACGGTTAGTTCTGAAAAACATAAATTTATGACCAAAATCAGAATTAAATATACAAAAAGTAAGATAGGAAGCACAGAAAGACAGAAGAGAACACTTCAGGCACTCGGTCTCAGAAAACTTAACAGTACCCGTGAACTTGAAGCAACACCTCAGATTCTGGGTATGGTAAAAAAAGTGAGCCATCTGATAACTGTCGAAGAATTATAGTTTTGAACAATTGCATAATCATGATCATATGGACTTGAGTACATTGAAACCAGCAAAGGGATCGCTTAAAAGCAGAAAAAGGATAGCACGGGGCCAGGGATCCGGAAAAGGAGGAACTGCCACCAGAGGACATAAAGGTGCTAAATCCCGTTCCGGGTATAAAACAAAGATCGGACACGAGGGAGGTCAGATGCCCTTGCAGAGAAGAATTCCAAAATATGGTTTTAAGAATATCAACAGAAAGGAATACAAAGGAATCAATCTGGATACACTTCAGAAACTTGCTGAAAAGATCAAGACTGATTCTATTGATGTTCAAACCATAGTTAAAGCCGGACTTGCATCTAAAAACGATTTAATTAAAATACTGGGCAATGGTAAACTTACCCTGAAACTGGATGTCAAAGCACATGCCTTTTCCAGGTCAGCCAGTTCTGCTATAGAAGCATTGCAGGGAAGTGCCACAAAAATATAATTAAATGAAAGCTCTCATTGAAACCTTAAAAAATATCTACAAGATTGAGGAACTACGCTCAAGGATTATGTATACCCTAATGATCCTGGTCATATACCGTTTGGGGGCTCATATCGTATTACCTACAGTGGATCCCATACTGCTGGATATTAAGACCGAAGGTGTACTTGGAATCATTGATATATTTTCCGGAGGTGCTTTTTCCAGGGCATCTGTTTTTGCACTGGGTATTATGCCTTATATATCTGCTTCAATTGTCATCCAGTTATTAGGAGTTGCGGTTCCGTATTTTCAGCGATTACAGAAGGAAGGCGAAAGTGGTCGAAGAAGAATCAACCAGATTACCAGGTGGTTAACAATTGTAATATTGCTGGTACAGGCACCTTCCTACCTGACAATTATTCCGGATAATGCATGGATCCCCACTATCACAAGGTTCTGGAGATTGTTCCTCTCTGTAACTATTCTCACCTCAGGTACCATGTTTATCATGTGGCTGGGCGAGCGTATTACCGATAAAGGAATAGGAAACGGTATATCTTTGATCATTATGATTGGTATCATTGCCCGGTTCCCGTTTGCCATTGTGACAGAATTAACATCACGCCTTGAAAAGGCCGGTGGCGGACTTGTCATGTTCCTGGTAGAAATCATATTTCTGTTTCTTGTTTTCGTTGTCAGTATTTTACTGGTGCAAGGTACCAGGAGAATACCGGTACAATATGCCAAGAGGATTGTTGGCAATAAACAATACGGCGGAGTCAGGCAGTATATACCTCTTAAGGTTAATGCTGCCGGAGTGATGCCCATTATATTTGCGCAGGCAATTGTGATGTTACCGCTTTCCTTTGCAAGAAACGTAACAGCTGACAGCGCATCCGGATTCATTGCCGCCTTTGCGAACCCTACCGGTTTCTGGTATAATTTTACCAATGCGCTGCTGATCGTTTTATTTACCTATTTCTATACTGCCATCACCATAAATCCGACACAGATGGCGGAGGACATGAAGAAAAACGGGGGATTTGTTCCGGGTGTCAAGCCCGGCAGAAAAACGGCAGAATTTCTTGATACCATCATGTCAAGAATTACGCTTCCCGGTTCATTGTTTCTGGCAATTGTCGCAATTATGCCTGCATTTGCCATGATGGCCGGAATTTCAACGGGATTTGCATATTTCTATGGTGGCACTTCGTTACTTATTATGGTAGGTGTTGTGCTGGATACCCTTCAGCAAATAGAAAGTCACCTGCTGATGCGACATTATGACGGACTTATGAAGTCAGGCAGAATAAAGGGAAGAGCCGGAGGGATTGCTTCGGCAATGTAATTCCCGTAACACGTTCTTTGATGATTCTTATTAAAACAGAAGAAGAGATTGAGCTGCTCAGAAACAGCAACTTGCTGGTTTCCAAAACACTTGCTGAAATTGCAGGAATACTTAAACCTGGAATAACAACATTAAGTCTTGACCGGCATGCAGAGGAATATATTCGTGATAACAAGGGAATCCCCGGTTTTTTAAATTACAAAGGGTACCCTAATACCCTTTGTACTTCTGTAAACAGCCAGGTAGTACATGGAATCCCTTCAGATTACGAATTAAAGGAAGGAGATATCATTTCAATTGATTGCGGCATCATTTATGACGGATATTATGGTGATTCCGCATATACTTTTGCAATCGGTGAAATTGATGATGAAGTTGCTGAATTGCTGAGAATAACAAAAGAATCTCTGTTCAAAGGTATTGAAGTGGCTATAGAGGGAAAAAGACTTGGAGACCTGGGTTACGCAATACAAAAGCATTGTGAGGATGCCGGATTATCAGTTGTGCGGGAAATGGTTGGTCACGGGTTGGGAAAAAACCTGCACGAAGCACCTGAGGTACCCAATTACGGGAAGCGGGGCAAAGGCATCAAGTTAAAAAAAGGAATGGTGATCTGCATAGAGCCGATGATCAATCTGGGAAGAAAAGAGATTATTCAGCAAAAAGACGGATGGACCATCCGCACAGCGGATAATAAACCTTCGGCACATTTTGAGCATGCTGTAGCAATTGACAAAGACAGGGCAAATGTCTTGTCGACCTTTGAATACATTGAAAACAAAATGGAAAACAACATGTATTTGCATTTCAAAATTTAAATATATGGCAAAGCAACCTTCAATTGAACAAGATGGTGTTATCAAAGAAGCATTATCAAATGCCATGTTCAGGGTTGAACTTGAAAACGGGCATATCATTACAGCACATATCTCAGGAAAAATGAGAATGCATTACATTAAAATATTGCCCGGAGACAAAGTCAGGATCGAGATGTCGCCGTATGATCTGACGAAAGGAAGAATTACATTTAGATATAAATAAAGAAGAACACATAATATGAAAGTAAGGGCATCTGTAAAGAAAAGAAGTTCAGACTGTAAAATTGTCCGCCGAAAAGGGCGGCTTTATGTCATCAATAAAAAAAACCCTAAATTAAAACAGCGTCAGGGTTGATAATTTATTCAGAATCTGAAAACATTTAAATGAATGACTTATGGCTAGAATCGTAGGTGTCGATTTACCAAAAAACAAAAGAGGAGAAATAGGTCTTACCTATATCTTCGGAATTGGTCGAAGTACTGCAAGAAACATACTTAAAAAGGCAGGCATCGAGTATAATATCAAGGTTAAAGACTGGACAGACGATCAAATTACCTTGATAAGAAAAATCATTAACGAAAATATCAAGGTTGAGGGCGAGCTTCGATCCCAGGTACAGCTTAACATTAAAAGATTAATGGACATTGGTTGCTACAGGGGAGTAAGACACCGAATTGGCTTGCCTGTGCGGGGACAAAGTACAAAAAACAACGCCCGCACCAGAAAAGGAAGGAAAAAAACGGTAGCAAATAAGAAGAAGGCTACAAAATAAGAATCAGATTATGGCAAAAAGAACAGGAACATCAAAAAAAAGAGTTGTTAAAGTTGATCCGGTTGGTCAGGCTCACATTCATGCATCATTTAATAATATCATCATAACCCTGACAAATAACCAGGGTCAGGTAATATCCTGGGCATCAGCCGGCAAAATGGGTTTTAAGGGTTCCAAAAAGAACACGCCCTATGCTGCACAGATGGCAGCGGCAGATTGTGCCAAGATAGCATATGATAATGGTTTGCGTAAAGTTAAAGTATTTGTCAAGGGACCTGGTGCCGGACGTGAATCAGCTATCAGGACTATCCACAGCTCGGGAATTGAAGTTACCGAAATAGTTGACGTGACTCCTCTGCCACATAACGGCTGCAGACCACCGGCAAGAAGAAGAGTCTGATTCCTAATTTGAAAACTGTTAAATATATTCTAAATGGCTAGATATACAGGACCAACAACAAAGATTTCCAGAAAATTTGGTGATCCCATCTACGGTGTTGATAAGCATTTTGAAAAAAAGAATTATCCTCCCGGGCAACATGGTATCAATAAAAAAAGAAGAAAATTATCAGAATACGGCTTGCAGCTGAAAGAGAAGCAAAAGGCCAAATACACCTATGGAGTGCTTGAAAGACAATTCAAAAATCTTTTTGAGAAAGCACAAAGCAGCAAAGGTGTCACCGGAGAATTACTGCTGCAGCTTCTTGAATCAAGGCTTGACAATGTCATCTACCGGCTTGGTATAGCTCCAACCAGAAGGTCTGCAAGACAGCTTGTAACCCACCGGCATATCACTGTAAATGGTGATGTTGTGAACATCCCTTCCATGATCCTGCGTGCGGGAGACATTGTCGGTGTAAGGGAAAAATCGAAATCACTTGAAGTTATAAACAACTCATTATCTGGCAGAAAAACCAGTTCATCGTGGCTGGAGTGGGATTCAGGTCTTATGACAGGAAAGATCCTTAATCTCCCGTCACGTGAAGACATTCCTGAAAATATTAAGGAACAACTGATCGTAGAATTGTATTCTAAATAATAAAAATAATTGAATTTTATGGCAATTTTAGCTTTTCAGAAACCCGATAAAGTCATTATGATAGAATCGGACGACAAATTCGGCAAATTCGAATTTCGTCCGTTGGAACCGGGCTATGGCATTACTGTCGGGAATGCCCTCCGGAGAATCCTTCTGTCATCTTTGGAGGGATATGCTATAACCACTATCAAAATTGACGGTGTTGAACATGAATTCTCTACACTAACCGGTGTTATTGAGGATGTTACTGACATCATCCTGAATATGAAACAAATCCGGTTTAAAAGACTGATCGAAGACATCAAAGACGAAAAGGTGTTTATTAAGTTAACGGGACAGGAAATATTTAAAGCAGGTGATCTTAACAGATTTCTCAGCGGTTTTGAAGTACTGAATCCTGATCTGGAAATATGCCACATGGAGTCTGATGTTGAGTTCAACATGGAAATCAGTATCAATAAAGGTCGCGGATATGTTCCTGCAGAAGAGAACAAACCCCTTGATGCTGAATTTGGTGTCATCCCTGTCGACTCCATTTTTACACCCATAAAGAATGTAAAGTATGCTGTTGAAAACTACAGGGTGGAACAGAAAACCGACTATGAAAAGCTGGTGTTTGAAATTCTGACCGACGGCTCCATTCATCCGAAAGATGCACTAAAGGAAGCGGCTAAAATTCTGATATATCATTTCATGCTGTTTTCAGATGAAAAAATTACTCTCGATTCTGAGGAAGGTTCAACAAATGAAGAATTTGATGAAGAAATTCTGCATATGAGACAGCTGCTTAAAACAAAACTGGTTGATCTTGATCTATCGGTCAGGGCACTTAATTGCCTTAAAGCAGCCGAGGTTGAAACACTTGGAGACCTGGTCAAATTCAATAAAAACGATCTCCTGAAATTCAGAAACTTTGGTAAAAAATCACTTACAGAGCTGGATGAACTTCTGGAGGGTATGAATCTGTCATTCGGAATGGATGTCTCAAAGTACAAGCTTGAAAAAGAATAAATAATCATTAGGTGAAAAGACCTGTACAGGTCTTAAATTTTTAATTGAGATGCGACACAGTAAGAAAATTAATCATTTAGGGAGAAAAAGTAATCACCGTAAGGCTATGCTTGCCAACATGGCAACCTCGCTTATTATGCACAAAAAGATAAAAACCACTGTAGCAAAGGCCAAAGCATTAAGAACCTATATCGAACCTTTGATTACCAAATCAAAGGAGGATTCAACACATTCCAGGAGGGTTGTTTTTGGCTATCTGCAGAATAAAGATGCTGTTTCTGAATTGTTCAGGGAAATCTCCCCGAAAATCCTGGAAAGGCCGGGCGGATATACCAGAATTCTGAAGACCGGATATCGCGCAGGCGACAGTGCTGACATGTGTGTCATTGAACTTGTTGATTACAATGAAAACATGCTGGCTGCCAGGTCAGAAGCAGAAGGCAGGACGGGGAAACGCCGCAGAAGAGGTGGCGGGAAGAAAAAGGAAGAAACTGAAACAAAAGCTGCAACAGAGGAAGCCGGAATCGTAAAAGAGGGTACTGAAACGCAGGCCGCCGAGAAAAAGACCGTCACGGAAGCTTCAAAGAAGGAGGCCGCTGCAGAAGCTTCAGAGCCGGCAACCGAAACCCCTGTAAAGGAAGCGGGAACAGCAAAACAGGATACCGCATCACAGTCCCCCGAAACAAAGGACCAAGACATCCAGGCAGATGATAAAACTGCAAAAGCTGAAACAGAAATAGCCGAAGCTGAAGATGCTGCCGAAGTCTCCGCTGAAAAAGCCGAAGCAGAACCTGCTGCCGGACCTGCAGCTGAAAAAACCACCGAAGCCTCTGCTGAAAAAATTGCCGGAGCCGCGAAAGAAGATGTTAATGAAGATAAGCCTGAAACAAAGGAAGAAAAAAAAGAGGATAATGCAGAAGATGAAGAAAAGAAAGCATAGAAAATCCTTCGCATTGATCCTAAAAAAAGTATCTGATAAGGGATAAAGAGCATTTTTTCTCTGTCCCTTTTTTATCAAGAATATATATTATTTATTAGGTGGGCTTATGAGATCGCTCATTTCATTCGCTAAATCAGTTAGTCTTTTGTAATAAATAAAATCAAAACAATGGGACAAATAATCAATGTACATGCCCGCGAGATCCTTGATTCACGCGGAAATCCTACAATAGAGACCGAGGTTACCCTTGCCAGTGGTTTTGTTGGAATCGCTGCAGTGCCATCAGGTGCTTCAACCGGCGAAAACGAGGCTCTTGAGCTGAGAGACGGTGACAAGAAAAGATACCTTGGTAAAGGTGTTCTCAAAGCTGTTGAAAATGTTAACAAGATCATCAGTAAGGAAATTATTGGAATGAACGCACTTGATCAGGTGGGTATTGACCAGCGGATGCTGAAGCTTGATGGTACAAAAACCAAAAGCAAACTCGGAGCAAATGCCATACTGGGAGTATCGCTTGCAGTTGCCAGGGCAGCAGCCCTTTATCATGATATGCCGTTATACAGGTATATTGGAGGAACCAATGCAAAGGTACTTCCCGTACCCATGATGAATATCATTAATGGCGGTTCACATTCCGATGCACCCATTGCATTCCAGGAATTCATGATCCGGCCGGTCGGCGCTCCCAACTTTCGTGAAGGTTTAAGAATGGGGGCAGAAGTATTTCACGCCCTGAAAAAAGTACTGAAAGAAAGAGGCCTCAGCACCGCAGTCGGAGATGAAGGCGGATTTGCCCCGAAGCTCAATGGCACCGAAGATGCTCTGGAATCGATTATCAAGGCCATTACAGCTGCAGGTTACAAACCCGGAAGGAAATCGGAAGGCGGTGACGTGTCCATTGCGCTTGACTGCGCAGCTTCAGAATTCTATGAGAACGGCAAATACAACTACAAAAAATTTGAAGGTGAAAAAGGTGCAGTAAGAACATCTGAAGAACAGGCTGCATATCTTGATGAACTCTTAAACAAATATCCCATCGACTCAATAGAAGACGGGATGTCAGAAAACGACTGGGACGGATGGAAACTAATGACCGATAAAATCGGCAGCAAATGCCAGGTTGTGGGTGATGACGTGTTTGTAACCAATGTTGAATTCCTGAAAAAAGGAATAGATATGGGTTGTGCCAACTCAATACTGGTCAAAGTCAACCAGATCGGGACGTTGACCGAAACCCTTGATGCCATAGAAATGGCACATCGTGCAGGCTATACAACTGTCATTTCACACCGCTCAGGTGAGACTGAAGATGCCACCATCGCTGATATTGCAGTGGCAGTCAATGCGGGCCAGATCAAAACCGGTTCTCTCAGCCGCTCAGACAGAATGGCAAAATACAACCAGCTGCTCCGCATCGAAGAAGAACTCGGGGATGTAGCTATATATGGTGACCGGAAATAATCGGTTTATAACTTAAAATGCAGAAGCTATCCGTGACCGGATAGCTTTTTTTATACCATGAACTAAAATAAATGAAATTATAATACCTTTCCCCTGGCATGTACCTTCCATACATGCCTGATGATATTCCTGCTGTGAACGACGAGTGAATCCGTCAGGTTAACAACAGGACAGGCATGATTGGGGATGATCCTTATCCTTGTCCCGAGCGGCAGATCAAAATCCGGACGTTCAATAAACCCGTGCTCTTCTGATAATGAGATGATTTTCATCCTGTAATCCTCTTCAAGATACTTTTCAGCCGGGTATGCCAGTCCGTAACCCTCAAGAATCTTTGAGCCATGTGCACCGGTATCGGAGCTCAGCACTTTTGAGCCGGCGTCAATGATAAAATGATTCTTGTTTTTGCTCACCACGGTTGACATAACGGTTAATGCTATCTGCTCCGGAGCAAT
The DNA here is from genome assembly GCA_016933335.1 of Bacteroidales bacterium. Classification (GTDB taxonomy): domain Bacteria; phylum Bacteroidota; class Bacteroidia; order Bacteroidales; family UBA10428; genus JAFGPL01. The sequence goes on along the minus strand of JAFGBD010000074.1, from coordinate 41,311 downwards.
TAATCCGAGTTTCCAGGTGATCCTGTCCATAAAAACATAATTCCCCGGCCTTATCTCAGATATTCCCTGTAAATCGATACCGGCCAGCAATGAAGGTGTTGAGCCGATTGAAATTCTTTTTGTTTCGATATCGTAATCAAGCAGGTACTTTCTGACCCTGAACAATATTTTCAATTCATCCCGGGCGATACGTATGACCTCATCGATATTTCCGGCCCTGTATACATGACCGGCATGCGAGAGAAGACCGGCAAGCTCAAGATGGCCGTCAGATAATACTTTCCTGGCAATGCGTAAAATCCGGGGATCCCCTGGAGGAAGTCCGCATCTTTTCAACCCGACATCAATCTTGATATAGATTTTCAGCTTTATACCAAGCCTTTTACACATCAAAGCAACAACCTCGTAACCTTCTTCACTGTCAACGATAAGATTCATGTCAAGACTGAACTGCCTTGTACTGCTGAGTATCCTTTGAATCTTGTGCTCTTCTGTCAGCGGATATGCCAGTGTGAATGATTTCGTCGCCGTATTGAAAAACACTGCCGCTTCATCCACCTTGGCAGCTGTCAGTCCTTTCGCTCCTTCTTCCAGTTGTATTGCGGCAATATCCAGGCTTTTATGTGATTTCACATGCGGTCTGACATCCACCTGATAACGTTCGGCATACCCGTGTACCATATGAATATTGGACATTAAGACATCGTAATCTATAAGCACCCTTGGGGTGTCAACCGAAAGAATCTCTTTATCAATTATTTTCACAAGTAACTGTTTGTTTTAAGGCTGATTCATAAAATCATTCACAATGAAGCATCATCATTTTTAAGAACAGGATCATTCATTCTTTTATATCCGGCATCTGTAATTTTCTTGTTGTTGCCCTGAGATGGATTCATTATCATCTCATTTATAATTTCTGCAGCCCTTATGGACCCTGCTTCGTTAAGATGGATACCGTCCACCGTATATGAGGTGAAATCACCAGACAGGGGATGATAAATATCAACATACAGGCAGCCATACTTATCTGCGATGATCCTGTAATGAGGCAGCAGCTTTTCAAGCCTCTTCTTCCCTCCGAAATACTTGGGCAACAGAAGTGAATCAACGGCAACCGGAGGAGGAGTGATCAATACGATATCGGGTATTATATCTGAACAAAAGGGATGATCCCTGATAATTAAAATCAGCTTTTCCAGGTTCAGCGGCACCTCAGATTGCAGTGTGTCAAAAACAGCCTTGCAATCATTTGTTCCAAGACAAATCAATATTTTATCCAGGTATTGAAGACTGTCTTCTGCATTTTTGATGTAACCATTGATATTTTTAAGCGTATTCAGGGTGTCCCTGCCAAGGTTATCAAAGCCTATGGTGTTCCCCCCTATTGAATAATTGATCAGATGGTCAGTACCATGCCTCAGTTTGTCCAGCTGGTATACCCAGCCTTTTTCACTGGCTCCGTTTGAATCTCCGATGATCATAATATTCAACGGCTTATCCACATCATATTGATATACAGAAAAAAAGAATAATATGTATAAGATTCTCATTTCGTGCGAATTTAATTCAAATATAGAATAATTATCAGGTTTGTTCAATCCGGTTGAAAAGATCTGACCTTCACTTTCTAATGCATTTTTCTTAGGTTCTTCATATTTTCATAATAAATTTGCCTTAAAGACTTCATTTGGTTTTCTTTGAATGAATATTGGATAAACTGACCGGATTTTTTCGCTGTTAATTAATGCTTCACTACCATGGCAAGACAGACTGAAAATAAAAACAATGAGATCATCTTTGAAGAAATGAATCTCAATGAATACCGGACCATTGGAAAAATACTGGAGATTCTTTCTTCAGAACCTGATCTGGATAATTCATTACAACTCATATGCAGCCTTTTACCTGAAGTATATGCGCAACCTGAAAATGTTTATGCCAGAATCATATTTGACGGTAACGAGTATACAAGCAAAAATTTTACCGAGACCGCCTTTGTGAAAAAAAGGAACTTTGAGATTCCCAATGATAAAAAAGGTGTTATCCAGCTGTTTTTCGACCATGATTTTGCGGGTCAAGCAGATGAAAAACCTCTTTTTAAAGAAGATTCTTTTTTAGACCATGTTTCCACAATCGTTTCAGGTGCCATTTCCAGAATACAGTTAAAAGATCTCCATTATGATATAAAAGAAAGGCTGAAGGAATTAATGGGAATCAATTTTACCACTAAAATGCTGAAAGACAGCCAGACACTCGAAGAAAGCCTTCAGGAGATTTGTTCCTTTCTACCCGAGGCCTGGCAATACCCCGAACACACAGTTGCAAGGATCAGATATGAAAACAAGGTATTTACCAGTAAGAATTTCATGGAGACCAGATGGTGTCAGAAACAGTCATTCGAGACACCTGATAATAAGAAGGGACTGATTGAGGTCTTTTACCTTAAAGCATTTCCTGATGAAGATGAAGGTCCGTTTCTGAAAGAAGAGAGGAACCTGATTGACAACCTTGCGGCTCTGATTTCCGGGTCTGTCTCCAGGAATAACCTGCAGGTTCTGCTTGCCCAAAACACCGAAAGACTGAAAGAGCTGCACGGTCTCAACCAGACTTCGGCAATTTTAAAAGAAAACCGCACCCTCGAAGAATCTTTGCAGCTCATCAGTTCCATTCTTCCTGATGCCTGGCAGTATCCCGAATTTACTGCAGTACGGATAACATTCGAAAAAAAGGTATTTGTCAGCCCGAATTTCAGAGAAACACCCTGGACCCAAACGCAAACCTTTGAGGCGCCAAAAAACAAACAGGGCTTAATCGAAGTCTTTTATCTGAAGGAATTTCCGCAGGAAGATGAAGGCCCGTTCTTAAAAGAAGAAAGAAACCTGCTGATAAACCTTGCAAACCTCATAGCAGGATCAGCAACAAAGGATATTTTTAACAAACTGTTATCTGAAAACAGGGAAAGACTGAAAGAGCTTAAAGGAATCAACCTGACATCCCGGATCATCGCCGAAGGCAAATCGCTTGAAGAAACATTACAGGAAATCTGCAACATCCTTCCGAAAGCCTGGCAATATCCGAATTCCACGGTCACCCGGATAAGATTTGAAGGTAAAGTATACTGCAGCCGCAAATTCAAGGTAACACGATGGATGCAGAAAGAAAGTTTTGTTACCATCGATAATAAAAAAGGCACCATAGAAATATGTTATCTGAAAGAATTTCCCCAGGACTATGAAGGCCCTTTTATGAGGGAAGAGAGACAATTATTGATAAATATCGCGAAATTAATCAGTGGATATATTAACAATCTGAAAGGCAGAGATATATACAGACGTTCTTTATTCAAACCTGCTGTATCACATAAAGCCGAAGAATACAGAAAATCACTGATAAAAGACAAACAACCCCTGCAGCTCTTTTTCAACAAACAGATCATCGATAAGTACATCTATTTCGATATGATGAAATACAAGATCAAGGAAATACTGTTTGTTGCGACCCTTTATGATGCGTTTATACTTGAAAATGAAGATCACTTCTTTGAACAGTTCATGGGTGAGATATACCAGTACAGCCTTTTCTCACTCCCCAGGATTACCGGTGTCACTTCTGCCAAAGAAGCAATGGAATTGCTGGAAACAACTTCTTTTGATCTGATTATTCTGATGGCAGGAATTGATCAGCACTATCCCCTTGAACTGGCTAAAAAAATCAAAAAAAGAAAGCCTGATATACCCATATATTTATTGCTGAACCAGAAAAGCAATATCCAGTATTTTGAGGATATTCTGCCCGCTTCAAGAATAATCGACAAGCTGTTCGTATGGAACGGGGATTCACAGATATTTTTTGCCATCGTTAAGTCCATTGAAGATAAGGCAAATGTTGAAAATGATACCAGGATAGGTCTTGTAAGGGTGATACTGCTTCTTGAAGATTCAGCCCAGTATTATTCAAAATACCTGCCGATTCTTTACTCCATTGTGTTCGGACAGGTGCAGCAAACCCTTGTCGAAGTGGAAAAAAACGAACTGGATAAGATCTGTAAAATGAGATCAAGACCAAAGATTCTTCTGGCAAGAAATTACGAAGATGCCATATACCTGTTTCACAAGTATAAGGATTTCCTTCTTTGCATCATTTCTGATGTTGAATTTGAGAAAGAAGGCAGGCTTGATAAAACTGCAGGTATCAATTTCATCAAATATGCAAAATCAAATATTAAAAACCTGCCAATCATTCTGCAATCTGCCGATACCAAAAATGAAAAAATAGCACAAAACCTCGGTGTGGGTTTTGTAAATAAAAACTCCGAAAGCCTTCTGAATGATCTGAAGAATTTTCTCACCCGAAATCTGGCCTTCGGAGATTTTGTTTTCAGGAACAAAGAAGGCAAACAGATTGCCGTAGCCCGTTCATTGAACGAGTTTCTTGCACTTCTTCATACCATTCCTGAAGAATCTTTATATACCCATGCCAATGAAAATCAGTTTTCGCTCTGGATCATGGGGCGGGGAGAGATACATCTGGCAAAAATCCTTAATCCGTTAAGAATAACGGATTTTCCTAATATCCATGATATCAGGACTTTTCTAATTCAAACCATTAAAAAATATCTCGAGGAGAAGAAAAAAGGCAAGGTTCTCGGATTTGATGAATCCACAGATATTGATGAAAAAAATATTGTCAATTTTTCAAGCGGATCACTGGGTGGGAAAGGCAGGGGACTTGCATTCATCAATACACTGATATATAACATTGATTTCTCTGCATTATCGAAATATATCAACATCAGGACACCAAAAACAGCAATCATAGGAATCGATGAATTTGAAATTTTCATAGAAAAGAACAGGCTTTATGAGAGAATTTTCAACCCTGAATTACCTTATCAGAAAATAAGGGAATATTTTTATAAGGCACAGCTTTCAGGATCGCTGATGAAAAAGCTTGAAGTGTTTATCGATCAGATCTCCAGACCCATTGCCGTCAGATCATCAAGCCTTTCAGAAGATTCCATTACACAACCCTTTGCAGGTGTATTTGATACCATTATCATACCCAATAATCATCCCAACAAATTTTTACGGTTTCAGAATCTCGTGGATGCCATCAAACTTGTATATGCATCTGTGTATTCAGGTTATGCAAGAACATATTTCAAGGCCATTAACCATAAAGTAGAGGAAGAGCGAATGGCTATAGTCCTGCAGGAACTGGCAGGACAGCAATTTGAAGATTATTATTACCCGCATATAAGTGGTATTGCCAATTCGCACAACTATTACCCTGTGTCACACATGAAACCTGAAGAAGGTTTTGCCATTGCAGCGTTGGGACTGGGTTCCTATGTAGTGGAGGGCGGCAAAGCATTCAGGTTTTCTCCGAAATATCCGAATATAGAGATGTTTTCAACACGTGACTTACTGAACAGTACACAAGTTGACTTTTACGCGGTCGATTTATCAAAACAGGTTATCGATCTGATGAAATATGGCGATAAAGCTTCTCTGGCTCTGCTTGAAATCAGCGCTGCTGAAAAACACGGAACATTAAAACATCTTGCATCCGTTTATAATTCTGATAACGACAGGATTGAAGAAGGACTGGTTTCAAAAGGCCCCCGTATCCTCAATTTTGCAGATATCCTAAAACACAATTATATTCCGCTTGCCGAGACAATTGACATCATGCTTCATACCGTGAAAGAAGCCCTGGGTTCACCCGTGGAACTAGAATACGCAGTTGATCTTACAAAGACAATCAATGACCTGCCTTCATTTTACCTTCTGCAAATCAAACCCCTGGTGGAAAATCTTTCTCATTATGTCATTGACCCGGACAAAGTTGATCAATCCAGAATCTTACTTTATACAACATCCAGTCTGGGAAATGGTAAAATAAAAAACATTCGTGATGTGATCTATGTGGATGTTGATAAATTCAGCAAGCTTAAAACGCTTGAGATGGTAAATGAGATTGAAGAGTTAAATCATTTTATGTCAAGACAAAACAAGCAATATGTGCTTATTGGTCCGGGCAGATGGGGAACACGCGATCAGTTTCTGGGAATCCCGGTAATCTGGCCTCAGATCAGCAATGCCAAGGTTATTGTGGAAATCAGTCTCCCGGACTTTCCCCTGGATTCATCTCTGGGTTCGCATTTCTTCCATAACCTCACATCAATGAATGTGGGCTATTTATCTGTCAGGGACAGTTCTTCAACCGACTATATCCAATGGAAGCTGCTTGACAGGCAGAGAACAATTCACCGTACAAATCATTTCAGGCACATTCGGTTTGAGAATCCTCTCACCATCACAATGGACGGTAAAAGCATGATTTCGGTTATTCAGATTTAATTGAAAGACAAGAACAAATATGATAGAAATAGGCATATTCGATGAGCATAAAATTGTACAGGAAGGTGTCAGTTCCCTGCTTGAAGATGTTGATGATATTCATATTGCTGTAAAATCTGATGAAAAAGCTCATCTGATAGAGAGCCTGAAAAAAAATGCGGTAAACATTCTGATTGTAAATATACATACACTGAATGTGACTGTCCATAATCTGATAAGCCAGCTTATGATCAGCTTTCCGGGGGTAAAGATCCTGGTATTGTCAGTGCATAATGAAGAAGAATTTATCCTGAAGATCATCAAAGCCGGAGCCAGTGGATTTCTGGCCAGAGATACCGGCAGAAATGAGCTTATTGAAGCAATTTATACCATCCGCAACGGATATGATTTTTACAGCAAATCCATAACCCATTTGCTGCTCAACAAATATATCAGTAACCTTAAATCCAGGGAAGGCTCAGATTTTGACAGTCTTAAAAGCCTGAGTTCACGCGAAACCGAGATTCTCAAAATGTGGGGAGAAAGCCATTCAAACAGGGAAATTGCCGATAAACTTTTTATCAGCGTGAGGACAGTTGAATCGCATAAAAATCATATCATGCAGAAGCTCAATCTCAAAACCGTTGTTGATCTGGTGAAATTTGCCATTAAGAACAACCTGATCGAGATGTAGTTCTTCTGCTTCATGTCTCTCATTAAGCAATCCACTTAATTCTATCAGTAAAACACGGAATTATCAGACCTGCATGGATAACATGCCTCAAAGTTCTTTATTTTAGCAGCCAAAAACAGGGAGGTTTATAAATGGCAAATATTTTAGAAGTTAAGATCAACGATTTCATGGCAAAAATCATTGCCAAAAATCCCGGTGAAACAGAATTTCATCAGGCAGTGCAGGAAGTGGCCGAATCACTGCTTCCGTTTATCGAAGAAAATCCAAGGTATAAACATGCAAAAATTCTTGAGCGCATTACAGAACCCGAGAGGGTGGTTATGTTCAGGGTACCGTGGATTGATGACAAGGGAGAAATACAGGTCAACCGGGGTTACAGGATCGAGATGAACAGTGCCATAGGTCCCTATAAAGGAGGATTACGCTTTCATCCGACAGTTAATCTGGGTATTTTGAAGTTTCTTGCTTTTGAACAGGTTTTTAAAAACAGCCTGACCACCCTTCCGATGGGAGGTGGCAAAGGCGGATCGGATTTCGATCCCAAAGGTAAGTCAGACAATGAAGTTATGCTTTTCTGTCAAAGCTTCATGACAGAACTGCAAAGACACATCGGCCAGGATACTGATGTTCCTGCAGGTGATATAGGAGTTGGCGGAAGAGAAATCGGTTATCTGTTTGGCCAGTATAAAAGAATCAAAAATGAATTCACAGGGGTGTTAACAGGCAAGGGTCTTGAATGGGGAGGCAGTCTGATACGTCCCGAAGCAACCGGTTATGGTGCTGTCTATTTTGCAGAAGAGATGCTCAAGACCAGAAATGAAGGGATAAAAGGTAAAATTGCAGTCGTATCAGGCTCCGGCAATGTGGCTCAATATACCATTGAAAAGTTAATCCAGCTTGGAGGCAAAGCAGTGACACTGTCTGATTCAGAAGGATTCATATATGATCCGGATGGGATTGATGCAGATAAGCTGCAATATGTCATGGAACTAAAAAATATCAGAAGGGGCAGGATTAAAGAATATGCAGAGAAATACAAGGTTAAATATGTTGAAGGGCAAAGACCATGGAACATCAAATGTGACCTGGTATTTCCCAGCGCAACCCAGAATGAGATTAACGAAAACGATGCCAAAGAACTTGTTAAGAACGGATGTTTCGTGGTTTCTGAGGGAGCAAACATGCCTTCAACTCCCGAAGCAGTAGAAGTATTCCTGAACGCCAAAATACTATTCGGCCCGGGTAAGGCTGCCAATGCAGGCGGAGTTGCCACATCGGGTCTTGAAATGACCCAGAATTCAATGCGCCTGCCCTGGACAAGAGAAGAGGTGGATGAGAGACTGCATATGATTATGACAAGCATCCACAGTACATGCATGCAGTACGGAAGGGAAAAATCAGGATTTATCAATTATGTCAACGGGGCAAATATCGGCGGTTTCATCAAAGTTGCGGATGCCATGATAGCACAGGGTGTTGTATAAACAGAATTACAGGTTTTTACCACCCTGTCCTACACTTGTTTCAATCATTTAAACCTGCTCCCGGGCAGGTTTTTTTATTCCGGCCGTTGAACCAAAATCATGGATTATTATCGTAATTTAGCCAGAGGATACGCAGGCAGACTCTTAGTCAGAGGATTCGCCTATAAGCCGTAACTAAAATATTCGCGTCATGTTGCATGCTGAAAAGAGAACACGACGGGATACAATCAGGATGATAACATCATCCTTTCTGAGCTTATTTTTTTTGCCTTTCAGCCGGATCTTTCATCTATTAAGACCTGGCAAAAGCCAGGGATTTAGTTACAGCAAAACCCGAAATGTAAATCAAAAGGATATGATGAACAACCAATCTGTCAGACCAGATTTCGAACCCTCTTACCTGAAGCTTCACAGGAGCGGGGAGCTGAAAAAAAGAGGAGAGGAATTATGGAACGTCATGGAGCGATGCATCCTGTGCCCGAGGGAATGCAGAGAAAACAGGCTCAAAGGCGCTAAAGGTACCTGCATGGCAACCTCACGGCTGAAGATTGCCTCGTATCATCCTCATTTCGGTGAAGAGAGCCCGTTGGTTGGCAAAGGTGGCTCGGGTACCATCTTTTTTTCGCACTGCAGCCTGCGCTGTGTTTTTTGTATCAACTGGGATATCAGTATTGGCGGGGAGGGTACATACAGAACCATCAATGAGCTGGCAAGCATGATGCTGAACCTGCAGGCAACCGGATGTCATAATATCAATGTCGTCACACCAACACACTATTCCCCCCATATTCTGCTTGCACTTGATATAGCTGCCGGAAAAGGGCTGCGGCTGCCCCTGGTTTATAACACTTGTGGCTGGGAAAAAAAAGGCATACTGGAAGTGCTTGACGGGATTGTGGACATCTATCTCCCGGATTTTAAGTATTATGATAAAGAGATGGCGTTCAAATACTCTTCAGAAGCCGGCATATACCCCGAGGTGACCAAAGCAGCCTTGATTGAAATGAACCGTCAGGTGGGGGTTGCCAGGCCTGCAGATGACGGACTGATGTACAGGGGACTGATGATAAGACACCTGGTCATGCCTAACGGAGTCAGCGGCACCGGAAATGTCATACGGTGGATTGCAGAGAACCTGCCAAAAGACACCTATTTGAACCTGATGTCGCAATACCGTCCATGTTACAGGGCTTCTGATTATCCTGATATCTCACGCCGGCTGACTGCAGAGGAATACCGCAATGCCGTCAGCCGGGCAAAAGAAGCCGGACTGACAAATCTTGATATACAGGGATTTTGAAATAAAAAACTGTATTGAGAACCTGATGTTGGTTTCATCCATCACACCAACAGGCCAATGCTAAATAATGAGATCATAATAGCTAAATACCTGTATGTTCTGATCATCCTCTTCTTTAATCCATCCTGTTATCTTTTCCGGTTTGTCAAAACAATAGATTTTTGTGCCTTGTATGTTTTTGCATTGGGTATGTCTAAAAAACCTAAGAAACTCATATTTATCTTCATAATCATCCGGATCGACAAACATCGCCCGGTAAAGTTTCTTTTTATTTCTGTAAACAAAGGGATTTAATTTCAGCAGGCTTCTCACTGCAGAAGAGTCTTTAAGTATCCTGAGCATCAGTGTCAGATCATCGAAGAATTTAATATCTTCTGCCATAGCGCCCAGTCGAAGCTTAAACCTGGTAAGTCCGTCTGTAAGAACAGGGCTTGTTCCCCCGATATTGACTGCTTTGATTCCTTTTTTAAAACTGTCAAGCATCTCAAAATAATAAATTGCACCTGTTACTCCCATCTTTAAAAGATCCTCACGCCCGTCAAGTATGCCGATTGACCTCAAACGCCATTTTTTAAATTTTAGTTCGGTGAGCAATCCGGCAACAGGTTCATTATATTTATACACAAAACAAAGTTGCGATCCTTTCTTCCTGAACTGACTGAGCATATATCCGTATTTGCTGTATACTGCCGAGTCACCGTGTCTGCATTTAAGGTTTGGCATGAACATTCTAGTGTAGAAAAATTTAAATTCCGATTCAGGAAGTCCTTTCCTGTAAGTAAGTGAATGCTTTCTGACAAGTCTTAAAATATCATTCTTCGCCTTACCATTTACCATGTCTTCAGCAATAAGCTGCATTTCAAGCCACCTGGGCAGCATAAAGCCGTGATTGTATGTGACGAACCTCCTTGTCAGCGAATTCATCTCTGCCAGAACCAGATCATTGTTTTCCTTGTTTTCACCAAGGTATTTTAATATTCTCCATACGGGTATTTTCTTACTTTTTTTCATCATCAGGAATTCATCCAATAACCTGTTTGCCCAGTAAGAACCAATCCGGTTATCCCATCCAAGATATATGATACTTAGCAATTCACCGCTGCCTTTTTCCTTTCCTTTATATACTATAACGGGTAACATTAAGTATTTTAATTCCCGAATAAGGTTCACAACATACATATATCTCGACCTTATACAGGTCGGAATTGCATAGTGTATCCGCTCGATATATTTATACAGCATGGCATTCATCCTGGCAGAATTGAATAATATATTTTATCCTGTCTTATTATTCTTGCTTTGATCTTAATCGAAGCAATCAGTATTTTGAAGCATGGTAAAATGATTCATGATTTTCCCAAACCAATTAATTGTTAAAACTAATTGAATAAAAAACAATAAAAAATATTGCCAGATTTATTTATTGCTAATACATATTTCATAAACAATGTTCTCCTGGTCATCAAAACTCAGAATCAATCTGTATAAGAACCTGTTTTTATCCAAGATTATTTCAGGATGGATTCCATGAGACTTTCTGGTTTTATAACTTAAAACTGGAAATAAATAAACGGTTGTATGCCTGCTGAAACAACCTGGTATATCAAAACCACAACGACGACACAAATAAGAATCTTGAGCCAGAGAGGAGTCCGTATGAACCATTCACGGTACCAGTCCTTTACCGGGGAAGGCAGCCAGTGCACCACCATTGCGAATGCCATCATAAGAAAAACTTTCCAGTATGCGGCAACCATTCCAGGTACCTGGTTGCCTCCAAAACCGGCTGCAACCTGGCGCAACAGGTCCATGGTCCCCTTCCATGTCTCACCCCTGAACCAGATACGGGTAAAGGTGATGAAGTTGAATGTCAGAAATATCTTCCATGCATTCACTGCCCAGTGGTTGCTGTTCTCATAGGGACTGATCTTACGCCAGTATTTATACACAATAACCCCTATCCCGTTCAATCCCCCCCACATGACAAAAGTCCAGGCGGAACCATGCCACAAACCTCCAAGCAACATGGTCAGCATAATATTTATATTGGTTGTGATATTTTTCTTCAGTGCCGGAAACAACCTGGAAAGCAACCAGATAACAAGTATCATAGCTGCAAAAAAAGGCGCAAGCCATAGCTTGCCGGCAAGCATGATAACAAATACCAGGATGGTCGATAAACTTATCCAGGTAAAAAATGAACCCTCTCTGTTTCCTCCCATCGGAATGTACAGGTAATCTTTTAACCACGATGAGAGTGATATATGCCACCTTTTCCAGAATTCACCCGTATTTTTTGCCTTGTAAGGCGAGTTGAAGTTGACAGGAAGATAGAATCCCATAAGCAAGGCAATACCTATGGCAATATCCGTATACCCCGAAAAATCGCAATACACCTGTACGGAGTACCCGTATAATGCCATCAGGTTTTCAAAGCCGGTATAGGTATGCGGATTGGCAAATACCCGGTCGATCAGGTTCACGGCAATATAATCGCCGACAAACATTTTTTTCATCAGTCCGTTCAGAATCAAAAATACGGCCTGCCCGAATTCCTGCCTTGAAAGGGCAAAGTCCTTATACAGCTGAGGGATAAAATGAGCTGCCCTGACTATGGGACCGGAAACCAGTTGCGGGAAAAAAGAGACATAGAAACCGAAATCAAGGATGCTTCTTACCGGTTCAACTTTCCCTTTGTAGACATCAACCGAATAGCTGATGGTTTGAAAGGTGAAAAAGGAGATGCCGACAGGCGGGAGTATTTTACCCAGGTCGAAATGGGTTCCCAGGAAAAGATTTGACCACTTGGCTGCATGAGTAACCACCTCGAAATTGGTCTTAAACACAGCATTTATAGTATCGGTGAAAAAATAATCGTATTTGAAAAAAGCAAGCACCCCCAGATTCAGAAAAACACTCAGGGCAACATACAATTTCCTGGTAAGCGTGTTTTTCGAATTGTATATTGCCAGTCCGATAAAGAAATCGGTTAAAGTTGAAAAAACAAGGATGAAAAAGAAAAGACCACCTGTCTTGTAATAGAAGAAAAGACTCACCAGAAAAAGATAAGCATTCCTCAAGGCCTTCTTCTTGTATATCACGGAATATATAACAAGAACAGCCGCATAAAAACCCCAGAATAAAAACCGGGTAAATATCAGTGGTGTATCCTGGTCGTAAATGAATATCTCTTTAAGAAACCCGGGCATTTTTTAGTCTATTTCCTTAACATCTGACCCGTCAGGAGGTGGTTCTCATACCTGTCATATTCATACAAAAAGGCATTATAAAACATTTGTGCAATTATGTCTGCCCCCTCCGGACTGAAATGAACAAAATCCTTAACTGCCAGAGGGGGTTCGGCAAATACCCAGCTTGGCATTGAATTATAACCGCCCATCGCCTTATACATATCCCAGTATCCTGCACCTGCTTCGAAAGCCGCATTTTTTAAAGCATTCCGCACCTTTTCAAGATTCGGATAAGTAACGAACCTGTTCTTTTTCTTAACCGACATATCAGAAAGTCCGATAACAATCACCGACGCACCTGGACAGACTTCCCTGATACACATTATCTGCCGGTAGAACCACTTTTCATAATATCCGTAATCTTCAACCACATGGGGCACAACATTGCCTCCAAATTGAAGCAGGAAGAGCTTAACCTCAAGCTTTTTAAAAATGGCTTTCAGATTGCCTGCATCAATTGAAGTAAAATAATTTCCTGCACATCCCCTCATGGCAATATTGTCAACCACCACACCGTTGAGCGGATCAAGTGCAATGCCATAGATTTCGGGACTTGATCTGCCTGTGAACACCACCCTGAGCTCGTCCCGGGGTTCATTGAATATCCACCTGATCTCCTCGGGTTTTGTTGATGGTGAGATGATGTCGGCATCATACCTTTGATTGTTTATAAATACTTCATTAAGGAACGGTTCTTTGTTATAACCATAGAATATCCGGCATTGAGAGAAAGTTTTGGTATTTGAATATGAATATGGTGACTTTCTGAATGAGATCCACGCAATGTGGTTTGAAGATTCTTCTGCTGTTTTCTCCCGGATTGCAGGTGTAAACATACAGAAACTGGCAAACGGACCATACCTTGAATGCTGCAAAGTTGTATCACGGTTACCGTATAACGGGTAACGGGACCAGTTATCTGATGACTCCTGCAAAATGGAAAAAGAAAAATCATAAAGTTGTGATGCAGGTACAAGTCCGACCCCATGACCCCCGAATTTTTTCTGGAGCCTGTTCCTTATCAAAGCGGTCATCCTGTCCCCTTCAATCTGCGAGTCACCATAATGCATGATCCTGACAAGGCCTCCTTTATATCTCACCCTGTTAAGGGCATCAAATACACCAAATAAAATGGCCCTGTCATTTTCAGGAAATTCGATCCTTGTGATGCTCCTTCTCAGACTGTCAGCATTTGCACGAACAGTATCAAAAGCAACCATATCATCTGATTCCTCTGCAGTGGCTACAAGAGCTGAAATCACAGAGTCGTTTAATAACTTATTCCGATTGATTATCCCTGATATATCAGCATATTGAACAGCATTTTTCCTGAAAATATCCGATGCTGTAAAAAAATGTAATTTCAGGTTTCCGGTTAATACAATGCCCTCTTCAGGGAAGTATAATGCAATGGCAAAAAGGACCAGAAAAACAGAAACAACAAACAACAATATGCGTAAGGGTTTCATAAAATACCAAATGGCTTTCAGGTCTTTGGCTTGATCTTCAGTCTTTGTCCAGGTTTTATTTTACTGACATCATTGATGTTATTCAAACGTTTGATATCATCATCTGAAATTCCCGGATACTTTTTGGCTATATCCCAGAGTGTATCTCCTTCTCTGACAGTATAATAAATAAAATTGTCAAAATTTATACCGGTCGATGCGGTAATGTCCGGAGAAGACCGGGCTGCACTGGTGACATCTTTGCCAATCATCTTTTGTTTTTCGGCAAAAGTCATATTATTGATCTTACTGTACCCGGCAGCCTTGTTCCTGGGAACATAAATAACAAGCTTCTGACCCGAACGTATAAGGTTCCTTCTGATATTATTCCAGTAGCGCAGGTCAGATACCCTGACATGGTACCACTCTGCAATATACCCGAGATTATCACCTGATTTGACAGTGTAATAAAGCTTGCTCATGTTACCTGACGGTGGTTCATGATAATATGAGGATTTTGTGTAATAAGTGGGACTGGTCAACAGCTTGTCGTTGTTAAAATAAACCGAATCGTTGAATGCAAAAATTGAATCGTGGTAATCAATAAATTTTAATGTATATGGTTCGGGTAACCTCAGGGCAAAAGGATGTGCGGCAGATCCCGGAATGATGTCTGCACGGTATTGGGGATTCATATCCCTGAGCTGTTTCATCGGTATATTCAATACTTTGGAAACCTGTTCAAGATGAAGTTTGTCTGTTACCATGATGGTATCATTGAGCAGTGAAAGATCAATGCTTTTCGGGTACAGGTTGTGTTCAGCGTTAAAGTTCATAACATACATGGCGGCAATGAAGGCTGGAACATAGCCGCGTGTTTCCCTGGGAAGATAAAAGTACAGATCCCAGTAGTTGGTTTTTCCTCCGGATCGTCTGATAGCCCTGTTGACATTACCGGGACCGCAGTTATAAGCTGCAATGGCCAGTATCCAGTCATTGTATTTCCCGTACAGATCTTTCAGAAACCTTGCAGCTGCGTGTGTTGACTTAAACGGATCCAGCCTCTCATCAACAAGTGAATTGATGGTCAATCCGTACATTTTTCCGGTACCGTACATGAACTGCCATATTCCAGCAGCCCTGGCCCTTGAATATGCCCTGGGATTAAGGGCAGATTCTATGACAGACAGGTATTTCAGCTCATTTGGCAGTCCGTGATAATCCAGAATATGGTCAAAAACCGGGAAGTAATATTCAGCCAGACCAAGCATATTGCAGACCAGTTCGGCTCTCCTGCCTGTATACATCTCTATATAGCGCCTAACTATGGTATTGTAAGATAACGGGATGATGCCGGGTATGCTGTTGATACGATCAATCAATATTTCATCCGAAAGACCAGATACAACTGTTTCTATCTCAGTGGCCGCCTCAATGGTATCAACAGATTCACCAACATACCAGAGGTTGGCAACACTGTCCAGATTGGCATTAAAATTAGATTCAATTCCAATGGTATCGTCAAAGGCAATATCGATGGAATCTGTTAGCTGCGCAAATGTATTTCCGGTAAATATCAGAAAGAGGATAAAATTCAATACAATTCTTTCAATTCCCTTCATTATCTTTTCCCCATTTTAGTTATAAACCCTTTAATTCAAATAAAACCAGTTGCGATATTAACAAATTTCACAAAGAATTGTCATTAAATTTCTTAACAATTTAAGGGATATATCCCGTAACTTATTTACTATCAATATATAATAATTCAGCTGTATATCAATAATGAATACTTCCCGTTAAAATCTCATGCATATATTCAGACCTATGCCTCCGGAATGGAAGTCAGACGGCAGGATACCAGGTTGTATTTTCAGGCTCAGATCATCAGATATATCGTATTCATAGAAATGTGCATCCACCATTGCATCAATAATATTCAGTGCATAAAGACCCACAATGACCAAACCGCTGTAATCACGGTATCTGCGATAAAAATCCCTTGCCCGTTCCATTGAGGTACCGGCTATTTGTCTTCCATAGACCTCATATCTGTCCTGTCCTGTTCCGATGTCTTCCTTCAGGATGTTCAGTACTTTCTTATACCGGACCTGATAAAAATGGTATGAATAGATGGCAGCCATCTCACCTCCGTATAAGACAGGTAATTTCCAGATCCTTCCATTGTAGATCTGACCAAGTCCCGGGACAATTGCCGACATAATTACAGCTTTTGCAGGAGAATGGTACCCGGCGGTTAACGAGTCATCAGGAGCCTGATCTTCCTGGCAAACGCTGTTAACAGAAAGGAAGGATAAAGCGTACAATAAGAATATCAAATATCTTAATCTGCTGCCGGTCAAAACTTGTGTATTTTAAATATGCAGTCAGGTCCTGAGACTGTCAAAAATGGCGATGATTCTTTCCAGATCATCATCTGAGACAAAAGGTATAACGATTTTTCCTGCTCCTTTATTATTGCGTTTAAAATCGACACTGGCTTTAAAAAATTCTGAAAGATGGTTTTTGAGCTCCTCGTATGATTGGGATAATGGGGTTTTTTCGCCATCAGGTGTTTCCGGCTCTTCTTTTTTTTCTGTCAGTTTCCTGACAATTGCTTCAACTTTCCTGACAGACAAATCATGCTTGATAATCCTGTAAAACAGCTCAAGCTGCTCTTTTGGATCTTCAATATTAATGATAGCCCTCGCATGTCCCATCGATATTTTCTTTTCCCTTATACCAAGTTGTATCTCGGCAGGCAGTTTCAGAAGCCTGATATAATTGGATACCGTGGCCCTTTTCTTACCGACACGCTGGCCCAGATCTTCCTGTGTCAGATTGCACTCATCAATTAGTCTTTGAAAACTGATAGCTATTTCAATGGCATCCAGATCTTCTCTCTGAATGTTTTCCACAAGAGCCATTTCCAGCAGATCATTATCATCGGCTCCGCGGATATAGGCAGGAATTTTGTTTATCCCCGCTATTTTAGCTGCACGTAACCTGCGTTCTCCTGTAATCAACTGGTAGTAACCATCTGGTGTTTCACGGACTGTAATAGGTTGTATGATCCCGATTTGCTTCATAGAATCAGCCAGTTCCTCCAGAGAATCATTATCAAATCTTGTTCTCGGCTGAAAAGGATTTGTGTTGATATGAGCAACAGGGATTTCTATTCCTGTACTCATTCTGCTGTGCACAAGGTCCCTTTCTTCATCATTATCTATTAATGCACCTAATCCTCTGCCTAATGCGTTTTTTCTGGCCATAATGAATTTATTCGATTATTTTTTCGTGATTACTCATTTTGGTAGCATTGTTTTTTTGAAGCAGTTCACGGGCAAGGTTCAAATAGTTTATAGAGCCTCTTGATTCTGCATCATACATGACAACTGGTTTTCCGAAACTTGGAGACTCACTTAACTTGATATTTCGCTGTATTATGGTCTCAAAAACCATCTGGTGGAAGTGTTTTCTGACCTCTTCAACTACCTGGTTGGATAACCTGAGCCTGGAATCGTACATGGTAAGTACAAAACCTTCGATTTCAAGATTGGTATTCAGTCGTCCCTGGATGATTTTTATGGTATTTAATAACTTACCCAATCCTTCAAGTGCAAAATATTCACATTGCACAGGTATCAGAACCGAATCAGCTGCAGTAAGAGAATTTACTGTTATCAGTCCCAGTGAAGGAGAGCAGTCAATTAACATGTAATCATACGGGAGTGTAATTTTCTCCAGGACAGTCTTCAATATTCTTTCCCGGCTGGGCATATTGAGCATTTCTATCTCTGCACCTACCAGATCAATATGGGATGGAATCAGATCAAGTCCTTCGATCTCAGAATTCAGTATGATATCATTCGGATTTGTTTCATCAATCAGACATTCATAAATACTGGTCTTAACATTCTTAACATCGAAGCCCAAACCTGACGTTGCATTTGCCTGAGGATCTGCATCCACCAGCAGAACTTTTTTTTCCAGAACAGCCAGACTTGCAGCAAGGTTAATGGCTGTGGTAGTTTTGCCCACCCCTCCTTTTTGATTTGCCAGTGCTATTATTTTAGCCATTAGTGAGTATTTAAATAAGCTAAGATTTATGCAATGATAAGTAATTTTATTTAATTGGAATCTCAAAAATACTATTTAATAAATCAACAGGATTTTTCAGGCGTTTTTCTTTTGTAAACATTTTGTTTCGTTTTTTAAACAAGTTATTAACAATTCAGCAATCACACTGTTAACAATCAATACTTCATGTAATTAATTTTTGTTATAGTCAATAATCATTCCTTATAAGAAAACAATGGTTATTTTATCATGTACGTTTCATTCCTGAAATTGAAAAGCGAATGGTACGGCAATTTAAAACCACACTTTAAAGATGAAAAATCAGATCTGACAATTAAAAACCATTTACATGGAAAGCACAGGACAGGGCGACAGTAATTATTCAGATATCCTGAACTTGAAATTCAGTTCACTAAGTTCCTCAAGGTTTCTGCCGGCTTCAAGCATTGAATCATCCTCTTCGTCATAATACCAGCTTATACGGACTTTTTTCCCCGAGTCCACGATTTCTTTGAACTGAGATAGGATGATGAGGAAGTACTTCAGGGAGGAAGTATTGAAATAGTCAAACTGGAAATCAATATCAGTTTCAATCAGAGGATTCTCTTTATAAAGTCGCAGCCAGTCAATGACGGGTTCATAGAATTCATTTGCATTCTCAGGTCTTGAAACTCCTGCAATAATAAACGGTAAGTTATCCGGATCAAAATATATTTTGGGTGTAAATTCAGTGGCTTCTGCTTTAAATGCTTTCATAATATATCTGTTTGGATAAAAATACAAAAAAAAAGGAATACCGCTGCAAATATTTTAACCTAATATACACAAAATATTCTGGTCAGAAACAGTTCTTATCGTTCTCCTAAATTATGTAATACTTATTTTCCGGGAAAAAGCAGTCAATCTGAATTTTGAAAAGCCACGATAACAATCCGCTCAGATACCTCCTTCAATCTCGATTTCATAAAGCAGAGGCCAGTATTTGCCTGTAACAAATAAATTTCCTGTTTCTTCATTATATGCAATCCCATTAAGGACTTTATGCATATCCCCGTCAAGTTCTTTTGGAACAAGTGCCTTTAATTCAATTTCTCCGGTAACTTTACCACTTAAAGGATCAATCACCAAAATAAACGTCTCACCAAGTACATTGGCTAAAATTTTACCATTCACATATTCAAGCTCATTAAGCTGCGTGATTCTTCCTTTATGGTTAAATACATCTATTTGCTCAATCTGTGTAAAATATTCCGGTTCAATAATATATAAAAAAGAACTGCCATCGGTCATAACCAGGTTATCATCTGTTGAGGTCAGTCCCCATCCTTCCTCATTGGTGAAATTGAATGTTTTCAACAGACCAAGATTATTCAGATCATAAACAAAACCGGTTTGTTTTTTCCAGGTTAACTGGTATATCTTGTCCCTGAGTATGGTTAAACCTTCACCAAAAAAGCCCGGATCGAGATTAACAATCTGCACAATCTCACCGGTTGATATTTTCACCTTTCTTAAAGATGATTTCCTGTTTTGTCCGGTACTCTCCAGCAGGTATCCGTCATGATAAATCAAACCTTGTGTAAAGGCCTCCTCATCATGAGGGTATGTCTGTACAACCCGGTATTTGTATGACCTGGGAATAACATCTGAAAGAAGAGTGATGGCTACTGAATGATTCTCTTTCATACTGTCATTGTAATGAAATGTGGCTTTGATAATATTCTGCCCCACCCTTGCGCCATCTGTTACCCAGTAAACAGAACTATAATCACCTGAATAGGTTACCGTGGAATTAATACCTGCTTTTATCACAACCGAATCAAGATGTGCAGTTCTTTCCCTGATGTTAAACCTCACCCTTATTGAATCTCCGCATCTGAAAATATCGCTGTGGTTGGGTGCGGTAATCTCTGCAACCTGCTTTTTTACGGGTTTTACTATATCTGAAGAATGCTTTTCTGAATTTTTCTCCTGCGAACATCCAACTATTTTTACGAGCATAAGAAGTATGATTGCCAGTTCCATTGCGGATATTTTGCAATAGTATTTCATTTCAAGTGTTTCTTTCTTTCCGGAAATTATCTGAAAAGCTTTTTTAACCTGCTGCCAACTCCATCAGCTCTTCTTGTAAGACTGGTAAGTTCATCCAGATCAGAATCTGCATAATCAGGATTTAACATCTGCCATATTTCACTCCAGCCGGGAAACCCTCCGACATTTCTGTCATCAATAAACACATCAGCATCTATTTTCCGGCTTATTGATTCAGGATCAAATTCTTCTTCAGGAAAGCTCTTGTTCACAGCATAAAACTCAATACCTCTTTTGCGGCAGAATTCAATCGCTTCATCAAGCTCTTTTCCGGTTCTGAATGTCCATAATATAAGCAAATGCCCAAGTTTCTGCAATTGTTTTAAGGTTTCAAATGCAAACAGTTTTTCTTCACCTATTTGCGGATAACGGTGTTCTACTATTGTTCCGTCGAAATCTACAGCAATTTTCATCTGTTTGTTTTTTATTGTCAGATTTAAACGAAGCTGTTTCAAAAGGTTAAAGCAGCCTCTTTTTAAATATCATCTTTTGTGAAATCCGGACAAAAATAATACTATAATCTGTAAAAATAAACTGTCAGCCGGAATCATATGTTAAAAACGTTTAATATACTTCAGAGTTTCAATATTAACCATAAAACTTTATTAGTGCCATATATTTAAACAAATATTAACCCAAATGATGCATTAAGAAATACAAATATGTCGTTACGTTTGGAATATCAACATTTTAACTTTTTCGTCATTAAAATCTCTCCGGTCAATCTGAAATAATTTTATACTTTTAAAGTAATTTTTAAGCTTCCTGTGTCATGAAAAAAACAATTCCTTCTTTTATTACCTGTCTGGCCCTTTTTTCCGGTTGCATATCCATTGCCTGTTCGGCCAACGGTAATCTTGCCGCTGCCGGCTATTTTATATTGATAGCATCGGTATTTGACTTTCTTGACGGTATGTTTGCAAGAATGCTGAAGGCAATATCTGCATTGGGGAAACAACTTGATTCTCTTTCAGATGCAGTCAGTTTCGGGGTTGCACCTGCCTTGATCATGTTTCGCCTGATGACTGATTCACTTCAGGATCAGGTTGAGATTGAAGGATTTGCCCGTCACGTATTCCTCTATTCTTCATTTATCATTGTGATTTTTGCAGTTCTGAGACTCGCAAAATTCAATATTGACGATACACAGTCCAAAAGTTTCAGGGGACTGCCAACCCCTGCCACTGCGTTGTTTGTTTCATCCCTGGGTGTGCTTTCAGAAACCCGGGCCGGCATCCCATTATACAACCTGACCGGAAACCTGTGGTTTCTGCTGATTGTTAACCTGTTGTTTTCTGCGCTGATGATTACCAATATCCGCATGTTTTCACTCAAATTCGAAAATTTGAACCTGCAAAACAACTGGTCAAGATATACATTATTGATTTTATCCATTGTTATCCTTATTCTGGTCGGAATACCGGGTCTAGCGGTGATCATTGCCCTTTACATTATCATGTCTGTTGCAACTAACCTGTTGAAAATAAAGAATTAAGTGTTAACCGGATTTACGGTTACCTGTTTTTTCCTCCGGTTTCTTCCCTGAATATTCTGTTTTCTTAATTAAATAATTCACAAGCCCGTAAGTGATCAGTACCAAAACCGGCCATATTAAATAAGTAATGATTGCATGCCAGTACATGTCATAGTTTTATTTGATGGTTTAATGACTGAATTGAATGCTTTTTATCCAAGATTTTTGATTATTCCTGCCATCGCCAGTTTAAAAGATGCTCTCCTGTCTTTTTAATATATATGTGATTCTTCGCTGATTTCTTTTGTACTTATTCTTTTTTTATTGATAGACTTCCATGCAACATAAATATATGCCGCAACAAAAGGGATAAGCAGTGAAACATAGCCCATCACTGTCAGGGTATACCTGCTCGATGAGCTGTTTTCTATGGTAAGTGAGCTCTGCAGGTCAAAATCCGAAGGATAATAGGCTGTATGGTTATAACCTGCTATAGCAAACAATGAGAAAACAACCAGGATGGTTCCAATCCCTGAAAACCAGATGCCTTTCGTATAATAATCAATCAACGATTTTATGATGCCATAAAGAACCAGAATGGTTCCTGCCAGGAACATCACACCGGTTAACGGTATTTGTAAAAGGTTGTGCAGGTATTTGAATTTCTCCGTGAAAACCACCTTTGTTGCGGCATCATAGGCATACCCCTTCATCAGTAGCAGTCTCACAACGAAAAACAGGAAAAAGAACAGGAAGGGTATGGCGTTGATCAGAAGCTGTCTTCTTGTTCGTTTGAATACAACATCATCATCCACATTATTCATGAAGTACAGCAGTGCCAGAATCCGTGCCAGGAAAAAAACTGCCAGTCCCAGAGACAGGTTGTGCAGGTTCAGCACAGCCTCGAATCCACGTGTGGATATCTCCCATCTTGAGATGGCCGGATTACCCTCACCAGCCAGGTTGCCAAAGTTTACCGAAAACTCCGAACCATTAAAAAATGTTCCGACAACTGTACCAATAAGAATGGTGCCAACCGCTCCGTTGATGAACAAAAAGATCTCATAGGTTCTGTGGCCGAAGAGATTGTTGGGCTTTGACCTGAATTCATAGGAAACAGCCTGGATGATAAAACAAAAGAGTATGGCCAGCCACATCCAGTAAGCGCCTCCGAAACTTGTCGAATAAAAAAGCGGAAATGAAGCAAAAAAGGCTCCGCCAAATGTCACCAGTGTTGTGAAGGTAAATTCCCATTTCCGGCCGAGAGAGTTTACCAGCATGGTTCTTTCATCCTCTGTCTTCCCCAGTGTATAAATCAGTGTCTGGCCTCCCTGGACAAACATCAGAAAAACAAGGATGCTTCCCAGAAGGGATATGATCGCCCACCAGTATTGCTGTAAGGCCAGATGTGATATTGTTGCCAGCATTTTATTTACCTCCTTCTTTGGGTCCTGAACGGATTTGTTTAAACATTATCTGCACTTCGGCAATCAGCAATGCAGTAAACAGGGCAGCAAAAAGCCAGAAAGTAACCTGAACCGATGCGGCATCAATATGAGAGGTTGCTGCCACCACGGGAAGCAAATCCTGTATGGTCCAGGGCTGCCTGCCAACCTCCGCCACAATCCATCCCAGCATGGTAGCAATATATGCCAGGGGAATGGTAATAACCGCCAGCCTGAGCAAAAATCTCTTATTTCCCAGTTTATCCCTGAATGCAAAGAAAAGAAACAGTATAAAAAACAACACAAAATAGAATCCCAGTACGACCATGATATGAAAGCTGTAAAATGTCAGGGGTACATTCGGAACAATGCTGTTGATGTCATTCAGGAATCCATAGCCAAAATACCTGAAATATTCTTCTTTGAACCCGGGATCATAGAATTTTGCTTTTAAAGCTTCATATTCTTCCCTGGAGCCATTATCTTTTGCTTTTTTGAAGTCAGCCAGCGTCTGACGGGCAATCCGTCCCCGATCAATCTTCTCCTGGGCCGAAATGACACCTTGTTCAGCATTTCCGTATAAAAGGTCGTTGATACCCGGAATAAATACATCGAATGAGCCTGATGTCATATAAGAAAGAATTCTGGGAATTTCGATACTGAAGATAAAATCCTTGTTCTTTATATTGATTGTATCACCGCGTTGTGCACTTAAAACACCTATTACAACAAGGCCGGCCTGATCCTGACCCCTGTAAAGGCCTTCCATGGCTGCAAACTTCATCGGTTGTATCCTGGCTACCTGTCTGGCCGAAGAATCTCCTGTGAATATCAGTACAAACGATGATAATAATCCGAAAACAGCTGCAATAAGTATGCTCCGCTGTGCAAGAACCGGTTCTCTCTTCTTAAGAATAAACCATGCACTTATTCCGATAACAAAAACAGAGCCAAGCACAAATCCGGAAGTAATGGTATGAATAAACTTGGTGGCTGCCACAGGTGAGAGAAAAACCTCCCAGAAATTCACCATCTCGTTGCGGGCATTGTCGGGATTAAACTGCATCCCCACCGGTAACTGCATCCATGCATTCGCTACCAGTATCCACAGAGCCGAAAGATTTGCGCCGATCGCAACAAGCCAGGTGGATGCAAGGTGAAATTTTTTACTGACCTTGTTCCACCCGAAGAACATGACAGCTATAAATGTTGATTCGATAAAAAAAGCCATGATACCTTCAATGGCAAGAGGCGCTCCGAAAATATCACCGACAAACCAGGAGTAATTCGACCAGTTGGTGCCGAATTCAAACTCCAGAATGATGCCGGTGGCTACACCTATGGCAAAGTTTATTCCGAATAATGTCATCCAGAATTTGACAATTCTCTTCCATTCTTCATTGCCGGTACGGACATAAATGGTCTCCATCATGGCAATGATAAATGAAAGTCCCAGTGTAAGCGGCACAAACAGCCAGTGATACAACGCTGTAAGTGCGAATTGCCCCCTTGACCAGTTTACAAGTGACAGATCAATGTTATCAAACATATATTATGGATTTGACAGTTCCTCAAGAACATAATTACCTTTTTCAACATCAGTATCGAATCTCGATTTCAGAAAATCCGGGAAGAAAAAAATCTTTAATACGGCAAACAGGATGAACAGCTTGATAAGAATGATAATCCACAATGTTTTACCGACGGTCATACTTCTGAATCCGTCAAGATAGAATCTTATGATATTCTTTATTGCTCTCAAAATGTTCTCTGAACAGTTTTTGATAAATCTAAACATTAAATTTCAGATGAAAAATACCAAATTGATTATCAATCTGTTTATATGCCATCAATGTAATGAAGACCAATGCAATGTGAAAGAAGCGATACGAGGGTTGTTGGACCTCAAACCGGTTATTCCTGCAAATCAATCAAATCCTGGTAAATACGGTTATTTCTTCCGAATCATACTGACCATTCAAATCTTCATCCATTTTCATGGTCAGCGTATTCCCCTCAACAATCATCTTCCCGCTAATGGTTGTATGTTCCATTTCGAACTCATCATAAAACAGACTGCCAAACATATTTGGATCATTCTCTGCGCTATACCAGACCACCTCATCATCAATAAAGGTAAATGTTTGATAATCAATTTCACGATAACCGACTTCCTGAAAGACGATTTCAACATTTTCTCCGTCGAATGTCATGGTTCCCTTGAAACCCATAACGTCTTCAAAATCACTAAAACCAGGAGTCACTTTTACGCGCCTGATCATCTGCCACTTATCTTTACTTAAAGTCAGCACCATTTTCTGGCTCAGAACGATCAGGAAAGGATCGGTTGAAATTGTTTCATCTTCTTCATTGTATTCCCATGTCCCGACATAGGCAGGTCCTTCTTCTTTGTCTTTCTCGCAGCCCATGATGACTGCGATAATCAGCAGTATCAGCAGTTTTGTTCTCATGATTTTTTAAATTAATTTGGTTAAGATGTATAAAGTTATAATAACTGGTATTCAGTTGCGCTATTTTTTAGCCGTATTTTTTAACAGTTGTATTATCAACACTCTTAGAGGTTAATGTTTTATGTCAATCAGACTGTTTGCAAAGAATGATAAAACCCTGTTTAATTTCAGGTTTATTTTAACAAATAATTCGTTAATTTGCCACACAGTTGGATGAACAACAGTGTATGTTTCATGTTAAAAAAACAGATACAGGATATGGATTTAATATCGGTTGAAACCATCAATGAATTATGCAGGAATTCTTTGATTGATCACCTGGGAATTGTTATCACCGAGATTAGTGAGTATACCGTCAGGGCAACCATGCCGGTTGACCACCGTACCAAACAACCCCTGGGTCTGCTCCATGGCGGTGCAGTAATGGCCCTTGCCGAAACAGTCGGGAGTTTAGGTTCCTATAACCTGGTTAATCCGCTGAAATTTGATGTTGTGGGTATGGAGATCAACGGAAACCATATCGGGAACACAAAAAGCAGCCATGTTTATGCTGTGGCAAGACTAATACATCGTGGCAGGATCACGCACGTATGGAGTGTGGACATCTTTGACGGGGAAGATACACCCATCTCAATATGCCGAATAACAAATATGGTTCTTGAAAAAAACGGAAAACAGACCGGTAATTAATGGAAACGACAAGAATAAAAGAAAATTACCTGAAAGATCTGCACCAGATTTGCTTTAAGAACAACATACCTTTTGTTTCGTTCAGATCTCCCCAAAGCAATGGCATCAAGACTTTAGTGCAATTCAAAGGCATACCGAGAGAGTTGAAAAGCCTGCGTGAACTAAATGAACTGAGCGGATTCATCATCACCCCGTTTTTTAATGATTCCCGCGACGCCTCTTTTGTCCTTGAACCCGATGTTGTTGTTGATGCTTACAACATGAATGGAAAACTGGCTGACAGTCTTAAACAGATCAGACAATACCGGTCTGTTGAATACCTCAACGGCAGGGGATATTATGTTGCCGAAAAGAAAGAATTTATCAGGCAGGTAAAAGAAATCCGTGAAGAAATAAGTTCGGGAAAAATAAAAAAAGCCGTTCTTTCAAGAATTCATGTTGAACCAAAAAATTCACCTTTTGAAAATTCCATGCTTTTCACCGAGCTCTGTAAAAAATACCCGCATGCTTTTGTTTATGTCTTCCAGATTCCGGGGGCAGGATGCTGGATTGGCGCAACACCTGAGCCCCTGGTTTTAATAAGAAATGGTATGGTCGAAACGATCTCACTTGCAGGAACCCAGAAGCTGAGTGATCTGCCCCCCGAGAAAGTACAATGGCCTTTGAAAGAAATTGAAGAACAGGATATCGTCACACAATACATTGAAAATGTACTTTTTAATTTCAATGTGAAAGATTTTCAAAAAACAGGACCTGTTACACAGATTGCGGGTAACCTTGTCCATTTGAAAACAAGGTTCCTGTTTGATGCTGATGCAATAGGTCATCACCTGGGGGAATTTGTCAGTATGCTCCACCCGACCCCTTCAATCTGCGGTTCGCCAAAAGAGGCTTCATTTAAGATACTCGAAAGGATTGAGCCGCATCACCGCGAATATTATACAGGACTGCTCGGACCTGTAAATATGAACAATGAAACAAGCCTGTATGTCAACCTTCGCTGCATGAAGGTTTATGAAAATAAATTTGCATTGTATCTTGGTGCCGGAATTACATCAGGTTCTGTTCCTGAAAACGAATGGGAAGAAACAAACCAGAAAAAAATGACATTAATGTCTGTCATCGAAAAGCTCAATCATTTATGTTAACGATATGAACTCCCCCCGTCAGGGAATAAGAAACATACCGCTTATTTGTGCACATCATGGTCTGAAGCATGCCGTTATAACACCCGGATCACGCAACGCACCCCTTATCATTGCATTTAACCAGTGCGATGACATAACCTGTCTGAGCATTACCGATGAACGTTCTGCAGGATATTTTGCACTCGGAATTGCCCGGATAAGCTTTGAGCCTGTTGCACTGGTGTGTACCTCGGGGACTGCTGCACTGAATTTCGGTCCGGCGATAGCTGAAGCTTATTACCAGAACCTGCCCCTGGTGATATTTACAGCTGACCGGCCACCTGAATGGATTGATCAGGCTGACGGACAAACCATCAGGCAGGCAGAGGTCTTTAAAAACCATGTGAAGAAGAGTTTTGTATTACCGGTTGAAACCTCAGACAAAGCAGATCTGTGGTATCACAACCGGCTTGTTTCACAGGCTGTTGACCTGGCCTGCCAGCTGCCGCAGGGGCCGGTACATATCAATGTTCCTTTGCGTGAGCCACTTTATGATAAACTGCCAGCTGCCTCAGGAGATGTCAGAATTATCAGAACGGTTTCTGCCGGAATGGAAATTTCTGATGATGAGACTCATACCCTCCAGGAAAAATGGAAACAAGCTAAAAAGAAACTGATCATTGCAGGTTTCGGGACGCCCGGTAAAAAGCTTTTACGTTTACTGGCCGAGGTTAATAAAGATAAATCCGTTGTCATCATTGCAGAGAACCTGTCCAATCTTGCTGATGAAACCTTCATTGACACCCCTGAAAGATTCTTTGCCGCTGCAGGTGATGATGAGAATGAGGATTTTCGCCCTGACCTTCTGGTTACCCTGGCAGGAGCTGTTGTGTCAAAAAGGCTCAAACAGTTTTTGCGCCTTCATAAACCTTCAGAACACTGGGATATATCGCCCTGGCCAAGATTCACCGATACCTACCAGAGTCTTACCCGGAATATCATGGTTTCCCCTGAACTGTTCCTGGAAAAAATACCGGCCATATACTCGCCGGATACCGTATCGTTTGATTATAAAGGCATATTCATTCAGAAGGAAAAAATGATACGGTCAAACCATCACTCTTTTATGAAACAAGTGCCCTTTTCCGATCTGAAGGCATTTGAACAGATACTGGAAGCAATACCACCGGGAACAGATCTTCATCTTGCCAACAGCACTCCTGTCCGTTATGCCCAGCTCTTCAATACCAGACCTGATATCCGTTATTACAGCAACCGGGGGACATCCGGCATTGATGGCTGTGTGTCAGCTGCTGCCGGTGCATCTTTTGCCTCACGGAATAATACAACCGTTATTGCAGGAGACCTGGCTTTTATTTATGATTCCAGTGCCATATGGAACAATTATCTGACCGGCCATTTCAGGATAATCGTTATGAATAACGGCGGGGGCAACATTTTTACCCTCATCGAAACCAGTGAAGAAATGGAGGCCATCAAAGAGTATTTTATAACGCCTCACCAGGTTCAGATCCGACACATTGCTGAAGCTTTCGGTATTAAATACTATTTTTGTAACGACCTGGTCACGCTGCAAAAACTGATGAAGATCTTCTTTTCAGTTGCAGGTCCGTCTGTTCTGGAAGTTAAAACCGACGCAGCAGTAAATACCAGTGCTTTTAAAGAATATTTCAGACAAATAAAAAACATTAAAAAGTGACCGTGAATTTCCTGTATTTTTAATTTAACTCATAAGAAAGGAAGACTTAAAGCACCCTGTATATACAAAACAATCTGTTCTTTCAGTACTTAACAGTCATTTATAGAAATCATGGCAACAAAAAGAAACTGGATCAAGATAAAAGACTTTAAAGAAATCAGGTTTGATCTTTTTGAAGGTATTGCAAAAATCACAATCAACCGGCCGCGATACAGAAATGCTTTTACCCCTGATACTGTTAAAGAGATGTGCGAAGCCATGGCATTCTGCCGTGAAAACCAGGATATCTTTGTGGTGATTCTCACAGGTGAAGGTGATAAAGCATTTTGCAGCGGCGGTGACCAAAACTATAAGAACCAGGCAGGATATGTCGGGAAAGACGGTATCCCGCGCCTGAATGTGCTTGACCTTCAGCGCATGATACGGTCGCTGCCAAAACCCGTTATTGCCATGGTAAACGGTTATGCCATTGGTGGCGGCCATGTGCTGCATATAATGTGCGACCTGACCATCGCTTCTGAAAATGCACGCTTCGGACAAACAGGACCGAAAGTTGGCAGTTTCGATGCAGGATTTGGCGCTTCATACCTCGCAAGGCATGTTGGCCAGAAAAGGGCACGGGAGATTTGGTTTCTCTGCGAACAATATACTGCCCAGGAAGCTTATCAGATGGGAATGGTCAACAAGGTTGTGCCTCTGGAACAGTTAGAAGATATTACAGTTGAATGGTGCATGAAAATCATGAAAAGGAGTCCTCTGGCCATCAGAATGATAAAGGCGGGATTGAATGCCGAGCTTGACGGACAGGCAGGCATCCAGGAACTGGCAGGGAATTCAACCATGCTGTATTACATGACTGATGAAGCACAGGAAGGAAAAAACGCTTTTCTGGAAAAGAGGGATCCTGATTTTAAAAAATTTCCGAAGTTGCCTTAAAAATAAATGTCTTAAATTTGCCAATATTCTTTTGGATGATATATGAAGTATAATCTTTCAGCTTGGATGCAGGCTATCAGGCCAAGAACCCGCCCCCTGGCACTTTCCAGTACAATTCTGGGAAGTTTTATTGCAGCCTCTGAGCATCAATTCAACCTTCGGGTATTTATACTTGCATCTCTTACAACATTATTCCTGCAAATACTCTCAAACCTTGCCAATGATTACGGCGACTATACAAAAGGCACTGACTCCACAGCCAGGCTCGGACCAAAACGTATGGTTCAGAGCGGACTGATTAAACCCCTCCGGATGATCCTGGCAATCATTATTGTTGTCAGCCTGTCGCTGATCAGCGGATCATTGCTTATTCTCGAAGGAACCCGCGGAACCGGTGCAGGCATAAAAATATTCTATTTTATTCTGGGTATCGGGGCCATTCTTGCTGCAGTGAAATATACGATCGGCAAAAAGCCATATGGATATATCGGACTGGGTGATCTTTTCGTATTCATCTTTTTTGGTCTTGCCGGAGTAATAGGCACCTACTATCTGCATACCCATCATCTGAGACTGGATGTGCTGTTGCCTGCCACATCAGTCGGCTTTTTAAGCGTAGGCGTCCTGAATATCAATAATATCCGTGATTATCAAAGCGATAAGAAAGCAAGCAAAAGAACCATGGTGGTACTTATCGGCAGTCAGCGGGCAAAATTCTATCATCTGTCGCTTTTAATCGGCGCCGTGATAACAGGCAGCCTTTACACACTGATTAATTTTGAATCAGGGTACCAGTGGTTGTTTTTAATTACCACTCCGATGCTGTTTATGAATATATTGTCTGTCTACAAGTATACCAGACCTCTGGAACTCAATGCAGAATTAAAAAAACTGGCATTCTCCACACTCCTTTTTTCATTCACCTTTGGCATTGGTCTGCTGATATAAAAAGCTTTTGACTGAATATGTACCAGGCAAGGTTTAAAGCACAAACATTCAGATTCAAAACTCCGGCCAGTACTTCGCGCGGTATTCTGCATCAAAAAAAATCATGGTTTATAATCCTTGAAAACGATAACCTGTCCGGAATCGGCGAATGCAGCCCCATCCCCGGACTGAGTGCTGATCTTAATACTGACCTTGAAACCATAGCCGGGGATCTGTGTGAATTCATTAATGCGGGTCATCACCCCCGCGAATTTGATCTCTCTTGCTATCCTTCCGTTCGTTTCGGACTTGAAACAGCCATGCTGGATCTGAAAAACGGGGGCAGAAGGATAATCTATCCGTCCGGTTTTACAGCCGGGCATATAAGCATACCTGTCAACGGCCTGATCTGGATGGGGACCAGGGATCATATGGAAAAACAGATTGAAGAAAAAATCGAAGCCGGATATAAATGCCTGAAACTGAAAATCGGTGCCACCGACTTCGAAACAGAAACAGACCTCCTGCAAAACCTCAGAAGGGCACACCCTGAGACAGAAATCAGACTCGACGCGAACGGAGCGTTTAATGCAGATGAAGCACTGAAGAAACTGGATATGCTATCCAGGTTCAATATTCATTCCATAGAACAGCCTGTTAAACCGCGACAGAATAAACTGCTGGCAGAAATCTGCAATAAATCACCGGTGCCTGTTGCACTGGATGAAGAACTGATCGGAATAAATGATGCCGGTCGGCGCAGGGAACTGCTTGAAGAAGTGAGACCAGCTTATATCGTCTTAAAGCCGGGACTGCTTGGAGGATTTGCTGCATGTGAAGAATGGATCTCCATTGCCAAAACAACCCGCACAGGCTGGTGGATCACGTCGGCACTTGAATCGAACATCGGACTTAATGCCATTGCACAATGGACTGCAACACTCCGGACTGAAATGGTGCAGGGACTGGGAACCGGTACATTGTATATAAATAATTTTCCTTCACCTTTGCATATCAGGAATACACGGTTATCTTATCTGCCTGAAATAAACTGGGATTTAAGTCAGATCCTGACATGAAATCAACATATTCAGATATCAGGCTCAATGGCATATTCTACAAACGGCAGTCTCTGTTAAAGCTATTCAGTGATAAAGGATGGTTTGGTTCTGTTGAACCTGCAACTACTCAGGTTTTAAAGTTTGCCGGTGAATGGCTGGATGACAGGGATTACATCACGCTGTTAACATCCGGTACTACAGGTAATCCTAAGAAAATCAGGCTCCTGAAAGACAGTATGGTCCGGTCTGCAATGCTGACACAACATTTTTTCAGCCTTGATGATAGTAAAAATGCATTGTTGTGCCTTCCGACCGGATATATTGCCGGTATAATGATGATTGTCAGGGCCTTTGTAACAGGTTACAACCTGATAACAGCCCCGCCTTCGGCAAATCCTCTTGAAAACATCAGGCAATCTGTTGATTTTACTGCACTTACTCCATACCAGTTGTATCATTCGCTCGGAGATATCAGGCGTCTGAATATCAGACAGATCATTGTTGGAGGCGGGGAGATACCTGCTGAACTTGAGAAGAAAATCATGAACATCCCGTCAGATATTTATGCTACCTACGGAATGACAGAAACATGTTCTCATGTGGCCCTCAGAAAGTTAAATGGCACGGATGCTGCTGACAACTATACTGCCCTGGAAGGCATTTCATTTCTGCAGGACCAAAGACAGTGTCTGGTAATTGATGCACCGATGCTCTCTGTAAAAAAAATCTTCACCAGCGATGTGGTTGAACTGATTGA
Organism: Bacteroidales bacterium; assembly: GCA_016933335.1. Lineage (GTDB taxonomy): Bacteria > Bacteroidota > Bacteroidia > Bacteroidales > UBA10428 > JAFGPL01. The sequence goes on along the minus strand of JAFGBD010000074.1, from coordinate 8,011 downwards.
TAATAAGCATTTCAGATGGCTTGGAAGATGCGACAATGTCATAAATACAGGAGGCATCAAAGTATACCCCGAAGCTGTTGAAAAGAAAATACACGGATTATTCAACCGGCCTTTTTTCATCAGTTCTGTAAAAGACAGTAAATTATCTGAGAAACTGATCATTGTGGTTGAAGGCGAACATCTGACAAAAGAACAGGAATACCGGTTATTAAAGCAGTTCAGGGCCAGGCTGGGCAGGTATGAACACCCTAAGGAGTTTCTTTACATTAAAAGGTTCAGGTATACCCGGTCAGGTAAAATACTACGAAAAGAGTCGTTGGAAAAAATAAAAGAGGATTGACTGAACCTCCATGGTGCTTTTTTCAAACATTGTGGTCTTACCAGCCTTTTACCTACTGTTTGTCCGGTATCAATATTTTTAAGATATTTCGTTTCTAAAATAAAATAATAACTTTATCTTTCGGTGGAATTTTATCTTTCCGACCAAATATCAAGACCGGATTTAATAACACCTGTCCGGTTATTAGAATCTGGCCGGGGATTGATAATTATGTTTTATTTACGGAGCTTACCTGAAAATCCCGGTGAAAACCAAACAGAGTAAGGGGTGGAAGCTGAAAAACCTAAAGAGTAAGCAGAACCAAATCTTTTAAAACCTATGAAAAGAACATCTTTCTTCATTTTGTTTCTGACAATCGTCACCTCATGCTATCTGAATGCCCAGTTGTTTACCGGCGGAACTATCGGTTTCAGCACTTCAGGCGGCAACTATGATTATGGTGCAGGGGAACAGGACAAAACATCCTATCTTGATCTGAATTTTGCTCCGATGGCAGGCTATTTCCTGTCAGATAACCTGGCAGCTGGACTAAGAATCCTGGCATCAATCGACAGGAGCTCTACTCCACCTTTTACCGAGGGCGGTGATAAGACCATTAACACAGAAACCACCGTGGGATTCCTCCCTTTTGTACGTTACTATGCCGCACATTTTAATAAATTCTCTGTATTTGGTCAGGCGCAGGCAGGCGTTGCCATTGGATCAGAGAAAACCAAAACCGGCAGCACAGAAACCGAAGGCCCAAAAACAACTGAGTTTGATTTTAATGTCTTTCCCGGCGTTGCTTTGGAAGTTGGTGATCATGTCATGCTGGAAGCCCAAATAAATCTTTTTGGTTTCGGATTCAGCTCAGAAACAGAGAAGGATGGGGATAACAAAGACAAAACGAACAGTTTTAACTTTGGATTCTCTATGGATAATATAGCTACCTCGGGAGCAATATCCATCGGTGCCATTTATATATTCTAGGAAATATCCCTCCATCCACCCGGCACCATGCCGGGTGGATTTATCCATTTATGATCATACCACAAATGCAATTCTCTTCAGGGGTGGAGTTCTGTTTCGAATTTTACCTGTCGTTATGAATGATTTAATAGTTCGGGCTTTACTTCAGACACAGCAGTAAGCAAAAACCATCGTTTTATTTTTCGTATATCATTTGCCATGAAGCATTATTATTTATATCAACTTCTTTCCATCACTTTGCTGTTAATCAGATCTATGATCTCTGTCGGTCAGATCAATGAAACCGACTGGCAAACCTGGTGGGAAAAATCCGGATATCTTGAAACACCCGGATATGATGCGACCATCAGATACTGCAAGAGACTGGCCAAAGCATCTGATAAGATCCATTATACGACTTTCGGTGTAAGTCCGCAGGGCCGTGATCTACCCTTGCTTATCCTTGACAAACATGGCTGCTTTACCCCCGAAAAAGCAGACAGCGCCGGAAAGCTGAAGCTTTTGATAGAGGCATGCATTCATGCGGGCGAGCCGGACGGCAAGGATGCCGGTCTGGTTTTATTCCGTGATTATGCCATTAGAGGTAAAGATGATATCAATCCCGACAGCATCACCATTTTATTCATCCCTATATTCAACGTGGATGGACATGAACGGTTCTCTCCCTATAACCGGATTAACCAGAATGGTCCCAAAGAAGCAGGATGGAGAACAACTTCAAATAATCTGAATCTGAACCGTGATTTTCTGAAAGCTGACGCACCCGAGATGCAGGCATGGCTTAAAATGTTCAACCAATGGAATCCTGATTTCTTTATAGACTGCCATACAACCGACGGGGCCGATTACCAGTATGTCATCACAACGGAATTTGACGGATACATTGATAAGAATCTGATGAACTGGCTTTCTGATATATACGGTCCGGAACTGTTCAGAAGGCTGGATGAGTCCCGTTATCCTGCATTTAATTATGTCTGGTTCAGGCGCTGGCATGATCCGAAAAGCGGACTGGTGGATCATAAGCCCGGTCCAAGATTCTCCATTGGATATACTTCTTCGCTTAACCGGCCTTCTCTTCTGATCGAAACACACATGCTGAAAGATTATAAAACACGCGTAGAAGGCACCCTTTTCACCTTCATACATACCATCAGCATACTCTGTGATCAGAAGCATTCTTTAAAGGATCTGATTGAAAAAGCCGATGAACATACTGTATCTGGACAGTTCAGAGAAGAGCCTTGTGTACTGGAATACCTGCCATCGATGAAAGACAGTGTGATGGTACCTTTCAAGGGAGTGGAATATACCAGGGAAACCAGCGATCTGACCGGCGGCCCCTGGTTCCGTTATACCGGCCGTCCAGAAGATTTTCTTCTGCCTCTTTTTAACAGACAGGAAGTATCGCTGCAGGTTACTATCCCGGAAGCTTATGTTATTCCGGTGGAATGGAATGCTATCATTGACAGGCTCGTGATACACGGTCTCACATATAGTTTACTGAAAAATGACACCGTGATTACTGTAAAAACCTACCGGTTTTCGGATGTAAGATGGAGAGAAACGCCATTTGAAGGAAGGCAAATCATCACCGATCTTAAAACCGAAGAAATCACGATCGAGAAGGAATTTTCAGCCGGTTCGGCAATCATCCATACAAATCAGCCCAAAGTCCGGCTGATTGCATTTATGCTTGAACCTGCCAGTGAAGAATCTTTTCTCAGGTGGGGATTTTTCAATGCCATCTTCGAACAGAAAGAGTATTTTGAAACTTATGTGATGGAAGATATGGCACGTGAAATGATCCGAAAGAACCCTGAATTAAAGAATGAATTTGAGAGATGGAAATCATCAGGCCCGGATTTGGAAGCAAATCCATACGCCCAGTTAAACTGGTTCTACAGGCATACACCCTATTTCGACAGTAATCTGAATATCTATCCGGTAGGAAGGATATTTTTAAAAGACCAGCCTGAATAAGTCATCTCCGGTAAAAAGCCTTGTCAGTATCCTGTTTCAACACACCCGATTAAGCTCCCACAGGTTTGACATGCTGTATATCAGCAATAAGCCCAGTCCAAATCATGGTGCTTTTTGTCAATAAGCCAGGAGAAAATTCCGTTTGTTTAAATCTGTGAATGATCCAAAAGTAGGGTAAAACTTTTTTTGTTCGGTTTAATAATGAATTAACTTTATATTTATCATTTTATGATATAAAGTCATTTCAGCTTTGACCAAAGAGGAATTTAAAGTATTGTTTGACAATTATTTTGATTCTGTACGCAGCTATCTGTTTTATCGCGGTGCAGATACAGAAACGGCAACCGACCTGGCCCAGGATGTTTTTATGCGGGTCTGGGAAAAACAGCCGGTAACTCATTCAAAGGGAATATCGGGTCTTTTATATAAAATTGCAGGCGACATGTTTATAAGCAGATACAGAAGAGAAACACTTGAACTAAATTACAGGAAAACATTGAAATACGATACTGATAATGTATCCCCGGAAGACCAGTTGCGGTATGATGAGCTTAAAGCCAGCTATTCAAAGGCCCTGGCTGCCCTAAGCGAAAAACAACGAACTGTATTCCTTATGGCGCGGATGGAAGGACTCAAATACCATGAAATAGCTGAAAGACTCAATATCAGTGTTAAAGCGGTAGAGAAAAGAATGAGCGCCGCACTGGCTTATTTAAAAAAAACATTGGAAAAATAGATGCTGAATAAACAAAAAAATATTAAAAAACAGGGAGACCTTAATGAAGAAACCAATAAAATGATTTCAGGAGCCTCTGTACCATGGTCGAAAAGTAAGGAAGAAGTATGGGCTGAACTGGAAAAGAGGATGGAATCAACAGAGACTCCGGCGAAGACGGTTATTCTCAGGCCGTGGATGAGCATGGCAGCAGCAGCAGTATTTGCTTTATTGATTGGCATTTCAGCATTTATGCAAATATACACAAAGAAAATCCGGGTACCTGCAGGACAACACAGCAGTATTATTCTGCCGGATAATTCCCATGTTAGGATCAACGCCCGGTCGATAATATCATATAAGCCTCTGATGTGGAGGTTTTCTCGCAATGTTAAACTTGAAGGCGAAGCCTATTTCGAGGTACAGAAAGGAAAAAAATTCACGGTGACCTCAGCAAATGGAAAAACAACCGTTCTGGGAACAAGTTTCAACATTTATTCGAGAAACAGTAATTACCAGGTTACCTGCATTTCGGGTAACGTAAAAGTGATGACCAGAATCAGCAAAAAAGAGGTCATACTGGATGCAGGCCAGAAGGCAGCTTTAAGTGCAAAGGGTATTCTGGAAGTTCAGACTGATATCAATACCGGCCAGGCTCTATCCTGGACAGAAAACCGGTTCAGCTTCACATCGGTTCCTGTTAAACAGGTATTTGAAGAAATTGCCCGTCAGTATGATATCATAATTTCCGTACCGGCAACCATCGATAAAACATACACCGGAGCTTTCAATAAAAGTGCATCAGCCGATGAAGTTTTGAACCTGGTATGTCGTCCGTTAAACCTGACTTATATGCGAAAATCGCAAAATGAATATGTCATTTCCTGGAATAACTAAGACACGGTACATATATAGAATTATTATCCTGTTGACACTTTTTTGGTCAGCACCGGCTGCATACGCACAGGAAATAAAGGTTCAGTGCACCGACGAACCGCTCAATCATATTCTGATAACCTTAAGGGATAACTACAACATCATGTTATCTTTTGATGACAGACAATTATCCAGGTACAGGCTTAGTGTTGACAGAAGTTTTTCATCTGTTCCCCAGGCATTTGATTATTTATTCAGAGGATTACCCCTGACTTATGAACTGTCTGACGGGGTTTACATCATCTATGCCGCTAAACCAAAAGAAAAAACAAAAAACTACATTATCGCAGGCAGGATTCTTGACAAGACAAATCTTGAAACACTACCCTTTTCCGGTATTTTAATAAACAATACAGGACTGATTTCAGATGCAAAGGGCTTTTTCTCATATACGACAACAAACGACAGCATTTTTAAAATAAAGATCTCCTACCTTGGTTATTACATCCTTGACACCATTTTACCACCCGGCACAAATTACTCTTTTAAACTGATACCGTCAGTGATAGCTCTTGAAGAGATACTGGTGCAGGGACTGGCAGTAAACCGTTCAATACAGATAAGCAGTTCCCCCGGCATCACAAAGCTGAACCATAAAGTAGCCTATTATTTGCCTGGAAACGGTGACAATTCTGTTTTTAACCTTTTAAGACTTCAGCCCGGAATAATGGCAGCCGGAGACCAGTCCTCAGACCTGATGATATGGGGCAGTTACGAAGGTCAAAGCCAGATTATCTTTGACGGTTATACCCTTTACGGGATGAAAAACTTCAATGACAACATCAGCGCCATTAATCCTTTTATGGCGAAAGACATTAAGGTTATGAAGGGCGGCTACAGTGCAGAATACGGAGAAAGGGTCGGAGGAATTGTTGACATTACCGGAATCGACGGAAACCGTCTGTCTCCTTCTGTACAACTTTGTATCAATAAAATGACGCTGAACGGATTGTTAAGTCTTCCGTTCAGGAAAAAATCATCGCTGATACTGGCCTACCGTCAGACATATTATGATCTTTACGACCCGATAGAATTCACCAGATCAGGATCAGGCAGAGGCAGACAAAGCACAGGCGTGGACTTTGATATTACTCCGGAATACCGGTTCCGGGATATCAATCTGAAGTATTCAGGCAGCAGTAAAAAGAGCAATTATTATATCAGTCTTTTTGGCGGAAAAGATCATTTTACCTATTTTTTTAACGACGTAAGACGTGAAAGAAGTATCACACTGGATCACAATGAAGGTAATTTTCAGCTTGGCGGGGCAGCATTTTACGGATTTACATGGAAGCAAAAAAACACCAGCAATGTGACGTTCAGCTACTCAAAGCTGCAGACAGACAGGGAACATCTTGAAGAGACGGTAACAACAATGGCGCCCTGGAATGATCACAATTTGTATGAAAAATACGATGCCGTGATCAGTGAAGTGAACGGCCGGGCAGATAATTACCTCAACCTGTCTGAAAAGCACATGGTCAGTGCCGGACCAGGTATGATATATTATTATACCACCGTACATGAGAATACTTATCCGGATACTGTTTTCGGTCATGACAAACAAATGATTGTGCCATATTTTTATGCCCAGGACAAAATCACCCTGTTTGAAAAGCTCACGCTGAAACCCGGCATCCGCGCTGATTACCACAAAAGATCGCAAAATGTTTTCATTCAGCCGCGTTTTTCTGTTGTTTACAGGATTGGCAATTATTTCAGTATGAATTCCGCAGCCGGGTTATACAACCAGTTTACAGCCAAAAATATGATAATGGATCAATCAGGTAACTATAAATATATCTGGGAGCTGTGCGACGATAAAAATATACCTGTGCTGAAATCCGGGCATTTTACTTTGGGATTGTCCTTCAATAAAAATAATTTTACGGCAAGCGCCGAAGGCTATATGAAATCTGCCGGCGGAATCACACGCTATCTGCAAAGCAGCGACAGGTTGATCCGATATGAGGGCAAAGGAAAAACCAGGGGACTGGATTTCTTTGCAAAAAAGGAATTTAAAAACCAGACATTATGGATTTCCTATACCCTTAGTAAAACAGAGGAATATTTTACCTATTTTGGCACGGAAGCATACAGGCCTGCATTGCAGGATCAGCGTCATGAAGTAAAATTTGCCGGACTTGCAAAAATCAAATCTTTTCATTTTTCTGCGAATTACGTTTACGGATCAGGGCTCCCCGACCCGAACAAGTTGCCGGACACAGTAGATTATGCGCATCCATACAGCCGTCTTGATGCTTCGGTTATCTATAAATTCTCTATTAAAAAGCTGCATCTTGATGCAGGCATATCTGTATTAAATGTATTGAATAAACAGAATATAAAATATTCCAACCTTACCTATATTCCAACCGACGAAAATACCAGTGTCAGCGTTTATGCCGAAGCACTCCCCATCACCTTTACACTGTTTCTGCATGTTTATTTTTAAGCTGATTGTTCTGAATCTCACTATTAAAAGGCTTGATATCATTGCCGGAATAGAGATATGAAGTAAATATAACCTCCCGGACTTATATGCAAAAAGTGATATTCACCTCTGAGCGGACAGACCGGATTGTGTGCTGATATTATGTTTGAATGCGGCCGTTTATGCATTCATATCTGTCTGCAAAACAAACTCACCGATAAATTTGATGAACATCTGAAAAAAAACCAGAAAAAAGTAGGGTAAATATAAATTCATGCGGTTTATAAGATGAAAAGGAAGCAAAAAAGGTATTAATCAATACAAAATGTGCTTAAAACGAATGTTTAATTAAAACTGATAACAATGAAAAATTTAACAGAAAGAATGATCATTAGTGCAGTTGCATTATTCCTGATAGCAGGATATGCCATTGCACAGGAATCCGGAGATCAGGTTCAGAACCAGATCCGTGAACAGTCCGGTGAACAGGTTCAGGAACAGTCCGGGGACCAGGTTCAGACACAGGCTCAGGAGCAAAATCAGGCTCAGGAACAATCGGGCGAACAGTCCGGGAACCAGGTCCAGGAACAGAACAGGCTTCAGGAACAATCGGGTGAACAGGCCGGGAACCAGG
>JAFGBD010000073.1 GCA_016933335.1 Bacteroidales bacterium | reverse complement strand
ATTTAAATATTCCTTTTTCACTTTCTTTCTGTCAGTCTGTGGTCTCCAAAATCCTGATTTGTTTATTTTCTTTTCTTTCTGATAAATTTTCTGATACTCTGAACGGTAAGTGCATGCCTTTTTGTGCCTGTTGTTCCGAGCAGATATGAATATGGCTGGTATTCCGGAATGTTACTGATAACAATTTTCAGCATGGCAAGAAAAGGTATAATGACAAGCATGCCAGGGATACCCCATATCATAGCTCCCAGTATCAGTCCCAGTATGATAAAGAACGGATTTATCCTGATGTTGCTGCCGACAATATTCGGACTGAGAATATTGTTCTCCAGAAAGTGTACGATTAAAACAAATACCACAATTCTCAGTGAATACACATAAGAATCCTCTGTCAACAGGGCAAACAGAAAGGGAAATATCCCTCCGATAAAATTGCCAAAGTAGGGTATAAAGCTGAACGCTGCAGAAACAACCCCCATCAGAAACGGATACTTTAAGCCGATAATAAGATAGCCGGCCGAATTAAACATACACAGGATCAGGACTACTGTGGTAACTCCCAGCATATAACGTGTTGCCACGGTTGAAATTTCTTTTAACACCCTGATGGCTATCAGCCTTTTCTCCCTGCCCACTGCCTTGAGGATAAAATAAGCAAATTTTGTACGGTAATACAGAAAGAGAAAAATATAGACAGGCTGCATGCCAACCGCAAAAAGTGTCCCGGTTGTGGCAGAAAAAATCTCTTCTGACTTGGTGCTTAAATCAAAGATCCTTTTATTGATAAAATCATCGGTAATAGAAACAGGTATTCCAAAGGAGTTTTTGATGGTTTTTTCCAGCAGCCTGATATTCTGCAATGCCTTTTCGCGGAAGTACGGCAGTTCATCAGAAAAGACACTTATTCTTTTGAGAATAAAAATTGTTATCCCGGTCAATACGACCGTGGCAAGGAGAATGCTCAGCAGGATCGAAAGAATCCTGGGTAATCCCTTTTTTTCGAGATAATTGGCTATCGGATACAAAAGGTAGGACAGCAGTATACCATAAGTGATGGGATATAAGAAATCCTTGGCCAGCACAATGCCATAAAGCAATAAAAAGGCTGAGATGATGAAAACAGCAAATTTGTATGTCCTGCCCATTTTTTGCCTTGATTATTAAACCAACCAAACCATATGTAAAATTATAAAATTGAACAAAATTCCTGTATATGCTGAATACCTGATTATCGTCGGATCGGTGAAAGTCAGACTGCAGTCCGCAGATCAACTGAAATATTCGCTGGATTCAAAAGTCAAATGAGTATTTGATTATATTATATTTCTCAAAATCAATTTTTTACATTTCTTATTTAAATTCATACTAAATTGCAGAAAAAAAAGCCCAAATCAGTTTCGACTTGAAAGAACATAATTATTTTTGTAGATTCTGAAAAAGGGAATATCCAATAATGGGCTCCACTGACTGCTTTGATCAAACCGGGACTATTGAAGAGGTAAAAGAAAACAGTGTTCTTGTTCGTTTTCAGTCTGCACCGGCATGCGGAAGCTGCATGGCAAAATCTGTCTGTGGTGTTGGTTCTGCCGGAAAAAACCTCATAGAAATTCATCACAGGACACATGGTTATTCTGTGGGAGATTCCGTTAAGATCATCATTTCAAGATCAATGGGTTTCAGGGCTTTGTTTATCGGTTACGTGCTGCCTTTTCTGCTGGTTGTTCTCTTGCTTGTGATGTCAAAAATGCTGGGTTATAATGACCTGATATCAGGATTAATTTCCCTTGTGGTGCTGTTGCCATATTATCTGGCATTGTATTTTTTAAGGGAAAAAGTGAATAAACAATTCATCTTTACATTATCGAAATTGAATTAAAATGAGTACGGTTGTCATATACACAATCATTACACTAATTACCCTGGGTGCTTTCGCAGCGATGGTACTGTATTTTGTTGCACAGAAATTCAAGGTATTTGAAGATCCCAGGATTGACGAAGTCGAAGCTGCACTTCCCGGAGCCAATTGCGGAGGATGCGGTTTTGCAGGTTGCAGGAATTTTGCCGAAGCGCTGGTGAGATCGGAAGATTTTGCCGATCTGTTCTGTCCTGTCGGAGGAAATGAAACAATGGCCGGGGTGGCAAAAATTCTCGGCAGGGAACCTGCCACACAGGATCCCCTGGTGGCTGTTTTAAGATGCAACGGTGCCTGTGAGTTCCGGCCGAAGACAAATAATTACGATGGCACTGCCACCTGCACCATTGAATCCGCTCTCTACGGAGGTGATACAGGATGCCAGTACGGATGCCTGGGACATGGTGATTGTGTTGAGGTTTGTCAGTTTGATGCCCTTCACATGGATCCCGTAACAGGCCTGCCTGTTGTCGACGATGCAAAATGTACGGCATGTGGGGCATGTGTCAGGGCCTGCCCGAGAAATCTTTTTGAATTGAGGAAAAGACAGAAGAAAGACAGGAAGATATATGTCGCATGCATGAATGAGGACAAGGGAGGACTGGCAAGGAAATACTGTGCTGTTGCCTGCACCGGTTGTACGCTGTGTTTCAAGGTTTGTCCGTTTGAGGCCATCACAATGGGAACCAACCTTGCTTTCATCGATTCTGAAAAATGCCGCCTGTGCAGAAAGTGTGTCCCTGTATGTCCGACCAATGCCATCATTGAAACAGGATTTCCGCCCAGGAAAGAACAGGTTCAGACCGAATCTTCTTCTGTTCCTTCAGCGGAGAGTACTGACAATACCGCTGAGCCGGCAGGTGATAAAGATATAAGCAAAAACCTTAAAAAAGAAGAGTAACGTGTTGAAAACATTCTCAAGAGGAGGTGTGCATCCTCCTGAAAACAAGTTATCAGCCACAACGGGAATTCAAGCTTTACCTCCCCCGCAGAGCGTAAAAATCCCGCTCTCACAACACCTCGGTGTCCCTGCTAAACCTGCTGTCAATAAAGGTGATATGGTAAGGGTGGGACAGATCATTGCCAGCGGCGACGGATTTGTGTCCAGTAACATCCATTCATCGGTTTCAGGAAAAGTGCTTAAGATTGACAATGAGCTTGATCCGACAGGTTACAAACGCCCGTGTATTGTTATCGAAGTTTCGGGTGATGACTGGATGGAAACAATTGATCAGTCAACCAAACTTGTAAAGGAAACAAATTCTGAACCTGAGTCCATCATTTCAAAAATCCGGGAAGCCGGAATAGTCGGACTGGGCGGCGCTACCTTTCCCTCACATGTCAAACTTTCTGTTCCGCGTGGCAAGAAAGCAGAATACCTTATTGTGAACGGCGTTGAATGTGAACCTTTTCTGACTGCCGACCATGCCCTGATGCTTGAAAAAGGTGAAGAAATCATGGTGGGTACGCAAATACTGAAAAAAGCACTGAAGGTTAAAAAGGCTTTGATAGGAATTGAAAACAACAAGCAGGATGCGATCAGGCATATGGCAGATCTTGCCCGGAATTACGATGGTATTGAGGTTTTTGCCCTGAAGGTAAAGTATCCCCAGGGCGGTGAAAAACAATTAATTAAAGCACTGCTTGACATGGAGGTCCCTTCCGGAGGTCTGCCGGTTGATGTGGGTGCCGTTGCCTTTAATGTCGGTACTGTCTTTGCCGTTTATGAGGCCGTGCAAAAAAACAAACCGCTTTTTGAGCGGGTGGTCACGGTTACAGGAACATCAGTCAGAAACCCCTCCAATTTCAGGGCCAGGATCGGGACACCCATATCTGCTCTGATTGAGGCATCCGGCGGCATGCCGGAAGACACGGGTAAAATACTCCTTGGCGGACCCATGATGGGAAAGGCTGTGGGAGATATTGCCATCCCTGTCATTAAAGGAACATCCGGGATCCTGTTGATGCCAGGCATTGAATCAAAAAGAAGAAAGATACAACCTTGCATCCGCTGTGCGAAATGCATCACCGTCTGTCCCATGGGACTGGAACCTTACCTCCTGATGCCCCTTTCAGAAAAAAGCATGTTTGACAGACTTGAGGAAAACAAGGTACTTGACTGCATTGAATGTGGTTCATGCAGTTATATCTGTCCTGCAAGCAGGCCGTTGCTGGACTACATCCGTCTTGGAAAAGCAAATGTCAGTAAATTAATCAGAACAAGAAAATCACAATGAGTAAAGTTATCACAGTATCTCCCTCGCCCCACATATTTGGCAATTTATCGGTGAACAGGCTGATGTTCGGTGTCGTGATGGCTTTGATTCCCGCCTTTATCGTTTCAGTTGTCATGTACGGCCCAGGTGCCATCATCGTCACCTGTATCTCCATAGGCTCCTGTGTTCTTTTCGAATACCTCATACAAAAATATGTTCTGAAAACCGGGGTAAGGATTTCAGACGGATCAGCCATTGTGACCGGATTGCTGCTTGCATTCAACCTGCCTTCCAACCTGCCATGGTGGATCATTATCATTGGCAGTCTCGTAGCAATAGGCATCGGTAAAATGACGTTCGGGGGACTGGGAAACAATCCTTTTAATCCTGCACTGGTTGGCAGGGTATTTTTGCTGATCTCTTTTCCGACTGCAATGACAGTCTATCCTAAGGTGCAGGGATGGAATACACCGTACATCATATCTGCAGAAGAGATTGACACTTTTACAGGTGCCACTCCCCTGACCCTGATAAAAAACGGCATCAAAAGCGGCAGGGGAGTAAATGAGTTGCTTGAGGCAAGCGGCCTGCAATACAGCGATCTTTTCTTTGGGAACATTGGTGGTTCACTCGGTGAGATTGCAGCTTTTGCCCTGATCATTGGTTTGATTTTCCTGTTGATAAGAAAAATCATTACATGGCACATCCCTGTTTCCATTGTCAGCACTGTGTTTTTCATTACCGGTGCACTCTGGCTTTTCAGTGTCGAAGGGCATGAGGCCGTTCTCAATACCCTGAATATGAATCTGCCGGTAATCCAAACCAAAGATGCCAATGATGCAATTGTCTTGTTTCACATGGCAGATCCCCTGTTTCATATACTTACCGGAGGTGTAATGCTTGGTGCCATATTCATGGCCACTGATTATGTGACCTCCCCCATGCTGCCAAAAGGCATGATCATCTATGGGATTATGATTGGTGTCATTACCGTAACCATAAGGCTATTCGGGAGCTATCCCGAAGGAATATCATTCGCCATTCTAATAATGAACGGATTTACACCACTAATCAACCGTTATGTAAAACCAAAGCGTTTTGGAGAGGAGGTAAAAAATGGCTAAAAGAGAATCAAACTTCAAAAATATGTTTGTCACTCTTTTCCTGGTGACACTGGCTTCTTCTGCAGCTCTTGGATTCATTTATGAGCTCACGAAAAAACCCATTAATGATGCACTGATATATAAAAAAACACTGGCAGTTCATATTGTATTACCCGAATTCGATAACGATCCGTTCGAAAATGTGAAGAGGGTGCCTGTTGGCAATGATACCCTGAGCGTTTATAAGGGAAGCATGAACGGGGAAATAACAGGTGTGGCTGTAGAGACTTCATCACCCGGGTACGGCGGTGACATCAGGATGCTCATTGGATTTCTTCCCGATGGCACCATCAGAGAGGTTGCAGTGCTTGAACATAAAGAAACGGCAGGACTTGGTGATAAGATACTGAAATCAAAATCAGATTTTCCGGTCCAGTTTGAAGGTAAAAATCCCGAGCATTTCAGGCTTGCCGTCAGCAAAGACGGGAATGGAGATGTGGATGCCATTACCGCTTCGACAATCTCATCAAGGGCTTATTGTGCTGCCTTAAAAAAAGCTTATGACGCTTTTAAAAAAAGTGATATAAAATGAATAATCTTAAAAACTTCACAAAAGGTTTCATCAGCGAGAATCCTGTTTTCGTCTTGTTCCTGGGGCTGTGTCCGACACTTGGGACCTCAAATTCTGCCATCAACGGACTGAGCATGGGACTGGCAACGACCTTTGTTCTTGTACTTTCAAACCTGGTTATCTCGTCGATCAGCAGGTTTATACCTGATAAAGTCAGGATACCTGCCTATATTGTTGTCATTGCATCTTTTGTAACAGTTGTTGACTTCCTGATGAAAGCGTACCTGAATACTCCCGGTAAAAATTTTGAACCCAGCATTTACGACCAGCTGGGCATTTTTATTCCCCTTATTGTTGTAAACTGTATTGTACTGGGAAGGGCAGAAGCCTATGCTTCGAAGAATCCAGTCAAATCATCTCTGATCGATGGCCTGGGCATGGGGCTTGGATTTGCATTTGCCCTGTTTTTGCTAGGCAGTGTGCGGGAATTGCTTGGAAACGGATCAATTCTCGGATTTAAATTCATCCGGGGAGACGGCGTGCTTTTGTTTGTCAGTCCTCCGGGCGCTTTTCTTGCCCTGGGCTTTCTGATCATGCTTATGAGAATGTTGAACCAGCGCCTTGCCAAAAACTAATTCATTGTGCCATGGAATATATACTCATCATCATATCAGCAGTATTTGTTAACAATATCGTATTAACACAGTTTCTTGGTATTTGTCCTTTTATCGGAGTGTCCGGTAAGGTAGACACAGCATTGGGGATGTCGGGTGCTGTTATGTTTGTAATGGTGATTGCCACGATTGTTACCTATCTGCTGCAGCATTATATTCTGATACCCCTCGGCATACCTTTTATGCAGACTGTAGTATTTATCCTTGTTATTGCAGCCCTGGTACAGCTTGTTGAAATTATTCTCAAGAAGGTTAGTCCGGCATTGTACCAGGCGCTTGGTATCTTTCTTCCCCTTATCACCACGAACTGTGCCATACTAGGTGTTGCCATACTGGCTGTACAGAAAGATTTAAATCTGCTCGGGAGTGTGGTCTATGCCATTTCGAATGCTGCAGGGTTCGGACTTGCATTGATAACCTTCTCCGGAATCCGTGAGCAACTCGACCTGGCAGACATTCCAAAAGGGATGAAAGGAGTACCCATTGCCTTCATCATAGCGGGGCTTCTTTCGATGGCATTTATGGGATTTGCAGGTATCGTGAAGTGAATTTCCTGATATTGTTTAATGTCAGTATGCTCCGGTCTTAATGGCCCTGTTATTTAAATTTAAATCCTTTGATCAACCATTTTCCGGAATATTTTTCAGCGTTTCAACCAGAAAATCATAGAATTTCCTGACCGTTTCAATATTGACCCTCTCATCAGGCGAATGAGGCGAACGGATTGTCGGGCCAAATGAGATCATGTCGAGGTTCGGGTAAATCCCTCCGATGATACCGCATTCGAGCCCTGCATGAATGGCTTTTACTTCAGGAACCTTTCCAAACTTTTTATGGTATACCTCTTTCATCACCTTCAGGATAACAGAACCAGGATTTGGCTTCCATCCCGGATAGCTGCCGCTGAAGCTCACTTCTGCCCCTGCCATTTCGAACAAGGCCCTGATACGGGCAGATAAATCTTCTTTTGCAGAGTCAACATTACTTCTTAACAAACACTGTATGGTTACATCGTTCTTCACGGTTTTAACGATAGCCAGATTGGTGGATGTTTCAACAAGTCCGTCTATATCAATGCTCATCCTGATAACTCCGTTAGGACAGGTATATATGGCACTTATCAGCTTGTTCTGTGTGTCTTCATCCATGATTGTTCCGGGCATTTCTGTCTTCTCAAGGACAATGTTCATCTCCGGCTCCACTGTCCTGTATTCAGATTTAAGAACAGCGACATGGCCATTGAAGAAATCAATGAATTCTGAATTCTTATCTTCCGGGACAAGTATAACCGCAGATGCTTCGCGCGGTATGGCATTTCTCAGATCCCCTCCGTTCAGGGCAGACAGGCGCGTCTTAAATTTGAAGGTAGCCCGCCAGATAATTCTGATCAGTAAAAGGTTTGAATTACCCCGTTCAAGATTGATATCCAATCCCGAATGACCTCCTTTCAATCCCCTGACATTTATCTGATATGGTATATATTTATTTTCCGGTTGAATGGATTTGTATCTGAAACGGATATTTGCATCCACTCCGCCGGCACAACCGATATATAGTTCACCTTCATCTTCAGAATCTGTATTGATCAGAATATCACCTTTCAGCAGTCCGGCCTTTAATGCAAACGCCCCTGTCATCCCTGTCTCCTCATCAATAGTAAAAAGTGCTTCGACCGGACCATGACTCAGATTATCCGACTCCAGGATACTCAAAATGGAGGCAGCGCCAATCCCGTTATCCGCCCCCAGTGTTGTTTTGTTTGCCCTCACCCATTCACCGTCGATGATGGTTTCTATCGGATCCTTCTCAAAATCGTGTTCCTTGTCAGTATTTTTCTGCGGTACCATATCAAGATGAGCCTGAAGGATGACTCCCTTCTTTTTTTCCATGCCTTTCGTGGCTGGTTTTCTTATCAGGACATTGCCCACTGCATCTTTGATGGTTTCAAGCCCGAGCTTTTTACCGAACTGCTCAACAAACTGAACAGCTTTTTCTTCTTTTTTTGACGGCCTGGGGATTTGAGTCAGCTTATAGAAGTTTTGCCATACATTCTGAGGCTTAAGTTCTGTAATGATCTTGCTCATGACAATGGAATTGGTATTGAATAATATTAAGATCGTTATATGGATAACGATTCATGAACAGTAAATGTAACAAAAAATATGAACTTGCGTTCAAAAATTTGTGCAATATTGATTTACAATATCTATCATTGCAGAACATACTAACGCTTATGAACAGGATCCTGATGAAAGGTATTATTGCAACGGGATTATCAGCATTGCTATTTGCTGAGATCATTTCAGCACAGGAGGTAAAGTGGTATACCATAGAACAGGCAATTGAGCTGACCAGGCAGGAGCCCAGAAAGCTTGTTGTTGATGTTTATACTGACTGGTGTGTATGGTGCAAGGTGATGGATGAGAACACCTTCAATAATGACACCATCGCTGAATACCTAAACAGGAGGTACTATCCCGTTAAACTTAATGCAGAACAAAAAGGGGATATTACAATAGGAGACAATACCTATAAATACATCGCTCAGGGCAACAGGGGATATCATGAGCTGGCTGCTGCCCTGTTAAACGGAAAAATGGGATATCCGTCGGTGGTTTTTCTTGATGAACAGATCAGGATCATCCAGCCATTTCAGGGATACATCAAAGCCAGGCAGTTCGACGAAATTGCCAGGTTTATAGGTGAAGAATATTATAAAACCAAAACCTGGGATGATTTTATTAAAAACTATCAATCGCCGATTCCGGATGAAGGGACTATAAACCCGTAAGCATCTTACAATTAGTTTTATTGACATATAAACTTCCGGATGGTTCTTCCATGTCAGTCTGATTTCCATTAATTAACGCTCATTACAAAAGAGTTGGGGGAATAATTTGATTTCTGATTAATTGAGAACAGATAAAAAGAAATACCTTTAGTAATTAATT
>JAFGBD010000072.1 GCA_016933335.1 Bacteroidales bacterium | reverse complement strand
TATACAGTATCACAGAAGACAAGTACTTTAGCATCCTCTATAACACAACAACACATGAAGGCATGATTGAATATGATGGCAACCCGTATTGCTGGGACAGCCGGTTTAAGGACATTGATTGTACAAAATAAATCTTTCTGTTAAGGAGACCGGAATGAAGGTGTCTCAAAAGTCGGGATACCCTTTTTGTAAATGAAAAATTAACAGAGCCGGCAGTGCCGGCCTCTTTTTTATTATGTATTTACCAGGTAACTGATACCAGCGGGTATAAATCTTATAATGAAATTTATCATATTTATGAAACAATATTTTTTGCAATTTTATAAAAAATACATCATCAGATGAATGTGGATAATGTCATGCTCAACCTGGAAAAGCGTCTTCCGGGAGAGCCGGAATATCACCAGGCAGTAAGGGAAGTTCTCGAATCAATCGTGGATATCTGTAATCAGAATCCGCATTTCGAATCTGCAGGATTGATAGAGAGACTGATAGAGCCGGACAGGGTCTTTACCTTTAAAGTACCCTGGGTTGATGATGAAGGAAACGTACATGTTAACCGTGGTTACAGGGTTCAGTTCAACAATGCAATAGGGCCTTATAAAGGCGGATTGCGTTTCCATCCGAGTGTTAACATCAGCATATTGAAATTCCTTGGATTTGAACAAATATTCAAGAACAGCCTTACAACGCTTCCAATGGGAGGGGGAAAGGGAGGATCCGATTTTCAGCCAAAGGGAAAATCAGATAAGGAGATCATGCGGTTCTGCCAGGCTTTTATGCTGGAGCTATGGAAGATTATCGGACCGGAAACAGATGTTCCTGCCGGAGATATCGGAGTAGGAACAAGAGAAATCGGTTACCTGTACGGCATGTATAAGAAACTGACACACGAGCATACCGGTATCTTAACCGGCAAAGGTCTAAACTGGGGAGGAAGTCTTATCAGGCCGGAAGCTACAGGATTCGGGGTGGTATATTTTACCAATGAGATGCTGGCCACAAAAGGACTTTCACTTAAAGGAAAGACCGTCGCTGTCTCAGGATTTGGCAATGTGGCCTGGGGAGCTGTTACAAAACTCAATGAACTTGGAGCAAAAGTCGTTACATTGTCTGGTCCGGATGGCTATGTTTTTGATGAAGAAGGAATATACGGCAGGAAGATTGATTACATGCTTGAATTGCGTGCATCAAATGAAGATATTGTTCAGCCATTTGCAGACGAATTTGAAAGTGCGGTTTTTGTAAAGGACAAGCATCCCTGGGAAGTGAAATGCGACATAGCCATCCCTTGTGCAACGCAAAATGAATTGAATTCTGAGGATGCATCAAACCTGATAGGCAACAAGTGTATTTGTTTATGTGAAGGGGCCAATATGCCCTGCATGCCCGAAGCCATTGAACTCATCCGGCAGAGTGATATTATATTCGGTCCGGGAAAAGCTGCAAATGCAGGTGGCGTAGCCACTTCCGGCCTGGAAATGAGCCAGAATTCAATGAAGTTAATGTGGACAAAGGATGAAGTGGATTCCCGCCTCCACCAGATCATGCATGCCATCCACCAGACATGTGTTAAGCACGGGATAACACCTGACGGAAAGGTTGATTATGTTAAAGGTGCAAACATTGCCGGTTTTCTAAAGGTTGCAAATGCGATGATCGACCAGGGAATCATTTAGAAATTTGTTGCAACCGGTTTTCAGATATCTTTTATTCTGATATATTGCAGGCAAAATTTTAATGCTAAGATCTTTTACGGCCAAATATCCTGGCCAGTAATCCGCGTTTTTTATCATCGGTGTAATACTTATTATCGTAACCGTATTTATAGGCATCTCTTTTTGCATTCACATCATTGATGAGTATGGCCAGATTAGAAAATTTGTTGGCTTCAATTGCCTTGATCGTGTTCTTAAAGGCTTCCCTGATGGTCTCGTCTATTCTTGTAACAAATATGTTTACATCGGAATACTTCATAAGCTGATAAGTCTCTGTAAGAATTCCCGCAGGAGCTGAATCGATGATGATATAATCATACATATCCTTTAGTTTCATAAGAAATTCTTGTGTTTTGTCAGAAGCAATTAATTCTGCGGGGTTTGGAGCTGCCGGACCGGCAGATATCAAATCAAGATTTTCGATCTGTGTTGGCATGATGATATCTTCAATAATGGCCTTGTCAATTAAGTAAGAACTGATACCGATCATGTTGCTCGATCCGAATTCCTGATGTATTTTTGGTCTTCTGAGGTCGAACTCCAGAAGTACCGTCCTGTTTCCGTTAAGGGCGAAGGCAGAAGCCAGATTGATGGAACAAAATGATTTTCCTTCTCCACTTGCCGTTGACGTTAACAACAATACCTGCTTCTGTCCACCATTGGAGAAAAATTCGTAGTTCGTTCTGATAGCCCTGAAAGATTCGGTTACTGATGAATTTGGATATTGGTTGACAACAAGGCTGGTTCTTCTGAAATTATGAAATACCTTACCTAAAATCGGGATCCGGGTTGCAGATTCAATTTCTTCCGGATCTGAGATTTTGTTATTGAAGAAATCTTTTCCCATAATAACTGAAGTAGGCAAGATCAGTCCGAGCATAAGTGCAATCAGTAAGTTAAGTGTCTTTTTGGGAGCAACGGGATATGCTACAGCATTTCTGGCCGGATCAACAATTTCATAATCAGGCATGCTTGAAGCCCTTGCTATTTGTGCTTCAGATCGTTTCTGAAGCAGAAATGTGTATATGGCATCATTCAGCTTGAATTTTCTTTCAATACCCTTTAACTGAAGCTCGGTCTTCGGCATTTGTGAGATCTGATTAGAGAGTGTTGCAGTCCTGTAATTGATTTCATTCAATGCAATATTTAAAGTATTCAGACTGTTATTGACATTTTCACGGATGGTTTTTTTAATGTTATCAATTTTTAAATTCAAAGTAGACAGATATATGTTTTGAGGATTTGTGGCACCTGCACGTTCAGCATTCAAAGCAATGAGCTGGAGGATAAGGTTATTCAATATGGGATCTACCACATTCATGGAAGATGGCACCAGGATATCAGAAACATCAGGGTTGTTATCGAGATAATCCTTCAGATATGTATAATATCTTCTTTGTGAGGTTATATTAGCCCTTTCGGTTTCCAGCTCATTGAGTTTCTGAAAAGCCTGTTGTCCCTGATAACTCAGGTCCATTACCTGGTGTGAGGATCTGAAACTTCTGAGTCTGTTTTCAGCAATACTCAGGGAATCCGAGATATCGGATATCTGCGTATCAATAAAATCGACGGTACTAAGAGCAGTCTTGTTTTTTTTATTTAAATTGCGCTCCATATAGATCGCGGTCAACGAGTTCAGGAAATCTGTGATTCTGTTTTCATGCGTACCCTTAAGAGAAATATTTATGAGCGTTGATAACTGCGAGGTGGGTTCAGCACTTAAATGATTTATATATTCAAGGGTTAACCAGTTGATGTTATTAAGACTGAAATAAAGATTATTGTTTTTTGTAAAATTCTCATCAAAATCATTTGTTTTAATAATGGAGATATTAAAGTATTTTGTCTGGATTTTATCTCCAAAATGATATCTTTTTTTAAAAATTATTTCATCGGCTATTGATTCAACCCTGTCATCAATATAATTATATAATTCTTTCTCCTTTCCGTATACCGCAATTTCAAAAGTTTCTGAGTCAACAAATTTTATCTGAAAATCTGTATATGTAGGCTGCAGAAAGGATGGATCAATAATAACTTTAACAGGTGAATCATTATATAATTCTCTTTTCCTTGTAAAAGGTGTATCTTTAAGTAATTCTGCAAGTGGTGAATTCTTATATGTATAATAGGATACCTTGAGATCCATACTATTAATGACATCCTTAACCAGGGTAAAGGATTTGATTATCTCAATTTCATTGTCAATAATATTTTGGCCTCCGAACATTCCGAAATTCATAGACAGTTCATTTGGAGAACCGGCAAGGAATGAATTATTCTGGTTTTTACTGACATGTACAATGGTGTTATTCTTATATGTGGTGACCGAATATCTGTTTATAAGAAATGCAATAATCAACAGGATCAGAATACAATAAAAATAATACTTTTTGTAGCTTAATAACTTCTGGACAATTTTCTTATAGTTAATATTATTCTGGAATATGTCTTCAGATTGTTTCATGTCGGACTATAATTTAATTTAATTCTAGCAAATAATATAAAGTAATGATGGTTGTAATGGTGGATAAAAGTGATGAGATCAATGTAATGGAGTAATCTCTCAGTTCCCTGTATTTTGCATTTACAGGATTGACAATAAGGATATCGTTTGGCAGGAGATAGTAATAATCCGATTCTGCAATACTTTTCTTTGTAAGGTCCAGGTAATAATACTTGATGTTGTTGTCTTTTTCCCTGATAAGAGTAATATCTGACCTGTCTCCAAAAGTGCTGATGCCGTTGGCAAATCCAAGAGCCTGAAAAACAGTTACTTTTTCATCAAAGAAGGCATATTGTCCGGGCTGGTTGACTTCACCCAAAATGGTTATTTTATTGCTGACATAACGCAGAATAACTGAGATATCTCTTAAATACAGGCCCAGCGACTTTTCGATCTTGGATTTTGCTTCAGTTATTGTCAGGTCTTTGACATTAATGGCACCTACAAAAGGCAAGCTGATGTTCCCGTCATCATCAACTGTATAGCTCAAAAGCTCTGTATCATAAGCATAACCGCCCTGGTAATTGAAAATAGCATTTGTTTTTTCATCGAGACTGTATATCTGGATGTACAGGTAATCGTATGGTTGTATTGTTTTTTCAGATCTGTCGTTATAAAACTGATTTTTGTATATATCGTCTCCTTTGTTCTGAACATATTTCAGTTTCCTGGTCGGAGTGCATGCAGTAATAAGCAGTGTAATTATCAGGAAAATGTTAAAAAATGATATATTTATTCTTTTCATAGTTTTTCTATAATGTTATTGAATATTTAGCAAAAATATAACAAAAAAGGGTAAAAAAGATCAAGATTTGGCAAATTGCAGGTAACTAGTGACCGGAGCCAACAAAAACCGTTTTAATGGTTTTCAGGAATAGTAAGATGTCTTTTTTGATAGACCAGTTTTCAATATACTGGATATCCAGCCTCATCCATTTATCGAATAAAACTTCGTTCCTATTGGGAATAATCTGCCATGTGCATGTAATGCCTGGCTTTACAGATAATCTGCGCAGTTGCCACCTTTCATATTTTTCAACTTCTTCAGGAAGAGGGGGTCTTGGTCCGATCAATGACATTTCACCGCGCAATACGTTAAATAGCTGTGGCAATTCATCCAGTCCGGTTTTTCTGAGAAATCTTCCAACAGAGGTGATCCTGGGATCTTTTTTAATTTTAAAGGTCGGGCCGTCACTTTCATTTTGCTCAAGTAATTCATTTTTCAGATCTTCGGCATTCTGAATCATAGTCCTGAACTTATATATATAGAATTTTCTTCCACGAAGACCTACACGTTCCTGTTTAAAAATAACGGGTCCCCTGGAAGTGATCTTAATCAGAATGACGATTAATAACATAATGGGAGATAACAGGAAGATGATAAAAAATGAGATCCAGAATTCGGTGAAAGATTTCCACGCAAGTGCAAATGAGTTTTTAGGAGTATTCATGAAAGTAAGAAAAGGTATGTTTTCAAAATGGGTGAGATGTGCATTTGTTACAGACATGGGAGATAATTCCGACTGCAACCGGAAAGTAACACCCACTTCATCACATAATTCGATTAATGTTCTCAATTTTTCATTGTCGATATGACTTATTGAATAAATTACTTCATCAACAATATCTATATCAAGAAGCGATTTAAGATTGATTTTATCCGGGAAGGTTCTGATCCGGGAGCTATACTTATTAGCAATCTTTTCCGAATTGGTGATGATCATTAAAATTCTGAATCCCCATTCTTTATGTTCCATAATCATATCGATGAATTTCTCTGATTTGTCATCGGCAAAAATGATTACATTATGGATATTATGGCCGGTTGATCTGAAATACTTGAAAACGCGGTATGTCAGTATTCTGAATACATATAATGAGATCAGATTAATGATGGAAAAAGAGATGATCACATAGTGACTGAATACAGAAAGGCCAAAAATATGCTTATATAGTAAAAGCAAAATAAAACCAATGGAACTGAAGTTTACAAAATTAAAGAACATGGATATATAAGATCTTGTCCTTGGTATAGCAGTCAGATTGGATGTTTGCAGTATTATTGCCCATGTGGGGACAATAAGCAGCAACATGATCACATATTCTTTTGTGAAAGTAAAGTATTGTGTGTTTATTAAATTGGTCAAAAAATAAGCAAGAAAGAATGAAATAATTGTTACGATAATATCTAAAATTGAAAAAAGAGGGTGATAATCTTTTCTCGCTCTGATTGTTCCTTTTGTGTTCTTTCTTCTATTTCGATCTGTATCTTTTAACATAAGTCGGTTGATATGAAATAATGTTCAAATTTAATATCATTAAACGTGAACCAATCAATATTTACTGCACAATTTTCAATTATTTTGACAAACTGACTGTTTTGTATGGTAGAAGTCGTTTTAACCACATTTTAATAATAACGGCTATTTCAAATATCTCTGGAAAACTAACTTATGTTTAATGAATATTAAAAAACTTCAATTCCTTTCTCTTATATGAAGGTTGCCATTCAAAATAAAAATCATTTTCTGTTGAAGAAGAAATAGACCAGGAACAGGATCACTACATTAACGTTTGTTCAGCCTTTATATTTCAGCATTATAGCCTGTTCCAATCAGCTATGATACGCATAAAACTTCTATTTTTCTATTATTATCTTTTTTTCGAAGCATTGCTCGTCTGTTTTAATCTTTAAGAAGTATAATCCGCTTCCAGATTCTTTAAAATCAAGAATTAACTTCCGGTTAACAGGATATTCGACCGTATTGCTGATGATCTGACCCTGAAGGTCATACAATTCTATATTAACCCTTTTCATCTCCTTTTCAAAAAATAAAATTACTTTACCATCTGTAGGATTTGGATAAATTTCAAGATTAATAATATTGTCAGGGATCTCATTATGTAGTTTTTCAGTGCTTTTATGAGATGAATTGACAGAATAGCTTGCTTTCCATCCTGATTTGGTAATACTATAATCAGAATGGAAATGAATATACAATGCATTGCCTGATGATTGTATGGTTTCCGGCAGAATGTTCCCTGAATAGGTTCCTATTAATGGTGCAGAAGGATAGGCTCCGTCATATACCCATATCCAGTCATATCCGTCTTCTAGATCAAACTGTTCAAATTCGAGTACAATTTGCATCCCTTCATCTGTGATAATTTTTTTAACACAGTCTTCATTGTTTAAATATTCTGTTCCTTCAGAATTACTTTGAATAATGCCGGAACTCGATGTTAATATCTCGTCAACACAAGGACATACAGCTTTATAATTTGCAGTCCAGCCCGGTTTTGTAACACTATTGTCCGAACGGAACATCAACAGCATTTTGTTTCCCGAAGAAAAGACTTTTCCGGGGATTGTGTTTCCTGAAAATACACCAATGGTCGGGCTGGCCGGGTATTCACCATCATAGACATATACCCAGTCATAACCTTCTTCGGTATTGAACTCAGTGAATTCAAGCAGGATCCTTTTCCCTTCTTCTGCAATGATTGTTTTATAACATTCCGCATTGTTCTCATAATCCAGATCAAAGCTTTGATCTGAGATTGTACCTGATTCACCTTTGTAAATATGATCAACGCATCCGGTTGTCTGATATTGAGCTTCATAGGCACCCATATCAATCGCGACTCCAAATATGCGCGGATTTATATCCAGGTCATATTCAGGCAGATTCAACCCTGTTGTGTCTTCAATACCTGTGTTGATACAAGGAGAGCAGCTCTGAAGACGGAAATCAGTGTTCAGCACATCCATAAAGCAGGGATCCATATCAATGTTATTAATCATACTGCCTGCAATTTTTAATCCTGAAATATCTTCAATATTGTTATTATACAGATGCCCGTGGAAGTATCCGTCTCCTCCATTGCTTCCATAGATTTGTCCCTTGTCAGGATCGGCATTTCCCCTGAAAATACAGTTATATAGTATGGAAGTGATATTAATACCATTAATTCCGTAACCTCTGTTATTGATAATGGTGCTGTTTATAACCTTAAATGAGCATTCATAAAGGTGAATTCCTTCACCATTATTATAAACTAGGTTATTAACAACAAAAAGATTTTGAGTTGCCTTGGCTAAAATTCCACTTGAAAGATTATTTCTTATCATATTATTAGCCAAGAAGCTACAGGAATCAAAAGCAATATAAACTCCAACATCATTATTCTGAATGATATTTCCGGTTATAACAGCTCTTGATGATGCAAGGCAGATTCCTGTTTCATTAAATTCAATAAGACAATTTGTAATGTTCGGATTTCCTGGCACTAAGTGTCCGATATTATTTATACCATATTTGGTATTTTTTATAATACAGTGGTCAACATCGATATTTGTTCCGATGATTCCCGTACCTTCGATATTTTTTATGGTACAATTTTTAAGGTTTAAAGAACTATTTTCAAACGGACTGCAAATCCCATTCTTCCTGATGTCTGAAATAACACAATTCTGGAATTCATGATGCTTGTTGTCGTTTGTGATAGCAATGAACACATCCATTGGTTTTGCAAACTGAAATTTGCAATATTTAAATTCACTGTTTCCTGTCAGGCTAATACCGTCCCACCCACCCTGACTTGGATTTGGGCCGTGGTAACCGGTAGTGTCGTGTATTGTAAAACAGATGGTATCTCCGGGAGTTCCCAGAGCCTGTATCCTCCCTGGATCAGCTATCAGGGAGAAACGGCCCTGAAACTCTACCACAGTGCCAGGTTGAATTGTTAGTACTCCGTTTTTGATAAGAACATCACCGAAAACTTTAACGGTATCTGCATCCCAGGTTGTGCTTTTATTAATAGGTCCGCTGACGGTAATTACTGAACTGTGGATTTCAGAATGGCTGAAAATTAATGTTAACAGCAGAAAAATAAATGGCTTGATTAATTGGTCTGTTGTTTTCATGATGGTTGAATATGGGTTTTAAAAACTTAGATCCGTATAAGTTACAATTTTGTTTTGATTCAAAAAAGTAATTTACAGTGTTTCATTATTCTCAATTGATAAAGATAATTAACTGATTTCTAAGGAGTGTCCGGCATTATTAGAAAAATCCTTTATCAATGATTATTTGATTAAGCCAGATTATATATTCTTTTAATCAATTAATATCATTTTCTTTTCAATGGCGTAATCTTCAGTTTTAATTTTTATGAAGTATACTCCGTTCTCATATTCACTGAAATCAAGAATGAGCTTTTTATTCATCGGATATTTATCTGTACTGTAAATGATTTGTCCCTGTATGTTGTACAATACAATGGAAGCTTTTTTTACAGCATTCTCAAAAAGAATAATTAGGTCGTTACTTGCAGGATTGGGATAGACAGTGACATTCTGATCACTTAATGATATTTCATCCCCTGGTTTTTCAGTGCTTTTGTCAGGTGCATCAACAGAATAACCGGCTTTCCATCCTGATTTGGTTACACTGTTATCAGAATGAAAATGAATATACAATACATTGCCTGATGATTTTATATTTTCCGGTAGTATGTTCCCTGTATAGGTTCCTATTAATGGTGACGAAGAATAATTTCCGTCATATACCCTTATCCAGTCGTATTCTTCTTCCAGGTCAAACTTTTCAAATTCTAGGATTATCTGTTTCCCTTCGTCGGTAATGATTTTTTTAACACAGTCTTCATTGTTTAAATATTCTGTTCCATCAGCATTACTCTCAATGGTACCGGAATTTGATGTTAAGATTTCATCACAACAGGTTTGTACAGTCCGGTATTTTGTTGACCAACCTGAACCCTGTGTACCTCTGTCCAGAGTAATAAAATGAATAAGTACTTCATTGCCTGTAGATTCATGGGTTATTGGCAATTTGTGATGTAAAGAGTACACTGCCAATGGTAGCCAATATGCATGTAGACTATCGTAGATCACAAGACAATCATAATTGGATCCGAGCTCGAACTGTTTAAATTCCAGGATAATACGTTTCCCTTTTTCAGCAATAATCCTTTTTTCACAATTCTCGTATGCTAAATAGTCCTGACCTTCGGGATTGCTGCGAATGAAACCTGAATCTGCCGTAAAAATTTCGTCGATACAGGGACATACAGCTCTATAATCAGCAGTCCAGCCCGCTTTGGTAATGCTTTCATCGGTTCGGAAAACAATCAACATTTTATTTCCCGAAGAAAAGACTTTTCCGGGGATCGTATTTCCTGAAAATGCACCAAGTGTCGGGCCGGCAGGGTATTCACCATC
The DNA here is from genome assembly GCA_016933335.1 of Bacteroidales bacterium. GTDB lineage: Bacteria > Bacteroidota > Bacteroidia > Bacteroidales > UBA10428 > JAFGPL01. Next base: position 66,019 of record JAFGBD010000072.1, on the reverse strand, counting down.
ATATATATATACCCAGTCATAACCTTTTTCAGTATCAAATTCTGTGAATTCATGTACGATTCTTTTTCCTTCTTCAACAATGATTGTTTTAAAACATTCAGCATTATTCTCATAATCCTGATCAAAGCTTTGATCTGAAATTGCACCAGAATCACCCGTAAAAACCTGATCAACACATCCGGTCAGTACATGGGATTCATAAGCTCCCATATCTACCCTCCCACCACAGATACGGGGATTGCCATCCAGATCATACGAAGGAAGGTGCATACCGGTGGTATCGGCTGTTCCTGTATTGATGCAGGGGGAGTTGTTCTGAAGACGAAAATTGAAATTTCCGGAGTTTATGAACAGGGGATCGGCATCGATGTTATCTGCCAGAGTTCCTGTAACAGGTGTTTTCAGAATATTTTCGATATTACAATGACAGATGTTGCCAGGGAAAGATGTATCAACCTCCAAATCTCTGTTATATCCACTAATCTGGAAATCACCCTTTTTACCATTGCCGGTAATGATACAGTTGCTGACTGACGGCTTACTGTCGCGGACCCATATTCCATAGGATGAATTATTGACAATGGTGTTGTTTATCAATTGGGAGGAATATCCAAAAACACTAATTCCCCTGCCTTTATTATTATAAATCAGGTTGTTAACTATTGGAAAATTATTGCTATACCATAAGCTTATTCCATGACCCAGGTTATTTCTTATCACATTATTTTTTATTTGACCAAAGATAAGGAATGCTTCGGGAGTAATATAAATACCATCGTTACCATTGTTTTGAATTGTGTTACCAATAATATCCCCGCCAATTGAATTACATCTTATACCTCCTCCATTATTCGATTCGATCAGGCAATTTATTAATTTTTTGATTCCTGCTCCCATTGAAGATGCTATTCCTGCGCCAGCATTATTTCTGATGATACAGCTGTCTGCATTGACTCCCCCGATTATTCCGTTGCCTTTGGCATTTTCAATGATACATTTAGAAATGGTAAAATATATATGTCCTGGAGAAAATATGCCATGCGCATGCAAATCTTTGATTATTGTATTGGAAATGAAGAGGGAGTGACTATGAGTTTGTGATGTTGTTATGGCTCCCAAGTAACCACGAGTCCAGGTATCAGCACTGGGTGCTTTTACGTACTGGATTTTACAATAATTAAGAGTGCCAAAATCAGGCCTTATACCAGCCCAGCCACCCAGCGTGGTATCGGGATTCCAGAATCCTGCTGTATCATGCATGGTAAAATAGATCGTATCTCCGGGAGTGCCTGATGCATCTAACCGGGAGTTATCCAAACCACGTATGCCAAAATACCCCTGAAATTCCACAACTGTCCCGGGCATTATAGTCAGGAGGGCTTTCTTGGCAATTATTACATCTCCCGTAACCTTTACCGTATCAGCATCCCAGGTAGTACTTTCGTTAATGGTTCCACTTGCGGTTATAACAGTTTGGGTGTTTGCATTTAGAGATAATTGAAAAAGCAATAAAATAAGAATAATTGCTTTGGATGATGCGATTGGGGTTTTCATTTTGATGTGATTTGGGATTTTTGTCTTATAACTGACTTAACCTAGTAAGATAGGTTTTTTTTCGATACCGGGGAAATGATTTTTGATCAACGTTGCAATTTCGTTGACAGAATCTGATTTGCAATGCCATAGAATAATAACCGGTTGGAATCCTCTCTTTCTTAATTGGTTGATAAGTAATTTTGAAAGGCAAATTCACACCGGTTTTATGCTGTTTTTAGCCTGCTACAGCATTTTTTTCGGACTGTAATATTCTTTCAGTAATTCTCTGAATAACATAGGCAGCAAACAAAATAAAAGCAAAATCAACAACAACCCTGTACCTTACCGAAACCATCAACGGGGCATTGAATGCTGTATTTAATATCAGTAATAATAGTAGTGTGTTCGCGAATAGTTTTTTTCTGTTGTAAAAATATCCGATAATGCCCAGTATCAGGAATACTGAATAGAAAAATGCAGGTATGATTTTATATTTTTGCATCCTGGCACCTTCTTCTCCATAAGTCAGAGGTATAGGATTCCAGTAGTTCACAATCAGCATGGAAGCAATATGAAATGCCTTCTTAGGATTCTCTTTAATGAAGTTGATGGCATATTTTCTATATACTTTCTGCAAACCGAAGTGGCCATCATCGATAGCAGGGTCATTATTAACCTTTTCAGGTATTTTCGGCCATATTTTTTTCCCTGGTATTGCATTTTCATTATATGATGATATCAGAACATACGGACCGCCGGTTGAGAATACATATTCACCATACAGCCTGTGGTTCCGGACCATCCATGATAAGACAAAAACGGCAGGAATGATGATAGATATGGACATAAGTGTAAACCGCTTTATTTCCAACTTTTTGTGCCAAAAAACATAGATCGTTGAAATAATTATCAAATAAATACTTATGGGTCTGCACATGATGAGAAATCCTGATACCAGTGCAAGTAAAAATGCATGATGTATTTTCAAGGAATCCCTTAACCGGAGTGTCAGAAGCATGAATACCGGAAACAAATAGATCGTAAGAGATTCGGAATAAAGGGTTACGGGAATATAAATGTAATAAGGATAAATTGTGCAGAGCAGAGAGAAGATCAATCCCAGTGAAGTATCCTTAAACATCTTTCCGATCCGGAATACTGATATGATGAAAAGAGGAAAAAGAAGGATATGGATTATCCTGATAAAGAATATGCTGTCTCCAAACAAGCGGATAATCAGAGATAGGAAGAAAGGATATCCCGGCGACCTGAACAGATTTGATGAATCATTAGGAGGTGAATAAGGTTTATTATTGGCCAGATTCTGTGCAATTTCATGGAAATGAATGGGATCCCTCCATTGGAGGGAGTCGGGTTCCATTAAAACAAAAATAACAATCAGTTGCATCATCATGCCTGCCAGAATCATAAGAGCGAGCAGTAAGCGGTAATCCAGGGATAAGAATTTCTTTAAATATTTCATGATCGTATTGCCTGTATAATCGTTTATCAGAATTATTTCTGGCTGTTATTCATTATACGCAATTCATTGTTTTTACGGTCAATGATTGAAATAGTATCAAGGATCAGTCCGATAGAAAAAGAGAACAGAGAAACAATAATCAATGAAGAAGCAAGAATTGCCGAAGGTACTTTGTATACATATTGATAAAGGATGTATTCCCTTATTACCGGAATCCCGAATACCAGTGCCAATAAGAACATAATAATTGCAATAAATCCAAAGAATACAAATGGTCTGTAATGCCTGTAAAGATTAAAAATAGTGATAATTACTTTCCTTCCGTCAGTAAATGTTCTGAGCTTTGATATGCTTCCTGCGGGCCTGTCTCTGAATTCAATGGGGATTTCAACCAGGTTATATTTATTATTTAATGCATAGACGGTCATTTCAGTTTCCAGCTCAAAACCACTGCATAATACAGGATAGTTTTTAACAAACCTCTTTGAAAAAACCCTGTAACCAGTCATGATATCTTTCATTTTGGCTTTAAATAATCTGTTTATCAGAACTCTGACAAGATTATTCCCGAATTCATGAAAACCTCTTTTATTCTCTTTACTATAGGTTCCATTGGTAAGCCTGTCTCCGATAACCATATCTGCGTCTTCAGATAATGCAGGTTCCATGAGTTTTTTAACTTCAGATGCCGGGTATGTGTCATCACCATCCACCATGATGTAGATATCGGAATTGATCGTTCTGAACATACTTCTGACAACATTGGCTTTACCCTGCTTTCTTTCTTTTCTTACAATGGCTCCATTATCCAATGCTATCTGATAAGTATTATCGGTTGAATTGTTATCATAAACATAAATATCCGCGTCAGGCAATTCTTTCCTGAAATCCCGGATTACTTTTTCAATGGTTTTTTCTTCGTTATAACAGGGGATCAATAGGGCTATTTTCATTTCATTAAGTATTTTTTGAAAATTACGCAAAACCCGGTATTTATTTTAAGTTATTTGATCATTACTGTTTTTTTTTTACATAAAATAGTACAATTTCTAATATATAATTGAGGAATACCTAAAGACATTTTATGTAAGAAAGTGAAATATAACGACTCCTAATAGGGAATCCTTACCAGGCTTTTCTTGTGGATCAAAAATGAAAATCTGTAATAATTTTTAAAACACAATTAGTTTATGTGTGGTGGATCCTGACGGCGAAAGAAGCCTGAAATAATAAATTCCTTTTTTCAGATGACTCAGATTATATTCCTTAACATAATGCTGATTTGAATCTCTGATGGTTTCTTCATAATGAATTACACCATTCAAATCAAGGAGCTGAAGTATGATTCTTTCTCCATATTCACTGAACTCTGTTGGTTCAATGTCAAAAACAACACGGCCCCGGGAAGGATTGGGAAATAGTTTAACATTAAATGTATTTGCCGGTAATCTGATGTTATCAGCAGGACCGGCGTTATAATTTTGTATAACCTGATCAGGGGTTAAGACTTTATTATACAGGGCCACCAGGTAAAATACTCCTGTCCATGGACTTACCATAACGGGTTCATTGCCAAGGTAAAAGTAAAAATCGTTTTTCCAGTTATCAAATCCCAAAGGTTTGATGCTGCTTGCAATCAGTTTACCGTTCAGGAACATCTTTTCATCTCCCAGATAATCGTGTGTAAAAACGACATGGTGAAGTGTCACAGATTCATTCTCTTCTGCTGTAAGATATGGTTTGCCATTTGATTCGGTGGATTTTGTGCTTAACCCCAGCAGATATCTGCAATTACCCGATTCTGAGAGGTTGAAATCACTTTGCATCAAAGAGATTCCCATATTTTCAGAACTCTGGGAAAGTGATATGATGCTGGCATCATTCATAAATTCATTCATCGAAGGTTTTATCCAGCATTCAAGTGTTATTTCATTTGTTTCCTTACAGGCTTCAACGATTTTGGTTGCAGGCAGGATTGAACGAATGAGTGTATTATCCAGAATCTCTAAACGACCGTTCTTGTCCCATCTGATTTTTGTTGTATCGGTGATCAAAAGATCAACAGGCTGACCGTATCTGGAAAGATCATGTATCAATGTATCCGTATTCAGGCTGAAATTATAATAGGCTATTAATCCTTCATAAAATCTTAATGATTCCGAAATTGACATTGTTGATACCCTGAGAGGATTGGTGCTTTCTGATTCGCCACATTCATTTATCGCATTAACAGAATAATAATAGGTTGTACTGGCAGTAACTTTTGTATCTGTGAAAGAAGTATCATTTGCATCTGTTGTATATATTTTTTCAAATTCATTGTCCGGATACAGGGCTCTTTTAATAATAAAACCTGTTTCGTCATAGGAATTATCTTTCCATCTCAGGGAAATATGATTTGTTTCTATGTCTGATGGAGAAAGTGAAGATGGAGGAGCCGGAAGCGAAAACAAAGGAATTGTCACATCAATGGTTGATGAGTATTCAGAATGATTGAAGTAATTGAAAGATCTGATCCTGTATGAATATTCATATTCCTGTTCAACCAGCGTATCTGTAAATCCAGTTACCTTGTCAAGTTTTGCAAATTGCACAAATACTCCTGATTTACCTGTTTTTCTTTCAAGTTGAAATCCGTTAATATTCTTAAGGTCTGCAGTCCAGCTTAGAGTTACCTGATTGTATTTCAAAGAGGTAACATTGAAATTTTGAGGTACTGGTGGTATGATATTCTCAGGTGTCTGAATTACCAGCGTATCTGAAAATGATGAGTAACCATCAGCATTAAAGGCTCTGATTCTGTAATAATAGATAATACCGGGTTGTACACTGTCAGTGTATTTATTTGCATCTGATGCAATATTTGATATGCTTATAAAAGAATTATTTTTTTCTGCCCTTTGAATTTGGAATCCGGTTTCGTTCGAAGAATTGTCTCTCCAGGTAAAAGTAACTGTAAAAGGGGTCAATCCTTCAATCCTGAGATTTGTAGGTGAAGCAGGAAGAACTGAAGATACAGTCTGAGTTTTTAAAGTGTCTGAATATTCTGAATTTCCATCATCATTGAAAGCCAGCAACCTGTAAAAATACACTGTATTGCTTGTAAGATACTCATCGGTATAATGAGTTGTATTGGGAGAAATTGAATCCAATACCATAAACTGGTGATCATTTTGTATTGATCTTTCCAGGATAAATCCGTTTTCATTGTCTGCACAATCTGTCCATTTTAAGGAAACAGAAGATTTTGAAATATTTATTATACCGAGATCTGCAGGAGATCCGGGAGGATTCTGTGTAGTTATTTTAACTGTGTTTGTATAGGCTGAAGCACCATCGTCATTGAAAGCTCTTACCCTGTAAAAATATGTTGTTCCTTTAGCCAGCGTATTATCCTCGTAACTGATCTGATTGATATTGGTCGTATATATCAATTTAAAGCCGGAGGTTTCTGAAAATGAACGATAGATATAAAATCCCTTCTCATTGTCTGATTTGTCAGTCCATGCAAGTAACACGCTTGTCGGAGTGAGATTGTCGTATATCAGTGTGGCAGGAGCCACAGGAGGTTGCAGGGGTAAGGTTACGACCTCGATCTCGCTGGTAAAGGCTGATACGCCGTCTGTATTATAAGCTCTTATTTTGAAATGATATGTGGTATTTGGTTGCAATCCGGTCATTGAAAGCTGGATGGTATTGGAAACAACATTTTCATGCAATTTGAATGCCCCGGTACTGTCATCCAGCATATAGATCTGGAAACCGTTTTCATTATCGGAATTATCCTTCCAGTTTAGCGTAAATGAATTTTTGGTTATACTTCCTGCACTGAATTCGGTTGGTGCAGCCGGTAACTGAAGCTGCAATGTTTTGACAGATAGCATATTTGAATAATCTGACTGCCCGTCTTCATTGTATGCTTTGACCCTGTAATAGTAACTGGTGTTGGGTGCAAGCGAGCTGTTCAGATACTCTCTGATATTGGATTTTAAAGTTGCGATTTGTTTGAAATTATCAGAAGTTTTGTCTGAACGTTCGATGATAAATCCGGTTTCATTATTGGAGTTGTCTTTCCAGCCCAACTTTATATAAGTTTTGCCAGTTTCCAATGATGCCAGGGAAGTTGGAGCCTGAGGTGTGGCTATAGGATGTGTCGTTACCTGAACGGCGTCGGATATTGAATTTTCAGTTTTTAATCTGTAATAATATGTTGTATTTGGAGAAAGGTTGGTATTATCGTAAGAGGTAACAGGATGTGATATTGTTGCAATATCAGTGAAGCTGTCTTCATATTGCTCTCTTCTCTGAATGGTATAGGTTATGGGATAGAAATACTGATCCCAGACCAACTCAACTGTTTTGCTTGAAATAGCCTGTGCAGTAACACTCTTTATCCATTCAGAATCATCAAAATCCTGATATGGTAAATATAATATTCTATCAGGTGGGCTAAGTTCATTCCCATGGGGTACATTTACCCCGGACTTATAAGAAAATGCAATGAAATCATCCATATCTATCCATTCATCACGGGTAGCTGCAAAGTCCGGAGAGCTGCCGCCAAAAAAAGAACCAACAAGCATCTTGTCAATACCAATGTGTGATAAATTTCTAAGTGTAAGACCTGTAATTTGTGAAACCAGCTGACCATCTATGAATCCTTCCAAAACGGCATCATCGTTTCCATATTCTCCTGATATGGTATTCATCACAATTCTCAGAGTCATCGTAAACCATTCGCCAGACTCTATATAGGTATTCCATAAACTTGTAGCACCATATTCATGAGTCTGTCCGTGATAATAGTAATAATGCGCTATAGTAGGCTCTTCACTCCACATTAAAAAATTTCTAAAACCTGCTTCATAAGGAGGACCGTACCAGCCATCCCAAGTTGGGCCACCCATTAATCCGGGTATTTTTCCGCCATGAACCCATTCAAATCCGGGTTTGAATTTAATTCGGTATGAAAAATATATTTCGTCAAATGTATTCCTCAGGGGAGCTTCCCAACCCCCTCCTCCAGTGATAGCTGAACCTGCATAGGAGCCTTGCGGAAAAATGAAGCGCATAACATTTGATCCCTGTTCCGGATCATTATTCTCTTCTATATAAACAGTATTGTCAGATTCGGTATAGGCAGCAGTACCAGGATAGTTCCAGTCCTTTTCCCATTCATCAAAGCAATAAACTCCAGGAGTATTATTCTCGAAATCATGTTTAAAATGGATGTCAAAAACCTTACTTGGATCAACAGGTTGTGAAAAACAGATTATTATTATTGAGAGAAGATTATATATGATAAGTAATCTTTTCAACATCAGGGTTAAATTAACAACAGTAAAATTACAGCTACTTGTTTAATTTGGATTTAATCACGACAAACTGCAAACTTATTTATTTTATTTTAAATAATTATTATGATTATTTTATAAAATTCTTAAAATATCATTTTTTTTCATCCTTTATTTCAGTTAGTTAGCAGACATCTATTATTTGAGTAAAAAAATCCAAAAAAACATGATCATTATCCTGACATCCTGAACCATTTATAAACAGCATATTGTCAGATAAATAAAGCCCAGAGATAACCGGGCTTCAATTTAATAATATTTAAATCCAGATTTTTTGCAGTTACGGAAAACCAATGTTTATTTCAACGAATTATCCAGCCTGCATTCATTGAATAATAATTTGCTGTGTATATACCTTGATATCTGTTTGCAGATGCACCAGATAAATACCATCCGGGAAATCGGAGATGTCAATGTCAGCAATTGAAGTTGTGAAAAAGTCAAGGTTGGACTGATATATCATCTTACCGGTCATGTCTGTGACTGCGAGGATGGCTGTTGAAGCATTGTTGTTGTCAAAGAAGATATGGAACCTGCCGTCAGAGGGATTGGGATAAACCGAAGGCTCCTCATTCCTGTTGCTTATGTTCCCAGGCAATGCAGAGATAATTCTGGTTGATTTAAGTTCTGTCAGGCCGATATCGGGCTGGTTGCCATACGGAACAGACTGACCGTAAAAGTCAGAAGTAATACCAACGTACTTTCCGGCATCAATGGCCGGCGACTGGTCAGCCAGCATGAAATTATCATTGTATATATCAACAAACCCGGGATCTTCCGAAAATGAATTCATATCCAGGTTCAATTCAGATTGCAACTCAGATATGGATTTATATTGTTTGTTATTAATGCTTATGAATCCCTGGCTTTCCGGATAAAAAATGTTGTTGTCAGATACCAGCTTGTCCATACTGTGGTTAATGGCCTGGTCACCGGCATTTACCATGTAGAAGATATTATTGTAAAGCGTCAGTTCGGCATATGTAGTGGTAACACCCTTTGAATTGCCGTAGAAAACATTGTTGAATACATCGGCAGTTGAGACATAACTGCTTATATTTATAGCAGTATGATTATCCTTAAAAATATTGTAATATATTTTATTTTCGGAAGCATAGGAATAAATTGCATCAGTGGTACCTTTTATGGTTGTATATTTAATGGTATAGGTCTTACCATCAATGATACGAACACCACTGTTAGCGCCTTCCAGAACACAATTTTCAATTATATTGTTATTTGAATTGCTACCCATAAAATAGATACAGCTGATTGCCTCATTGGCCACAATGTGTATATCTTTAATGGTTATATTGCTTTTCTCGAAGGCTCTGAATGCATAGTCTTTGGCACTGCTTGTGATGACAGGCAGATCACCTTCGCCATAAGCTCCGATAATAACATTTTCTGCATATATATTGATCTTGGCTTCATTGGAAATGGTACCCTTTTTTTGAAGATACTCAAAATCCGGTTTCCATGTAACCTCTGACCATGAGCTGTAAGGATGTTCTGCAGTTCCATCTTTCAGATTGTCATTAATGTTGGTTGGATCGATGTAAATTACCATTTCTGTTGGTGATAGGGTTATTGTCATCTGGGCCTGGGATGATATCTGTTCCATCCCCTGTATCATAGCAGTGACGGCTAATTTATAAGTTGTAGTTTCTGAAACATCTTTTTCTTTGGCAAATTTCAGTTCTCCGTCGGTGGAACCGATTGAAAACAGGGTTTCACTGTTCCCGGATGTTATCTGATAGATTATATCCGTACCCGGATCGGGGTGGGTTGCCACAACCTGTCCGATCCTTGTGTCCTGTTGAACGGGTGCTTTTAGTGAGAAAGACTGATTACTGATTGAAGGATTTGGGATAACAACGGGGGTAGATTCCTCTGATTGTATGTGAACAATATTAATTGTAACATATGCTGAATCAGATTTTTGTTCGGCATGATCATCTGTAACTTTAACCAGGATATCGAATTTATCACTGCTTTCCAGAATACCTGTCAAATTAAGTAAGATGTTTCCATTTAACTGGTTTAACATAAAAGTGTTGCTTTCATTTCCACTTATAATGTCATAAAAAAGTTGCTGATCAGAATCAGGATCAGAGGCATCTACACTGCCAATGTATGTCCCTGCAGAAATGGTATCGGCAATATAGAATATAGACGAAGAAATAGTGGGCGGATTATTGGGAGGCAGCTGAATAAAATCTTCCAGGTTTACCTCATCTACACCGGGAAACAACATCAAATCACCAGAGCTGAGTAAATCTCCGCTGCCATATTTAACATTATTTTCAAATCCATCTTCGATGAATATAAGATTTTTTCCGTTCAAATCAAATGTATTACCGTCAATTTCAACGGAAATAATGTACAGATTCCTGTCGCCTAACGACTCACTGTAATAATCGTTGTCAAATTTTATGGTTATGGTATCGCCATCAGTAATTTCCTGATCCAGATTGAATATGTAATCTTCCTGTGTTGAAGTAACAAATGTTTCACCAACCTGTATGTTATTTACCAGCAGGATGAAATGTGCATTTTCACTTGCAACCTCTGTCCCATAGGCATTTATGGCAATATTGGGAATATCTGGTACTGGCTCCGGCTCCGGTTCAGGTTCTGGTTCCGGTTCCGGTAAAAGATATTCAGTCTCTTCATTTAATTCAAGAGGAGATATAACTATACGACCAGGGGGACTTAATACATTGCCCCTGGGGACGTCAATATTACTTTTATAATTGAACACCACAAAATCATCAAAATCAATCCATTCATCTCTTGTGGCTGCAAACATAGGATCAGAACCACCAAAAAATGATGCGATTGATAGTCTTTCCACTCCAATTTCCGGCAGATTTCTTAGTGTAAATCCTGTAATCTGTGATACAAGTTCACCATCAATAAAACCTTCATATATTGCATCATTATTACCATAACCATCTGTTATAGTATTCATTACTACTCTTAACGTTATTGTAAACCATTTTCCGGATTCAATCCGGGTATTCCAGGGACTTGTTGCTCCATACATATGTGTCTGCCCATGATAATAATAATAGTGTGCTATTGTCGGTTCCTCGCTCCACATCAGCGAATTTGTAAAGCCACCATCATAAGGTGGGCCATACCAGCCATCCCATTCATCTCCGCCCCTTACTCCAGGAACTTTTCCTCCATGTGCCCAGTCAAAGCCGGGTCTGAATTTTATTCTGTATGAAAAGTATACCTCATCATAAGAACGACCCAGGGAAGCCTGCCAACCACCAACTCCACGTATGCTTGAGCCTGCATATGAACCTTCCGGATGAATAAACCTCATGACTTTGGAACCTTGTTCAGGATCATTGTTTTCGAGGATTTGCAGTGTGGTATCACCAATAGGGTAAGATTGATCCCAGGGATAATTCCAATCTTGTGCCCATTCATCATGATCGTATTTGCCCAATGTATTATGTTCAAAATCCCGTATTAAGTAAATATCGTAAATATCTGACGGATCTTGAGTATATCCGGATCCCATAATTAATCCCCAAATCATGACTAAAAGAAATGTTTTTTTCATTGTGATAACATTTTTGATAAAAAATTAAATAGTTGTGACGAATAGCTTAAATATTTTGACGAGTATACGTAAATATTTGACCAATGGTTTGGTGATATTCGTCACCTATCACAAGTCATAAAGGTTATTTGCCTCATCTTCAGTTGGTAGTCTTTATGCAGCCATGTTTTAAAGATTCTTTTCAGTCTTTTTAATTATTTTGGCTAGATTGTTAATCATAAAGGTAATAAAAAGATATATAATATGTTACACTTACACTAGTGATTTTTACGATTGAATTGTTTTTGAATGCCAAATCCAGAATATCATTGATTAACAATACTTATTAATGAATTTATCAATCAGGGGAGGATTGAATGTCTATAAACAGGAAGATCATTATATTCCTGTCTGATATTACATCAGAAGTTGTTTTGTTTACTCTCTTTGAGCAGGTTTAATGATTGATCAGCATAAATAAGGAAAAAATGAATGCCTGATCATTTGAATAATACTTTTAAATAGAAGTCAATTAACTTCTCTTTTTCAATTTCCCAAGAAAGCTGTTTAACAACCCTTTGATAACCAAATTCCGACATTTTCTTTCTTATTGCCTCATTATCCAAAAGATATTCAATCTTTTCAGCAAAATCTTTGGTATTGTTGTTTTCAGCATACAGCGATGCTTCCTGAGCGGAAAACCTTCCTTCTTTTAAATCGTACTGGACTATTGGCTTTTTCAATGCCATGTATTCCATGATCTTATTCATTGTAGAAAGATTATTCATCTCCGTAGGCTTATCCGGATTCACGCAAACATCTGTAGTGTTTAATATTTCCAGCATATCTTTGTCAGGAACTCTTCCGTAGAAATCCACAAAGTCGGTCAGATTTAAATTCTGGGCAATGATTTTAATGCTTTCTAAGTCAGTTCCACCACCCACAATGGCAAATTGTATGTCTTTTCGTTTATTTACAATTTGCTTTAATGAATCCATTAAAAGGTCAAGGCCTTCCTGCATTCCTATTACCCCTACATAACCTACAAGGTATTTTCTACCCTTCCTGTATTTTTCGTTACCTTTCCCAGTTTTCAAACGTTCAAGGCTTGGTCCGCTTCTTACAACAACTATCTTCTCAGGATTCATTTTGCCCCTTTTGATGGCAATTTCCTTATAGGAATTATTGGTTGCTATGCTGTAATTTGCTGTTAAAAAGGTTAGTCGTTCAAAAAATAGCATCGTCCTGTAAAGGAATCCTTTTTTACTGTACTTTGCTATAAATAATTCAGGATTGATATCATGGTGGTCAAATACATATTTAACGCCAAACATTTTATAAAAGAGTGCTACGAGGAAAATCAGGTCAGGTGGATTGCAGCCATGAATCACATGAAATTTCTTTTTGAAATAGACCTTCAGACTCAGAAAAAACTCCCAAAACAAAGCTGAAGAATATTCAAAGATATATCCTAAAAAACCTCTGCCTTCAGAAAGCAGTGAATGTCTGTAAATCTCAATCCCATCTATCCATTCGTGTTTCTTTATAAATCCCTTCATCTTAGGACAAATGACAGTAACATGTGCACCGTTTTTTTTCAAAGTGGATGCTTCCTGCCATACTCTTCTGTCAAAGGGCACCGGAAGATTTTCAACTATAATAAGGATGTGCTTGCCTTCAAATTTCATTTTCTTTCTATGTGCTTTCTAAATACAAAATTGACTGCATCTGAAAATCCTTTGAACATCTGGCTTATATGGGCATAGGTATTGGATATTTCAAGTGCATATTCGGAAAATTCTCGGTATTTTTTTCTGTCTTTCAGTAATTCCTTGATTTTTGTTTCCAATTCTTTTTCATTCCTGAGAATGTATCCGTTCTTTCCGTTCTGCAAATACCATATTTCAGGAGAATTAGTATTCTTCTCCTCGATGGTGACCACCGGTTTGCCCCAAAATAAGGCTTCATTCATGGCCAATCCGACATTGCCCGGAATGCATAGAATATCAATATTACTGAATATCCTGGCCATCTCTTTTCTATCATATTTTATTTCGCCAAGAAAATAGTAGTTTGCTGTGGAATCTATTATCTCTTTTAATCCACCAAGTTCTCCGTTACCAGCAACCACTATTGCTATTTCAGGATCGTTTCTGAAACAGTTCAATAGTACATCCAAACGCTTAATCGGTTGAAACTTACCAACAAAGAAAACAATATATTTCTCCTTAATCTTGTATTCTCTTTTCAGATATTCAGAATCAGTAAAGTCTTCTTTTCTCAGGTCGGAAAAATTCAGAGTATTATTTGCAATAAAAGTCTTGTAATGGTTCTTTTTTTTAATATACTTTTTTTCATTTGGTGTATAGAGAAGCAGGGCATCAGAAATCCGGTGTAGATGATAGTATAGGTTATTCTTGATGAACGAATCAGGAGTGCTTGTATTAATTCCGAAATTCCAGTATATAACCGGGATTCTTTTTATTTTACAAAAATAAGCTATGGGAAAGATCATATAATCCTTCAGATGAAGAAACAAAATTACGCAGGATGGTTTGATTCGGATTATCTCCCTGATAAATGAAAATATTCCCTTTTTTGTTAAGGTAATAGTGAAATTAATGTCAAAATTAACTTTTTGTCTTCCAAAGGTGAGGACCTGAAATTCGATATCCTGTTTCTGAAATTCTTTATAAAAGTAATTGTAATTATTTAACCTGTAATGAAATACATAATTTGATATCAGTAAGACTCTTTTCATCTAATAGGTTATTTTTTATATATGCCAAACATACCTAATACTTTCCATTTTAAAAATCCGCCGATATATCTGAAGTAGCTGTTTATCAATGATAGATAAGCGAGGGGTGAAGTAGCATACTTCCGGTAGAATCTTAAATGATATTTCACACTGAACATTGATTTTCTGTCATAGAATGTTCGGATCAATCCGGAGAGGCTGTTTTGGTGTCTGAGCGTTGAATTTGATATATCATTGATGATCTGCAGATCTTGTAATATTCTTAAACGATAACCTTTACATTTTGCTCTTAGTGTAAATTCACTGTCACCAAAATATTGGGGAAAATTCTTTGCATCCCAGAACCCGATGTCTTTAATTATTTTTACAGGTACCAGGGTTCCCATTCCGGGTAGCCAATCCGGTGAAAAGTCTTTCAGGTCGATTGTGTCTTCCGGTTTGCTTTGACCAAACATATATTTGGCACCAGTTCTTGAATTAAAGACACCTCCCAAAGACCAGATTTGTTTTGCTTCAAAATCACTATATATTTTTGAACCTATGATTTCATTTGCCTTGATTGATTTATTCGATATTTCTCTTGCAAGTACCTGGAAATAGTTGTTGATTGCAGTGATGTCATTATTCCATAAAAGTATAAAATCAACATCAAGCTTTTCAATGGCATATTTTGCTCCGAGATTAATACCACCTGACCACCATAAATTACCATTACCTTGGAGAATAGTTGCATTTGAATAATTAGATTTTATCCATTGATTACTGCCGTCAGTTGAACCATCATCAATAATTATGACCTGAAATACAATGTCATTTAACTTTATTCTGGCCAATTCTCCATAAAGATTTGACAGACATTTCTTGGTAAATTCCAAGCCGTTAAAAATAGGTATCAGAATAGCAATTTGATTCATCCCCGGTTATGGATTTTAAAAAATGAGCATATTAAATGTTACCAATTAATACCATAATAACCTTGCTTCTGTCTTATTGTCTCATCACGCAAGCGTACAAAATCAATAACAGGTTTATTGTGAGTATTTTTCAAATGAGATTCAAACTCTTTCTCATTGTTTGTTACTATAAGAACATCACTTTCTTCGATCAATTCATTGATTTCAGCAACCAGGAGTTTTGTCAGGTGAGGGATTTTTTCATCAATATACTCCTTGTTTGTACCGGTTAACCGGGCAAGTTGTACGTTCTTGTCAAAAATTTTAATTTCAAATCCTTTACCCAGCAAGGCTTCAATCAGTGTAACTGCCGGACTATTTCTCAAATCGTCGGTACCTGCTTTAAAGCTAAGTCCCAGGAATCCCAGCTTTTTTCCTTTGAATCCGGATATATATTCAATCGCTCTTTCAATCTGTAACTGGTTGGTTTTATCCACGTTCTCGATAACCGGAACTTTTACGTAATTATCATGAGCCAGGGTTTGAAGTGCTTTCAGGTCTTTTGGCAGGCAAGAGCCGCCATAGGCAAATCCGGGTTTGAAGTAATATGGTGAGATATTCAATTGCCTGTCTTTTACAAAGATATCCATTACTTCATAGGAATCAATACCCAATGCTTTACAGATATTACCAATTTCATTTGCAAAAGATATTTTCAATGCATGATAAGTATTATTAACATATTTCATTATTTCAGCGGTTCTTGTACCGGTTATATAAATTTCGGCAGGCAGGGTCTTATACAACTCCGCAAGTTTGTTTGCTGCTTCTTTGTTTTCGGCCCCGATTAAGGTCAATGGCGGATTGAAATAGTCTTCCACGGCAGTACCTTCCCTTAAAAATTCAGGATTGTCTACCACTGCGAAATCAACATCTCTTTTCTTATTGCTGTTTTCTTCTATTATTGAAGTAAACTTGTCACAGGTACCGGGTAAGATTGTTGACCTGATCGCAATAATATGAAATTCATTCTTTTCCTTTAATGCTTCAGCAAAATTTTCCGCCACCTTGAAAATATAATCCAGATTGAGATGTCCCTGCGCTGTTGAAGGTGTTCCAACTGCCACAATGGAGATTTCTGTTTCCAGAATGGCTTTTTTAAAGTCGCTGGTTGCACTTATTCTGTTGTTTTTATGCTGTTCAGAAATGATTTCATCAATCTCTTTTTCAATAATTGTTGCCTTACCGGAATTAATCTGATCTATTTTTATTCTGCTGACATCCACACCAATAATGGTATGGCCGTTTTTTGCCAGACACCCCAGGCTTACACAACCGACGTAACCCAAGCCAAAAATACTTATGTTCATAATTTGTAAATTTTTATGCAATTCTAAATATAATATCTAATAAAATAAATTTTTAAATTGATTTTTCCATTAATTGTACAAAACATTATACAAATAATTCTATTTCTGTTTTAAAAGTATGTGTCCTTTCCAGATTTGTTCTGCAGTATACCGTATTTGTGGCAGTTAAGAAATAAAAGCCAGGTGAATACCATCCAAGAATCGGATTGGTTTTTCCGGAAACGAGTTCTGTTTTGAGATTTCTGTCAGTGATTAACCTGATCCGGTTATGATTGATATGAAGAATAAAGTTGTTCTCATCTTCATTTTTAACATTCACGGCCGGATGCAAATGAAAAGGCATTTCTATAAGGAACTTGCTTTTTTTGCTTATTTCAATGGTATCTGAGATTGTAATAAGATTTTTATTTTTCTTAAATATTAACTCCCTTTGGTGTATCACTCCTATTCCTTTATAACCGTTATGATATGCTTTGATGTAAACCTGCTCATCTGAATCGGATGACTCGGTGATTTTAACATGATAATGCCTGGTCCAAAGTGTCGGACCTTTATTAACAGCCTGGTTGCTTGAATTGACAGCAATTGTATTGTGTGCCAGTGTTGAAATAAAATATTGTCTCCATTCAGGATGGGTGTGGTAAGTGTAGGTTCCGGGATCTATGAAAACAGGTTGTCCGTCAATATGCAATATAAAGCTCAGGGCATCTGCATGTCCATGAGCTGCTATTGAGAGAAATCCCAGGGAAGCGGCATCAAAGTGGATATAAATTTCCCTGTTATTATTCTTTTTTCTGATGATGGCATGACCTTCATCATGATATATGACCGTTTTCTTTTCTTCCTGTAAATCAAGCTTCAATGATTCAAGTAATTCTTTCTTGTCATACAGGAGCATTTTGTTCTTATTATCTATGTAATATCGTGAGATATCAAAGTATTTACCTGTGAGTATGCTGGTTGTTACCAGAATGGACTTGAAATTATTAAATCCGGAATCAGGATCAAACCAAATAACCTTTCCGTCATCGTCATCGCCATACCGGGGGTAATTACCCTTTGAATCAATGAAATTCGATATGTATTCTGCGATTTTTGTTAAATATGATTGATAATTTTCAGAAAAACGATTTTGAGTGTATTCTCCTGTCAGATAAGCGATTAAGAAGAAATCAGTAATAAACTGGATATATTCGGCGGCTTCTTCTTTGTTGATCCCGTTTTTAGAATGTTGCCGGACTATTTCTTTTTCAAGACCTTTTTTTGAATATGCAAGCCAGCGTTTTGATTCCGGAAATCTCCACAGGGAACTGGCAATAAATAATCCGGCATACTCTGATATCAGATGGTTGTTGGCGGAAGAATATTTCGAAGGATTGCAAAAAGAATACTTGCAGTGCAAATAAATAAGGGGCAACCATTTTTCAATAACAAATGTCTTGAATGTATGATTTTCTTTTATCAGGCTGTTGATGTTAAGAATTTCCCAGCAAAAAAACCAGTTAATCAGGCGGATATTGACTTCAATATTGCTGTACCAGTTGATTCCAATCAGGTAAGGATTTTGTTCAATCCAATCCGAAATAACAGCCTGAAATTTATTGAGGTATTCTATATTGCCGGTAATTCTGTAATTCATGCACATCCAGGGCAGGTATATCATCCTGTTCACTTCCCATACAGTCTTTGCACTACCGTATTTGTCAGACCTGATGTCGATACTTTTCGAAAATGATCCGGGAAATTCTCTGTCGGAATGAATATCCAAGTGCCAGTTTATTTTCTCCATATAATTCAATTGCTTCCCGAAAATATCAATGCTCTCAGGGAAAATTTCAAATGAATCAGGTGTGATTTCGATGATTCTGGTGTTAAAATCATAATGTAGAATGCCCGGGAAGTAACGGACTTTTCTTTTTGACTCATATATTTTTTGCACATACTGCCTGAACCTGTAAATAATCTCAGGCAAAGACATTGTTTTGATTCTATTTAGATACCATTTGATCACTGTTGCATTTCCTGAGTTATGTTCTGAATCAGATATCTGAATTTTCCGCTGGCAGTTCGGGGAATAGAATTTACTGTATATACATTGAGTGTAATATTTGCATAGTAAGAGCTGAACACCTTATGTATGATTTCAATCTCTGAATCGGAAAGTTTCCCGGTCATTTCCAGATTTAAATCCACAATACCTGGTTTGTCCTGAATGTACTGGTATGCATACAATTTGTCAATGATATGCCAGAATGGTTCATCAGAACAGGTGAAAGATACAGTAGAACCTGTTTTGTCCACAAAGAATTCCTGTTGCCGACCGCGGATCTCCTTGATTATTTTCCAACCCGGACTATTGTCATTGAAGTTTGTATGTATTCCTATATCTTTTGTTTTATATCTGATAAAGGGCATAACATAATTGTTAAAACCGGTGGCGACTATTTCTCCTTCTTCATCCTCAGCAGTGCACCAGTCATTGTTATGGTTCAGCAATTCAACAAATCCGTAAGTGGGCACAAACTTGTAAAAGGTATTTGTATCGCATTCTCCGGCAATACAGCATTTTTCTGTAAGGCCATAATATGAGAATATGTCAGCACCGAATACTTTGCTCAAGTATTTTCTTTGCCAGTCGTATAGTGTTTCACTGGAACAGATAATTGCCCTGAGATTTGGGATTTTAATATCTAACCGGGTGACATGCCTGGCAAGTGTATAGATTACAGAAGGATAGGCTATAATATACTTTGGCTTAAAGTTTAATATTTTATTAACATACAATTCTGAGGTTTCACTGTTAAGTTTGTGGGAAGACATACTCAGCCAGTTGTTTGTCAAGTTATGGTGCCAGTATTTTTTTCCTTCGATGATATGTTTTGGTACATCCGATCTTAGCACGGCACATTTATCGTAAAACCGGTAACCTACCTTCTTCCAGATATAATTAATATAAGCAAATTCCAAAGGTGAGGAGGTTCTCCTGTCAAGGTATAAATCCATAGGGACTCCGGTGGTTCCTCCGGTTATTGAGTGTTTGTGATACTTCCGGGGGATGGCCTCTGAAACCAGTTCTCTTATATTTTCTTTTATGATTTCTTTTGTTAAGCATGGAATTTGTATCAGATCATCGAAATGTTTAAAACCGGAAGGATTGAACCCAATATCTTTAAAAAGTCTGTTATAATATGGAATATACTGATTAGAGTAATTCAGTAATTTTTTTAAGTGTTCTAACTGATAATCTTCAACCTGATCTTTGGTCCAGCGGGGAATATTTTTCAGCAAAGAATGTGCTTTAAAATAATATTTACCATAAAATAATATATCCTGTGCGAGTTTCAGGTACCTGTTTTTTATTTGCATATTTTTTCAGGTTTGTTTAATAGTCTTGCGCTTTATTAAATCAATAAAAAGTTTTAAATGTATTAATTTAATATTCCGAACCTTCTTTATTAAATATAATAAATTGCCTTTTTTTAAATATTTAATAATTTCTTTTTCTCTGATTTCATAAACCACTTTGGCGTTTTCAGATCTGGAAAATTCTTCAAAATCCTCTGAAATAATTTTTTCTGACAGAAAATTCATTTTTTCCATAAAACTGTTTTTTTCATCTTTTTCCATCAGATAGGCCCTTCCTTCATGATCGATTCCCGTTGGGATGATTCTGTGGTTTTCAATCTGAAGTTTTTCACCGCTCATTGTCAGTATAACATCTAAAATAAAACTTTTTGATGTTCTTGCATCGGTTTCACCGGTATTGTCAAAAATAAAATTGCCAAGACTATATGCTATCAATCCGTTTTTGTATTTTTCTATACCCTGCACAATATGCGGATGGTGACAAACAATCAGATCCGCTCCTGCATCAACCAGCTTGTGACAGAATATCACATCCTCATAATTAGGATATTCACAATATTCAAAACCAAAATGAAGGGTAACGATAAGAAAGTCACAGGCTTTTTTATGTTCGGATATTTTTTCAGGAAGTACCTTACGGAGCAATTCGGCAGCCTGCGGATTGTCTTTATTAATTCCGGAATTGGCAGCTTCACAGGTGAATGTTCTGGCAAGAAATCCGATATTTCTGCCTTTAATCCTGGAGGTTTTGAACGCATTAGCCTCATCTGCTGACAGACCTGCACCAAAGTATAATATATTATTCCTGTTCAGATGTTCAATGGTGTCTTTCAATCCATCTGAATCAAAATCAAATACATGATTGTTTGCCAGGCTAACCCTGTCTATACCTATGGTTTGAAGTGTTTGTAGACATACAGAAGGAGATATTATTTTATCGTTTTTCAGTTTTATTGCCTTAAGATCACGATCAGATATGCAGGTTTCAAGATTGCAGCAAAAGAAATCGGCTTTCGGTAGCTTTTTATAGATTTTTTCTGCGGGGAAAACATGTCCATGTATCAATAAATTTTTACGAATATTCCAACCAAACATGGTGTCTCCGACAAAAAGCATCTTTATGGATTCTTTTTCTTTTTGCATTGTCTGAAAAAATAAATAGCTATTCTATCGATTTAATTCTTTTGTATTTTCCCGATTCTTCCGGCTCAATGGAAGGAACAACCCTGAATGAGACATTCAGATTGAAGGTCTTTTTAAAGAATCCTGAAATCAGGTCTTTATTGATTGGTTTTGAGTCATCAAGAATTATATAATTAAAAATGGTTTCATCTCTGTTTATATGATGGATCACCTGGTAAGCAATTATATTGTCACACAATTCTGCGAGTTTATTGCCATTGCCTGTAAAAACAATCTTTTCACCTGTCTTTAATTCGAAGTATTCAGTGACTCTTCCTTCAATATATTCAATGATTTTCGTGTTTCGGCCACAATCGCATTTTTCATCAGAAAGCCTGATGCGATCACCAAGAGGATATCTTATTAAGGGAAAATCGTATGAAAAAAGATTTGTGATCAATAAGTCACCTATGCCGTTTTTATCCTTGTTGATAACTTCTACTATTATAGTATCTTCATCTATATGCAATTTACCTTCAGGACATGTAACTGCAATATTGGCTTCGGTTGACCAGTATTCATTTATCAGGTAGCTTTCAGAGAAAAACTTCCTGATTTCGTTTTGAAGATGCGGGTAGATCGTTTCAGCTCCGGTATATATTAATTTTGGCTGATGTATTGTAATATGATGTTTTATGGCATAATTAACGATCAGGTTAAGTGCAAAGGGATAGGAAAACAGGATTTCAGGCTTTTTTCTGTTTATAATTTCAATATACTTCATAATTGTTGATTCATCCAGGTTATTGGAGGATAAGAAGACTTTGTTTTTAAGAAAATAATAGATCTTTGTTTTAAAGTCTATTTCTTTGCCACCAATGAAAATTTCAGAATCTTCACGTTTCAGCCCGTACCAGGTTAACATTTTCAGATGGGAAATCCGTTTATGGAGCATCATTTCTTTTGACACAACCACCTTCATTGGGATACCAGTTGAGCCTGAAGTGTAAATATATCTGTAAGGTTTTCGGATTTTTGTCAGAAATTTTTCATAATTCTCTTTTATGAATTCTTTTGAGAAAACAGGAAAGTCTTTTAAGTTGTATGTAAGACAATCTTTGTATATTATTGACCTTTGGGCATGATTCTTTAAAATCTGAAATTGCTGTAACTGGTAATCAAGTATCTGTTCCCTGGTCCAGCTATCCATACTTAATACGGAATCTAGTTTTTTGTCCAGGGCAAATCCGGTTAACAGATCAATGATTCTATTGACAGATTTTCTCATTTCATTTTATTTTGGCAATCTCCTTAGCTTCCTTCAGAATTTTTTGAAATTCCTGACTTTTCCGGCAGCCATTGAGCGCCATATCAGTTGATGTCATATCATGTTTGCGGTTTCCTTCGATCAAAACCGGTCCCTGGGGTGTGATGGCTATATCCCAGCCAATAAGCCTGACCGGGAATATTAATTCAGCAGCCTTTTTTACCAGGTCCAGTGATTCCCTGAAAAAGGGCAAATGATAATTTTCAAATTTAACATTTGTATCCGGATGACTGGTCAGAACTTTTCCATATCCCACTGATATGTTGGTGTATCCGTATTTATTCAATGTTGCTTTTTCAACATCAATACCTACCTGACATCCGCCGGATGAAATATTGTCAACAATTGAATCTCCCAAACCCAACCTGATAAAGGCTGAGATCACATCAATATTTCCGTCTTTGTCAATAAAAGTGTCTATTCTCAGGGAATTGATGCAATTAGGATTGATCGCGGAGATTACCGGGTGTTGTTCAATGGTTTTCTGGAAAAGATAACCCGATTTTATGACAGACCGGAATAGCTCCTGCATCAGGTTTCGATTAGAAATTTCTGCTTTGTTGATTTTATAAATGTTACTGCCTCCAAAACTTCCGCTTGCTTTTTTTATGAAAATGCTGTCCAAACCTGCATGGGAGTCGAAAAGCTGTAAAAGCACCCTTGTAAAATCTTCAGTATTCCTGATTACCATCATTTTACCTTTCATACTAAGATAGCTCATGTTATTAACAAGCAAAAGTTCAGGCAATTTAAATCCGAAGTGAGAAAAAAAATGATAAAAAATCAGTTTATTCCGCAAAATATATGCATAATCAGGATCATTAAATTTATCAGACAAGGAATACAGGATTTTGTTTTTCTCATAATCATCCAGGTTTGTTTTCTCTTTTCTGTATAAGTATCTTGAGAAATAATGAGAAGGGAATGATTTGTTTTTCAACGCAAGGTAAATTAATTCCATGATCATTTTTCTGATTGGTTTGCGATGTGGATCGCCCATAATAATCATTAATTTTCTTGCAGGATTTTTTATTTTTTTTACACTCATTTTTTTATTGTTTCAATAATCCGGACTTTTCATTTGTCAATATTAATTCATAGGGATATTTGTTTAAAACTGAATAACAGCCTGGTCCTATTTTTTATACACGCTCCATCCATTCTGAGATTTTATTGCCAAACTGTTCCCAGTTGTTTTCTTCACAAAACCTTCTTAAACTGTCAGCATTTATTTTCAGTTTATCAATGTTTCGCAGCAATTCAACTAGTTCATCGAAATTATTATAGGTATAAACAAGGTTCTCATTTGCTAAATCAGCAAAGGCCCCGGCATTTGGACCGATAATAATCTTATCCGTGTAAACCAGAGAGTCCATGAGTGCAGCTGAACTTAAAAGGCTGTCTGTTTTGTATGTAAATAAGATGGCTTTTGACTTTCCTATCAGTACATCCAATTTGTCATCAGGGATAAACCTGTCTATAAAGTGAACCTTATCTGATTCATACCTTCTAAGGGTTTTGTGATATTCTTTGGGATATATTGTCCCGGCCAGAAGAATTCTTATCTTTTTGATCAGATCTGTAACTGACAAGTATTCAAGAAACTCGTGAATTCCTTTATAAGGCCATATTTTACCCCATATAATGATATCGTATTCAATATTGTAATTTGTTGTTTTAATTGATTTCATCAAAGGATGATGAATAAATTTAATGTTATGGGCATCTACACTGAAAGTATTTTTTGCGTAGGTTATTCCTTCAGAAGAGTGAGTAATAACAAGATCGGCCGTATTCAAGAGTATTTTGAGGATTTTCATCTTAAACCGTATTCCTTTTCTAACATGAGAGATTTTATTGTGCATAACCCAGATAATCTTCTTCTTCCGGAGTTTAAAGATGAAGAGCAAAATAAGAAACAGAAGCGTTTGAAAGAATCCCAGTTTTTTGTCCGGCAGGTTTTCAATCCAGTTCAGAAAAAGAATGTCAGTATTATTGATGTACTTAATTAAATTGGCAATACCAGAAGAAGTTACATCATTAATATTAACCAGATTATATCTTTTTTCCAGTTCCTTTCTCAGAAAAGACATATAAGGACTGCCGGCATCTATTTCGATAATTCCCCGCGATTTGGTATTTGGATATATATAGATACGTTTCATTCATTCAAAAAGTTAAGAATTAGTATAAAAAGTAAAATCTAACTTATTCAGGATGCAGCTTTGGCTGATATTTTGAAACATCAATTAAATATAACATAACAGAAATCAGGACAATTCCGTGTAAAACACTCATTACATCTCCGGTAAGGATTGTAAGTACATTAATGAAATTAGCATATCTTAAAAACCTGTAATTTTCGGGTAATCTCATGAATGATATTCTGGCAAGAATGATAATGTTTGCAATTACGAACAATATTCCAAATTTGCTGTATCCTCCAAAAATTCCAATATCTGACTGGTAATAACCAAAAACCTCTGCATAATACTCAAGCATTAAATCAAATGATGAATGTCCGCCAGAAACGCCGTTTCCTATTATATAAGATAATTTATTGGGGAATAACTTTGTCATAAAGAAAACGACTGCCTGTATTCTAACATCATGCTTAAAAGACTTACCTTTTGAAAATGTAACGTCAATCAGCTCGATAATAATATCTTTGAAAATATAAAAGACTGAAATTATTGCCAGTCCACTTATAAAATATATGGCAAATCTTGATTTAATTTTTTTTGAGACAATTAAATTTATCATGGTTATAAGGAATATTGACCCTAATAATTGTCTGGTACCCGATAATATAAATATAACCAATGCTGCAAAACAGAATATTAGGTATTTGTAGTGCAAATTATTTAAGAATCGATTAAGAGTGTAAAAATAGGCAATTACAAGGTATCCCAAACCCGGGATAAAAATGCGCAGAGTACCCCTGTCATACCCCATTTTCGAATAAAGTATCTCATGTGGATAAATGATTGTCTGAAATAGATATATGATTATCAGAAGAAGACTAATAAAAAAGATTGTTTTAACTAATAACTCCGGCTTACATTTTATTTTTAACAATAGAAAATAAAAAATATAAAAATACATTGCCCTTTGAGCAATAGCAGTAATACCAAAATTTTGATGATGAAAGTAATATGCACCAAACATACTTAGAATAACTGCAATCCAGATCAAAATTATTTCAATCCTGAACCTGGAGACTATTCTTTGACCATTGTCATAAACGATCAGAAAAAAATAATAAATTAACATCAGGGGAAGGATGGCAAATTGAATTTTAGAAATAAATTCATTAGAGATGAGTTTCAATTCGAAGAAAGACAGAGATACCAGAATAATAATTACAACCAGTATGTTTTTAAACATATAACTCGATTAATTATTTAAAGATCCTTTTAAAGGTGCTTGTAAGAAACTGGATTCCGAATACCTGGAATTCATATATATATTTATATACAGGCCATTTAAGCAATTTTAACGAAAGAAACATGGCATACCAGTTATTGAATGCGAACTGCACCAGAAATCTTGTTAATATCACTCCAAAAATACCATAAATTCCGACTATTTTGAAGCCAACTAAAAAAATTACAAGACCTGAAACAATGGATGGTATCAGAAAAGGTATATGATTTGTTGAGGTATAGATTCCTGCATGAAAGCTGGAATGCATATCAAGAATCATGGTCAGGCAAAGAAAAAGTAGAATGTAAAATGGCAAAAGTCTTTTTTCAATAGATAAAAACTCGAGTAAATCATTGCCAAATAAAGCAACTACAAGAAAACCTCCGATTATCATCAATAGTCCAAGAAACATATATCCAGAAGCGAATTTCTTCAATGCTGTAAGCTTCTTTTGGGCAGCCATTTCATACATTACCGGTATTTTTGCATAAAATGTTGTTTGTGCAACGCTTCTGATAATTTCCAGAATGCGTTTGGTGATTAAAAAGCTGGCCATTAGTTTAGGATCAGGTATCTGGGCAATGATGATGCTGTCACCCTGTTCCACAAAGTAATTACCCCAGAATATCCCTCCCAGCCTCCAGGAGGCTGCCCACAGAGAAGTAAATATTTTTTTGCTGTATTTTGCTTCTGATAAAATAGATGAATGAACATTTTCTTTGAGCCAATTTTGAATATAGTTCCTGATGTATAAAAAACGTGCAAAATCTGCAATAAGCATGAATAATAGCAAAAATACAGGTTTTGCCCCAAAAGAAAGAAGTATTGTGAATACCACGACTTTAAAGGTACCAATCAATGAAGAAAATCTTGCCTCTACCGCGATGTAGTTGAAACCTTTCATAAAAGAACCCCATCGTATGGTATTGATAACAATATAGGTATCAGGAATCAATACGAGGAAAGCCAGCCAGAGGTCTGACCTGTGTCCTGCATTGCTCATGAGATTCCAGACAATGGCAGTACCACCGAAAATCACGAATGACAAGGAAATTATTGACAATATGTTGTATATTTTCTTTGATGTTGCCAGAAGGTTAATAATTTGTATGTAATTTGGCTCATCTTTTTTTATTTCCTGGATGTTGTCATACTCTTTCTTGTTCTTTGGCAGATGTTCCGCACCTGCCTTAAAATAGGCAGCAGCTCTTTGAAGTGCCGAACCGAATCCGGTATCGGCCATTATTGCGAATCCGATAATCGTGGAAGCCAGAAACCAGAATGAAACCTCGACATCATCAAATACTTTCAGAAGTAAGGGAAAAACGATCAGGTTGCTTCCGAAATTCACGAAATAGGAAGCCCATGACATGATGATGGCATTATTGAGTATTTTCTTAAACATTCGTTTTAGGTCTGTTTCATGGTTGAAAACAAGGATAATATAAAAAGATTTGAGATCTGCTGCGCAGTTAAAACATATTTAACCATTTGCTTTTTATGCAGGGAAGGCTTAAATATATGAAACCATAAAGTCATCCGTTTTAAAATCTGTAGTTATTTTTTCCTCCATGATGCGTATTCAATTTCTTTGTTAATGGAGTCATAGTGTTTTCCAAGTGATAACAACTGTAATAAATAGCCTTTTTTTCTGATAAAAAGCAAAACCTTATAACCTCCTTCTCCAACAAATATTGTCTCATATATATAGCCTGGCAATGATTTTATGATGGCTGCCATACTAGCCAGCATATTTATCCAGTAATTTGTCTGTTTTAGTTTTCTTTTCTTTGAATGATTCTCAGTATAGAAAGAATAAAAACCAATCAGCACATCCGACATACCGAAAGAAAAAAACAATTTTTTCAGGTATTTCCAGTTTATTCGTCCGGATGGCATATAATGGTTAAAAAGCATGTCATCCTGGTACCAGAGTTTATATCCCATTAAAAGAAAAGCAAAACTCATTTCAGAATCTTCCCCCCTTATGATGGCACTCTTCATTGAATGATCTTTGATAAGGAATCTGAAATTTTTATCACAGAGTTCGAACCATACAGATTTACGAATTGCTGAACCGCCGCCATAAACGTATCCATGCTCTACAGGTATATATCCGGTCTTAGGCGCCTGGGGACCAATGGCAAAGGCATCTTTATACTTTTCAAACCATGGCGGTGGAGGAGCTTCAAAATCCCCTATACCCTGTGCTCCGCATATAGCTACTTCAGGATGATTGCTCATTACATCATATACCTTGACGATATAATCAGGATATACACGATTGTCATCATCTATAATGCAGACAATATCATATTCTGAAAGCCTGAATCCTGATTCAATGGCATTTGTTTTGCCCGGTCTGGGTTCATGGAAAAAGCGTAAGGGTACTCTTTTATGAATCCATATTTTATCGGCAACCTCTTGCGGATTATCGGTTGATGCATTGTCAACCAGAATTACCTCCCAGTTAATATGATCATCACCTTTTTGTTCCATCAAGCATTTAAACGTTTCAGTCAGACGAGATGCACCGTTATAAGTACATATCAGTATAGTGATACCATTTATTTTTTTTCCCAGAACCTTACCCATAAATATTTTGATTTAGAAATGTCAAAAGTATTCAAATATATCATACTTAAAATAAAAAAATGATGAATGAATTTGATACGCTTATGAACTGAAAAATAATAATGGTTAAGGTATTTTGTTGGAAGTAAAAATTTCCATAATTTCGAAAGCCTGAAAAATACATTTTAATAGCAGTATTATATAGACACATGACAGATACTTTAACAATTACCTTACCAGTATACAATCGGACCGAATACATCAGAAAAGCCCTTGACAGCGCGGTAAACCAAACTGTCAGATGTCGTATCCTATTGATAGACAATCATTCTCCCCATGAAGATTTTAAAAATATTGTTGAAAGTTATCATGATCCGTTGATGAAATATGTCAAAACAGATGAGACAGTACATCAGGATGAAAACTTCAACAACTGCATCAGGTATTGCGAGACACCCTTTTTAACCATACTTCATGATGATGACATGTTGCATTGCCAGTATGTAGAATTTGCACAGCAAATTTTGGCAAGCTATAAAAACATTGGTGGTTTTGCTGTAAGATGCCATGTCGGTGAAAAGGAATGGGAAGGTATCAACCAGAAAACAACATTAACCAAAGATATTAAGAAAGTCAATAAAGCATTCCACTATTTTGAAATTCTCTCCCCTTTTCCGGGTGTTATGTTTAGGAAAGAATTAGGACTTAAACTGGAAGGTTTTAATGTTCCCATGCATCCGATCGCAGATATTGATTTCTGGAAGAGACTGACCGACATAAGCAAGATTCTCATGGTTAAACAGGACCTTGCATATTACAGGATCTCACCAAATCAATCAACCAACAGGCTGATATTTGATATGATCAACAAAGCATATGTATACCGTTTAAACCTTATAAAAAACAGCCGGCATAATAATTTTATTAGCAGACTGACACTTGAAAAACTGAGGCTGAATAACATCGAATACTTCGAACAGACCTATCCGGATGTCAATTATTCCACTGAAATTGTGAATAAGGAAAAACTGATAAAAGCTAAAAAGCTATTGAAAAACAGATGGATATTCAGGTTTCTGAACTGGTACCAGAGGTGGCTTTCCTATTCTGCTCCATGAAAAGTATCGTCAAATAATGTATGATTTCAATTGAATATAATTTTAATTAACGTTTTGGTTCCGGGTATATTTACAAAATAAATTTGTTCTAATACATAATGAACATAACCATCGTAGGTACAGGATATGTCGGACTGGTTTCAGGAGCCTGTTTCGCAGAAACGGGAATTCATGTGAGATGCGTTGATATTGACAAAAGCAAGATTCAGAAACTGCAACAGGGGAAGATTCCGATTTTCGAACCCGGACTTGAGTCAATAGTAAAGCGCAACATTGAGAAAGAAAGACTGGAATTTACATCTGAATTAAAAAACGGGTTGAAGGATAGTGAAGCGGTTTTTATTGCAGTTGGTACACCCCCGGATGAAGACGGAAGTGCTGATCTAAGGCATGTTCTCGGTGTTGCAAGAGAAATAGGCAGTTATATTGATGACTACATTGTGATAGTTACCAAAAGTACCGTACCCATAGGCACTTTTGAGAAAATAAAGGAAACCGTGGTATCGGAGCTTAACAGGAGAGATAAGAAAATAGAGTTTGATGTGGCATCAAATCCCGAATTCTTAAAGGAAGGAGATGCCGTTAATGATTTCCTGAAACCTGATCGGATCATCATTGGAGTTGAATCAGAACGGAGTGAAAAAGTCCTGCGTAAATTATTCAAACCGTTCCTGTTGAACGGGCATCCGTTGATTGTTATGGACATACCTTCTGCAGAGTTATCCAAATATGCTGCAAATGCCATGCTTGCTACCAGGATAAGTTTCATGAATGATATTGCCAATATATGCGAGATTGTTGGTGCAGACGTCAACCTGGTAAGAAAAGGTATCGGATCGGATCCCAGAATTGGTGAGAAGTTTATTTATGCTGGTATTGGTTACGGCGGTTCATGCTTCCCGAAAGATGTCAGGGCATTAATTAAGACTGCGGATGAGAAGGGCTATTCAATGGAAATAATCAAGGCTGTTGAAAATGTCAACAATAAACAAAAGGAGATTCTCTTTAATAAAATATATAAATACTTCAATCAGGAACTGAAGGGCAGGACTTTCGGAATCTGGGGACTGTCATTCAAGCCAAACACCGACGATATGAGGGAAGCTCCCTCAGTAGTATTGATAAGAAAGCTTCTTGAACATGGTGCTTTGGTTAAGGCATATGATCCTGCAGCAACGGAAGAAGCAAAAAGAATTATCGGAGATTCCATTGCATACTTCAATGATATGTATGAAGCGGTCATTGATGTTGATGCCCTGGTTCTGGTTACAGAGTGGCCTGAATTCAGGATACCCAATTTCAATGTACTGAAAAAACTGATGAAAGATAAAGTAATATTTGACGGCCGTAATATATTTGATCCTTATGAACTTAAAGATCATGGTTACAAATACTTTTGTATTGGCCGTACAATAATATAAATGATAAGTCTTTTTCAATTACCTGTTTTTAATTGCAATATAATATGAAGAAAATTCTGGTTACAGGAGGAGCCGGTTTTATAGGATCACATTTATGTGAATCATTGCTGGAGAAAGGCAATGAGGTGCTATGCCTCGATAACTTTTTTACGGGTTCCAAAAGAAATATCGTACATTTATTGCAAAATCCTTATTTTGAGCTGATCAGGCATGATATCACCCATCCTTTTTTTGCTGAAGTGGATGAAATATACAACCTTGCCTGCCCGGCCTCGCCCATTCATTACCAGTATAATCCTATCAAGACAATAAAAACTTCCGTAATGGGCGCTATAAACATGCTGGGACTTGCCAAGCGAATCAGGGCAAAGGTTTTGCAGGCCTCGACAAGTGAGATATACGGGGATCCCATTGTGCACCCGCAAAAAGAAGAATACTGGGGAAATGTCAATCCCATTGGAAGAAGATCCTGTTATGACGAAGGGAAAAGATGTGCCGAAACATTATTCATGGATTATCATATACAAAACAAAGTCCGCATCAAGATTGTAAGAATATTCAATACCTACGGTCCAAGAATGGATGTCAATGACGGCAGGGTGGTATCTAATTTTATTGTACAGGCCTTGTCAAATGAAGATATTACCATCTTTGGTGACGGTTCACAAACCCGTAGTTTTCAGTATATCACAGATCTCATCGATGGTGTGACCAGGATGATGGATACCGGAGATGAATTCATCGGTCCGGTTAACATCGGTAATCCGAATGAATTTACAGTGCTGCAGCTGGCTGAAAAAATTATTAAACTTACCAGATCAAGATCAAAGCTGGTCTATATGCCTTTACCTTCGGATGATCCGGTACAACGGCAACCTGATATTTCCCTGGCAAAGAAAAAACTTAAAGGCTGGGAACCCAGGATACAGCTGGAAGAAGGGCTGGTCCATACAATTGATTATTTCAGGGAGAGGTTAAAGAAACAATAAAAAGTAATATTTTTACCGCAGAAGGTTTGTACACATAAAAGAATAATAAAAGTAATACTTTTGCCGAAAGCAATTTGTGTATCAAAAAGAATAATAAAAAACAATATTTTTGCCGGAGACAATTTGTGTGGTTAAAAAATAATTATTGATGGTTAAGCAGAAAGAGAGTCAAAATCCGGTCACGATAAGTTTTGCATACCCGCATAAGGTAAAAAAATTTTTTTCATTTTCAGCAGAGAATCTTGGAATTACAAATCCTGATAAAAGTTGGTTTTAATCATAAAATTTCATTCATTTATCAAAAAGGTTGTCATCATAAGCATTAACTCAATATTCAAATATTTAAATTAGCAAAAATTTTAATTCTCATTTTATGAAAACTTTCTTAACTATTATTTCAAAACTTAAATTACTGGTAATTATCTTTTTAACATTTATAGTATCAAATCTGAAAGCACAGGAATTTCTCCTTCATGATGAAGAATTTACATGGCATGAGGATGATATTCAATATTACTGCAAGGGATTTCATTACTGGTTTGATCTTGGAGAGGCACCCTCTACTAACTGGAGAAGCCCATATGATTATTATTACGGGACTTTTAATTTTCGATATGAGCTTTTGGATCAGCCGGAATCTTCACCAGGTGAATATGAACCTTTTACCATGGGATTTTGTATCTGGACCGATGGTGGTGGTAAAGAAACCTGCGGTGGTCAGATTGATTTCAGCGGCCCCAGAGTTTATACCTTAGAGGAATCGCCGGCATCTTTTTATGTAGTAAAAGAAGAAGATATTGACTGGACAGATCTTTCCACCCTTGACAGGATGGGCCATCCGCTATGGTACGATGGCACTTTGCTGGCATCACCTCCTAATTGTCCGGGTTTGCCAAACGATGACTATTGGAATGAGCATAAAGACAAAGTATTTCCGTTTACCATCAGGGTAACAATTGTTGTGGCTGACGAAAGTGGTTTTTCCGGCTGGGAAAACTATGTTGGTGGAACACCTCCGGCCGCTCCCAATTATTCAATCAATTATTACGATGAAGAGACCCAGCAGATTGTTGTATCATCTGATGAATACAGCTATGATGAATCCACATGGTACGACGGGCCCGATGATTATTTGAGCCTTACACCCGGTGTGACGGTATATTTCAGGCACAAAGCCAATCCCGGCGATGTACAGACTTTAAATGTTCCTTCACGGCCGGCCACGCCTTCTTTTTCGCTTGATTTCTATAATGTTGAAACTTACGAAGCGGTCAGCTCAGCCTACGAATATTCCGAAAACCCGGACATGAGCGATGCATCTGACGGAACAGGAGGATACGTTGACCTCACTCCCGGAACAGATATGTATTTCAGAAAGAAAGCATCATCGGGCTCGTTTATATCGGGCATACAACACCTTATTGTTCCGGGCAGGCCTGCAGCGCCTTCTTACAGCATTTCATATCCGGATGAAAACACATCTGAATCAGTCCCGTCCACGGTTCAATATTCTGAATACAGCGATATGTCGGACGCAACTTCGGGCAGTGACTCAGAAGTATCATTAATCCCTGGTACTGACTTGTATTTCAGGGTAAAGCCTACTGATTCATCGTTCCCTTCAGAGAATTTTTTTCTTGATGTGCCCTCAAGGCCTTCTGCACCGGATTATACCATTGATTACACCAACGAAAGCACAAACGAAAATGTACCTTCAAGCGACGAATATTCGGTCAATTCAAATATGAGCGGCGCTGTATCAGGGAACGGAACAAAACTTGATCTGACTCCGGGCACAGATGTTTATTTCAGGACAAAAGCAACAGGCAGTGCCTTTAAGTCACAGATTAAAACGCTGACAGTTCCGGACAGGCCGGCAACACCCGGTTTTACAATTAATCCGGATACCTATGAGACAAATGAAACTGTGCCTGCAACAACAGAGTATTCAACAAACCAGACGGACTGGACTGCAGGCAGCGGAACAACACTTACCCTGTCTTCAGGTACTACTTATTATTTCCGCATACCTGCAACTTCAGGTTCGTTTTTGTCAGGTACACAAACACTGGTTGTTCCTTCTATCGGTATTCCCAATTATACCATTGATTTCATGGAGGAAATGACCATGGAAAATGTTGTGCCCGAAGATGAATACAGCACCAACCAGACAACATGGACCAGCGGTGCCGGAACAAAAATCAAACTGACACCAGGTACAACAGTCTATTTCAGAAAGAAAGCAGATATTGCCAAGCAGCAGACGTTAGTTATTCCGGTACGTCCTGCGACTCCTTCTTTTGCTGTGGATTATGCCAATGAACGCACAACCGCCACAGTCAGTTCTGCATACGAATATGCTTCCTCACCGGACATGAGCGGGGCGATATCCGGAACAGGTACATATGTGACACTGACTCCGGGAAATAATATATATATTCAAAAAAAGGCCACTTCAGGAGATTTTACCTCAGAGGTTCAAACGCTGGTGGTTGCCCAAAGACCTGCTGCACCGGTTTATACAATTGATTATGCTGCAGAAAAAACGACTGAATCCATATCTGCAACTGTTGAATATTCGGTCTATGCAGATATGTCAGCAGCATCTGACGGTACGGGATCCGCTGTTTCTTTAGCACCCGGAACAGATCTGTACTTCAGGTTAAAAGCCACAGCAAGCGCTTTTGCGTCTTCGGTTTTCAGTCTTACAGTACCGGCAAGGCCTTCTTCCCCGGTTGTGACAGTTGATTATGTCAATGAAAAGACAAATGAGAATATTGATGCAACAATTGAATATTCGTCAAATTCAAACATGAACACTACCATAACGGGTACAGGAGCAAAACTGGATTTAATCCCCGGAACCGATCTGTATTTCAGGAACAAGTCCACAGCTGGCGCTTTCGCATCATCAGTGCTGACTCTTGATGTGCCTGATAGGCCAGCTGCACCGGCATTTACCATTGATTTTGTCAATGAAAAAACAACCGGGTCAGTTACCAGCGATATAGAGTATTCTACCAAATCTGATTTCAGCAGCTCAAGTGCAGGAAGCGGAGCAAAGATTGACCTGATACCCGGAATTAATGTATATTTCAGAAAACCGGCTACCGCCAGTGCCTTCATGTCTCCGACACAAACACTTAATGTGCCGTCAAGACCGATTATTACATCACTTGAAAGAGACAGCACTGATAAAAGTCCATTTCAGATAAACATAACCTTTCCAACAGGCGTAACAGGATTTGTGGCAGGGGATATTGATGTTACCAATGGCACAGCTTCAAATCTGACAGGCACTTATAAGGCGGACATAACTCCGGCTGAAAAAGGATATGTTACTGTCAAAGTACCTGCAAATTCGGTGACCGAAGGAAATTTTGTGTCCAATACACTTAGCATCAAGTACGTTGACAAGATTTCAGCAATTGATGATATTTCAGGGATTGTATTCCAGCTTTATCCCAATCCCTCAGAAGGAAAAGTCTGGATCAGGATACCTGCAGGGATTGATATTAGCCGGCTGACATTCGAGGTTTATAATATTACAGGTCAGCTTGTAACTGTGGCAGGTAATCTTCAGGAAAATTGTATCGACCTGTCTGATCAGTTAAAAGGTTTTTATACTTTAAGAATCAAAACATCAACATCCAGCAGGATTGAAAAGATTGTGATTAAATAAAATAATCAGGATGTTTGCCTTTTACACATACCCGTTTATTAATTCAGGCAAATCATTTCCATAAAATCATTAGCCATGAAAAGATTATTAACACTCTTAATCCTTCTTGAAAATTTGATTTTCATCGGAAAAGTGTATTCCCAGTCGGAATTTGAAGTTTTTGACGGAGTTCTGAACTGGACTGATACAAGAACAGAAACCAGGCAGTATGGTTTTTACTATTTGCCTGCCCCGGTCTATGCACCGAGTGACTGGTCTGCTTTCTGGAATGGGAATTTCTATTTCAGGTATGAAATCATAAGCCAGCCGGCTGAGGATTCCTGCTTGTTACAATATTGCATTTATGAAAATTTTCCGGCAGAACCATATTACGGATCATGTGCAGAACAGAATACGCTACACGGTACTGCCAGCATAGATACATCTAAATCCTCTCCGTCAGCGTGGTGGTGTGATGGAGCCGGATGTGTTGATTTTTCAGATCCATCAGCCTTCTCAAAGTTTCCGGTTGTTTTATGGTCAGCGGAACATGGAAGAAGAATCTATCAGGGCGATGCTGAAATGTGGGCCATCAGGAGCCATTTCCTGCCCATGCAGGTAAGGGTAACCATTGTTGCTGTAGCCCAGGGAGAGACATTTTCAGGCTGGATTCACTGGCTTACCCATGATAAGCCTCCCGTACCGGTTCCCAACTATTCAATTGATTTCCTTAAGGAAGAAACACATGAAATTGTAACCTCTGTTTATGAATATAGTTTTGACAGTGCAGTCTGGAATCCGGGGCCCGACGATTATCTGGCTCTCGTTCCCGGGCAGGATGTATATTTCAGGGCTGCGGATGATCATCTGGTCACACAAACCCTGATTGTTCCCTCACGGCCCGGACTGCCTGATTTCAGTATTGATTACCCTGAAGAAAGCACTGCAGAGATTGTAACCAGTGAGTTTGAAGCGTCAGATAATCCGGATTTGAGTGATTCAATTATAGGAAACGGGGATACACTGGCACTGGTACCGGGTATTGATAAATATTTCAGAAGAAGAGCCACTGATACGACATTTGCTTCTGATATACAACATCTTGTGGTTCCTGAAAGACCGGAAGCGCCTTCCTTTGGAATATCCTTTGCAAAAGAAATGACCGACACCGTTGTGGCTGACAGCATTGAATATTCTTTCAACAGCGATTTTTCAGATGCGGTGAGCGGAAATGATTCGTTACTGGCTGTCATTCCAGGTACAGATCTTTATTTCAGAGCTAAAGCAACAACGGGATCTTTTGCATCCTTTGTACTTCACCTTGATGTTCCGCCAAGACCGTCTTCACCTGCTTATGCGATTGATTATTTCAATGAGAGAATCGCTGATACAATTCCGGCATTTGTGGCATATTCCCTTTATCCGGATATGAGTGATTCAATAGCCGGCAATGACAGCATACTTGATATAACACCCGGAATTGATTTGTATTTAATGGTAATGGTTACTGACAGTACCTTTCGGTCTGAGATCAGTCACCTTGTTATTCCTGAAAGGCCACAGGCGCCTGATTTCTCAATTGACACTAATTTTTTTAAGACAAATGAAGTTGCAGATTCAACGCATGAATATTCAACCGACCAGTTGCTGTGGGAATCAGGCATAGGTGAAGTAATATCTTTAATCCCTGATTCCGATATCTACTTCCGGATAAAAGCCACCGCAGAAACATTTATGTCATTTATACAGCATCTTGTTGTTCCTGAGGTGAGCATGCCTGCATATACAATTGACTTTACAGGCGAGCAGACCGGTGAGCCATTAGAGTCGTACGTTGAATACAGTTTGGATGAGGCAGACTGGACTGTGGGCCAGGGAGCAAAACTTGTTCTCACCCCGGGTCAGGATATTTACATACGAAAGCTGGTTGATACTACAAAGCAGCAATTGCTTGAGGTTCCTCCCCGTCCTCCTGTACCTGCTTTTATGATTGATTTTGCCAATGAGCGCACAGCTACAGCAGTCAGTTCATTATTTGAGTATTCGGCATATATGGATATGAGCGGAGCTTTGGATGGCACAGGCACCTATGTTCCTCTCATCCCGGGGACTGACATTTTCTTCCGTAAAAAAGTCACAGACAGTTCTTTCAGATCTGATGTTCAGCATATTGAATTACCTATCCGACCCGATACTCCTCCGGAATTTTCCATCTCATTTTTGACAGAAATGACCAATGAAGTTATATCTGACTCAATAGAATATTCAGCTGATTCAACCATGAGTACACCGGTTGCCGGCACAGGTTCGGCAATCAGCCTGATTCCCGGCACCGATGTGTATTTCAGGATAAAATCCACTGACAGCTCCTTTGCATCTGGAACAATTCTTTTAGAAGTACCTTCGCGACCAGTTCAGCCAACAGTCACCATCGACTTTTTTAATGAGACAACGGTTCAACCTATACAGCCGGATATCGAGTTTTCGGCATATTCAAACCTGATGCAGCCTGTGGATGGGAGCGGAGTCAAACTCAATCTTATTCCGGGAGAAGATATCTATTTCAGGTATAAAGCTACCATTGAGTTTTTCTCTTCGGAAATTTTGCATCTTGATGTTTCTGACAGGCCATCAACTCCCGTATTTACGATTGATTTTGTCAATGAAAAGACAACTGAGCCTGTATCCTCCATGGTACAGTATTCCACAAACTCTGATTTCAGCTCTTACAATACAGGTAATGGCTCAAATCTCAACCTGGTACCGGGTGTAACATTATACTTCAGGAAACCGGCCACATCCGGCTCGTTTATTTCCGGTACGTCTTATTTAACTGTACCTCTCAGGCCGATTATCACATCTGCTGAAAGAGACAGTACCATGAAGGATACCTTCAGTGTGAACATCTCTTTTGCGGGTGAAGTAATCGGTTTTACTGCTGAGGATATTCTGGTAACAAATGGTACAGCAACCAATTTGCAGGGAACCTACCATGCAGACATCGTGCCTTCTGAAAATGGTATTGTTACAGTTAAAGTTCCGGCAGATGTTATTGACGGGGGCAATTTGGTTTCAAATACATTTATAATCAAATATATTGGTGATGTTACAGGTTTAGATGATCTGGGATCAGAATCCGAACCGTTTCTTTACCCAAATCCGTGCAAAGAAGCTATATGGTTATTTATACCGGATGAGATGAGAACTAGTAAATTATCAGTTGAGGTATATAATATAGACGGGCAGCCTGTTCTGAATTTTATTGCATCGGAGAGCAATATGATAGATATGTCCAGTCAGCAAAAAGGCAGCTACCTGATTAAGATCAATTCCGGTTTGCAATCATGGACGTATAAACTCATCCTGGAGTAAGTAAAGAAAAGATCCGGAATTATTCCTAATGTCTGATAGAATTGCAGTTAGTTCAAACAGGTGCACTGGTTATTACTAACTGCTTCTGTCTAAGATTTGATCATACAGAATCTTGGCTTGGTGTTTCAACATGAAATAAAAATAAAAAATACCGATTCGTTTGAAAAGTTTTAAATAAAACTTTTGGAATGTCGGATTAATTGGAACATCCAGTGTCT
This sequence comes from Bacteroidales bacterium, assembly GCA_016933335.1. Classification (GTDB taxonomy): domain Bacteria; phylum Bacteroidota; class Bacteroidia; order Bacteroidales; family UBA10428; genus JAFGPL01. Next base: position 26,469 of record JAFGBD010000072.1, on the reverse strand, counting down.
CTTTCCATAAATACCTCAGGATTTTGCGATGCAAAAAGCAAATATCCTCGTCTCTGTATTTTCTTTTTGTTGATAAAAGAGTTATCATCAATAACCTTGAGTTTAGCGGCAATACTTCTTCCTGTGCAATATCTTTGTTACTGGAATAGTGGGTGCACCAGGTTGAAATGCGGTTTTCCCAATAATGCAAATCAAGCATGTTTACATTATTTTGGTTACATATATCTTTGACTTCACAAATCCATTCATTGCTTTTTTCAATAGCATATTTAAAATTGCCTGCATAGGATGCATAAACCAGATCTTTGCCATTGATGTTTGACCTGTGGAATACCCATGCATTTCTTCCAACTTCAGAAAAATTGGCAGGCAGGTTAATATAATCAGAGTATTTCTTAAAATAAATATTATATATAAGCGGGAGTCTTTTTTCAAATGGATAAATCGTGTTCTTTAAATATATCTCTCTGAATTTTTCATTAGAATCCTCATCAATATTTAAAACATGATATTTAAGACCAAGGGATTCCACAACTTTTTTACCAATCCTTAGATCAATATCATCATCACCCATCGAAGGCGTTTTGTTGATGTAATATATTATATTTTGGCAGATGTCTCTGGAAGCAGCAAGCAACAATCTGGAGTCCATCCCTGCTGTAACAGGCAGCATTAACTTCCTGTACCTGTTATAGATGGCATTCATATATCCCCGTACCAGATCACCTGATTTTTTAACAACTTCGTCAATGGGCAAAATGTCAAGAGGTTCATTTGGCCAGAACCTTACTCTGTTTAATAAGTTATAATCCAAATAATGGTTAGGGGCCAATTGATAAATTTCATCATAAATGGTATACTGATATATTCCAATAAATTCATTCCTTGCAAAAAGATCTGATTCGAAATACTGAAGTTTTTCATCATCTTTTGTTTCAGGAATTTTTAAATGATCTGCTAATATATGAGGTTGCGATCCACACCATACCTGGTTTGAACGGATTGTATAAAATACCTTTCTTGATGTTGCCGGATCATTAAAGATCTGAATATTATTCTCATCAATGAATATTATAACATACCGGCCGGTATAGATATTTGACTTTACAAGCAATTCCTTAAAAGCAGATCCAGATAATTCATCAATAATATCTTCATTGGTATAAGAGGGATTATACGGATCAAACAAATCACCAAGAATATATAACGATTGTTTCTGAGATTGACGTGAAGTAAAATTTAAATCAATATGGTAATATAGGTGATAAGTATTTTTTATCATGATATGATTGAAAGAACCATCGATAAAGATAGGTTCTGGAGTCAGGTAAAACTGTCTGCGGTATTTCAGCTTTTCATAGTCTATATTCATGAAAACATTGTTTATTGTATCTAAATAATTCTAAAACAAAATCTTCCTTGAAAAAAACGCCTCGGCAAACCGGGTGACCGATTCCATACCGCGCAGCCTGGGCAGGGCATTGAAGGTTTGTTCGTCAAACCAGTGCTTTGATGCCTGGGACTCAAATGCTTTAAGAAGAATCTCGTTTCGTCTGCGGATGTATTTATCTTCCAGTGGAACATAGAAATTTGGAATGCCCAGATCGCCGTCATATTTTGGGATCTCGTATTCGAGAATGAGGTGGTTGCGCCAGGTATTCCAGGTCAGATCGCTTACAAGACGGTGATCCTGGTGCCTGTCATCGCGGTAATGGGTAAAAACAAGATCAGGATCAAATGCCCGCTTCAGCTCCTCGAAATAATCCTTCACCTCGGCTGCCAGAAATGGAAGGAAACCGTCGCGGTATTCCTTGATGATGATTTCCTTGGATGCGACATCCTGCAAAAACATCCCGGCGCTGGCAGCAGCTTCTTTTTTCCTGGTATCATTAGAAGCAAATATGACCCATTTGAAATGCGAAATTTTATAATTTTCAATGATCTTAAGAATAGTGCCGCCGCAACCGATCTCGATGTCATCGCAATGTGCGCCCAGACACAGGATATTCAGGTCTTTTTTATTGTCGAGCTTGAATCCGAGCATATTTTATTGTTTTAATGAGGCTATGGAATAACTAATATAAACATTCAATCAGGTACTGACAAACAGCATTATTTTCCGTTATTGTTTTTACGCCATACTTCCCAGGGCGGATTTCCCTGGGCATAGGTATCGTCAAGCTTTTGTTTATCCTTAAAGGTATCCATGCTGGCCCAGAAGCCCGGGTGGCTGTATGATACAAGTTTCTGCTCTGCGATAAGTCTCTGGAATGGCTCATTCACAAGTTCTTCACCATGATTGATGTACTTGAATATATCCTTTCTCATGATAAAGTAACCTGTGTTTATGAACAGACCCGAATGACCGATATGACTGATGCTTGTTACCAGACCATCATCGTTTCTTTTTACCACGTGATAACTGTGCTGCGGATTATATGCCATAAAACCTGCCACCTTTCCTTTTTGGGTTGCAAACCAGTCTATCATCTCATTAAGGGGCAGATCAGTCAGCCCGTCGCTGTAATTTGCCAGGAACATCTCCTCTTTTTTGAGAAAGTCTTTTACAGCCATCAGCCTCATGCCAATATTGGAATTAAGTCCGGTATCCACAAAGGTGATGGTCCAGTCATCAATGTCGGTATTCAGCAGGTCAATGTTCCGTCCACCCTTGGTAAAGACAAAATCATTGGAAATGGTTTCGTCGTAATTGACGAAATATTCCTTTATCATGTCAGCTTTATGCCCTAGGCAAAGGATAAAATCCTTGTGGCCGTAATGTGCATAATACTTCATGATATTCCAGATTATCGGCCGATAGCCCACAGTCACCATGGGTTTTGGAATATTTTCAGAATACTCCCTGAGACGCATGCCCAGTCCGCCACAAAATAGTACTACTTTCATTTCTTATATTTTGTATAAATGTAAAAATTATTAAGTGTCTGGAGTACCTAGAGTGCCTATAGTACTTGAAATGCCTTGAGTACTCCAAACTCAAAGTACTCCAAACTCACAACGCATAAACCTCCGGATACAGTCCCATATCATTCAGGCTCTTTGTTATTTCGTTTTTATAGATGCCGTTCATGATGATAACAGCATCGGGTTTGTAACCGGCCAGAAACCCGGGCTGGACATATTTTTTGCCGATTCCCGGGATAAAATTGTTTTCCATATGGGGATTGATATCAACCACATAGTCAATGGCACCGATGGAATCAAAGTTGGTAAGGAACCCGACCGATTTTGATCCTCCTCCCCACACAACTGTTTTCTTATCCTGCTGTTTCAAAGTTGTCAGTTTTTCACGCCACGAATCAAGCTGCCGGGTGATTTTTTCCTTGAATTCGTAAACGAGATTTTTAATTTCCCCGACAGGTTCTTCAGCAGGAAAAGTTTTTTTCGAAGGGATTAATGAAGGTCTTGCTTCAATAAGCACATACTGGTTATCATATTCAAGATACAGGTCAAGTATTTCAAATCCTGCCTTGCGGAATAATCTTGCCAGCGAGCCGGGACTGAAGTATGAACAGTGCTCATAGTAAATATCCCAGAAAGCCTGTATTTTAAGGATCCTCAACACCTGCGGTATCTCAAAGAAGATTACAGGCCTGGTGTTGCTCTCAAGTGAATCCCTGATCAGTTTGATAAACTCATAAGTAGGATGAATATGTTCCAGCGTATGCCTGCAACAGATAAAACCGGTTTCGATCTTACCGTGTTCATGCTTGTAAAACTCTTTTATAAAGCTGAGATTCGGATTGTTCTGACGGCCTTCCTCATAGGCAGGATCAATACCGACACCAGTGCCTTCGTTCAGCTGGCACAGAAGGTTTATAAAATCACCTTTTCCGCAACCTATCTCTACCAGGTTTTTACCTTTCAGATTGTATTTGTCAATAAGCTTGTTTGAAAGGTTTGTAAGGTACTCCATGAATGTTTTTGAGAAACCCTGCTGGTCTTCATAACCTCCCGTAAAGTAATCAATTGATGTATCGAAAAGGCTGTTGAATACAAATCCGCAATCATGGCAAAAGCTCAGGACAATGTCTTTTCTCGGGACCTTAACAGCTTCTTCATAAGATTTAACAGTGACCAGGCTAAATACGGGCGCGTTTTTTATTTCAAAAAAGCCTTCGATGTTTTTACTCAGGCAGCTTGGACATTTTGTGTGTTTCATTTTTTAAAGATTGATGAAATAATCGGGATCAAAATCGGGCCAGTTTTTATCCTGGTCTGAAATGACAATAGGTTCCAGAGGTAATTTGATTCCAAAGGCAGGGTCATTCCACCTTACTCCTTTTGCAGCTCCGGGGGCATAAAAATCTGTTGTCAGGTATGTGATTTCTGCATTGTCTTCGAGGGTAATGAATCCCTGGGCAAATCCTTCGGGAGAGTATAGCATTTTGTAATTGTCAGCTGTAAGCGTTTCGCCGAACCACTGTCTGAATGTTGGTGACTGGGGCCTTAAATCCACGATGATATCAAAAACCGATCCCCTTGTGCACCGGATCATTTTGGCTTCTGCATTTGGCTGAAGCTGAAAATGCAATCCCCTGAGGGTTCCTTTATATTTGCTCAATGAAGTGTTCATGTTTACGACATTGCCATTCAGACCATGTTCTTCCATCTCACGCCTGCACCATGAGCGGCCAAAGAATCCGCGGTCATCTTCTATCTTCCTGATCTCTATGACAAATGTCCCTTTAAGTTTTGTTTCGGTAAATATCATATTTGTTTATTATTTATAAGTCCATTCAAGATTCTTGTTCAGAAGTCCCTTATTCTGCAAATGATCAAGCACTTTGAGCCTGATGAAGGTAGGTGATTCGCGATAATTCGGATCATTAAACTTCATGGCAACCAGGTTATCCTTTATGTCACGAACCGTGCTTATCAGGTCTTCCTGTGGCTGGTGGTCTGGTGCCAGCTTTTTAAAAAGGTCGAAATTTGCCCGGTATGATCGTTTGTCAGGCGGAGCATCAGGATTAACGGTTATTTTCACTCCTGGAATCACTTCCGCTATGGCATTGGCCAGGTCGATAATCATGGTATTCCATGAATTGGTGCCTGTATTTACAGCTACAAATTTTCCGCCGTTGGAAGCCGGTCTTGATGTTCCCCAGTCTATTGCCCTTGCCATATCGCGGGTATTGATCATGGGCCTCCATGGGGTACCGTCACTAAGAATTGAAATTGTATTGGAAACCAGCGCCCCGGCAACAAAATCATTCAGCACAAGGTCAAGCCTCAGGCGGTTGGTCCAGCCGCAGGCAGTAGAAAACCGAAGGCATGTGACGGTAAATTTATCATCGGCAAGCGGTTCGAGCTCCTCTTCTGCCATCACCTTGGACCGTGCATAGGCTGTCAGCGGATTTAATTTGTCACCCTCCTTGCGCGGACTATCATCGGCCAGTCCATACATGCTGCAGCTCGAAGCGTAAACAAATGATTTCACTCCGTTATTTTTTGCCATTTTTGCCAGTCTGACGGCAGCACGGTAGTTGACATCCAGTGTAACTTCTTCATATTTGAAGCTCATCGGATCGTTGGAAATTGCTGCCAGATCTACTATAACATCAGCATTTTTTAACAGCTTTTCAGGAAACTTCCTGATGTCGCCATAGACCTGCATATCTAATTTTGTCTCGGGCAGGAAGAAAGGATTTGCCAGACAGTGGGCAAAATAACCTATGTCAAATCCAATGATCTCGGCATCGGGATAAGTGGAACGCAGCTGGTTTGTAACGCTCGGACCAACATAACCAAGGTTACCTGCAATGATTATTTTCATGATGTATTTTAATTAAATAAATAGTTATATGTCGTATCATTTTTTATCAGATCCAGAACCTTGCTGACAGTAATACTGACGCCCAGTTCATTCAGATGTGTATCGGTTCTCGGATAAACATATTCGCCGGTATCTTTAAAAGGTCTCAGCAGATTGATATACGGAACATTTCTCTTATCCAGGCCGGCATAGACCTTATTGAGAAAATCACTGTCGTCGTCGTTATTAATAATGTGATGATATAATGTGTACTTCTCAGGTAAAGGTAGAAATATAAAATCAAGATCATACCTCTCTTTCAGCAATCCGGATAATTTCAGTATGTTGTCACAAACCGTTTCAATATCCTTGTCGGAATAGTTGCAATAAAAATGGTCGATATTGTCTTTATAAAACAGCCAGTTATCATCTCCGGTGGTATATCTGGGAGTCATGGACGATATCATGTCAAATAATCTGAACTTCAATGTCGAAATACATGCATAGATATCGGTTGTGAAATAGCTTCTTTTCAGGAGAATATTGTATAAATATTCGGCTTCAGTATTGAATAATCTGTCTCTTATCAGGGCCAGAATTTTTTTGGGTTTGCTGCGCGGATCTTTAAAAAAGACATCCGGATCGTTGATGAACCTGTTGTGGATGTATCTTTCCGTAGTTTCGAAAACCAGCGGTTTTCTTCCGTTATTACGATAATTATTGGCTTTGAGCAATGACAGCACATATGCCCAATGTGGCATCGTGTAGCGGTGATAATATGCTTTTTTCTGAAGCGTGTCACCCAATGCTTCAGGTACATTAAGATGTCTTGAATGATCAAACTGGCTGTCTCCGAAAACCAGAATATCAGCCTGCGACAAGGCCGGATTTTTTGAAGAGAGCCTGTATTTGACCTGTGCCTGGGGGAGATCTTCTTTATAATCATTCACCATGCAGAACATATAGAGCTCACCGTATTTTGTAAAATCCTCAAATTCAGGATAAGTTTTAATTTTCAGGACAACGTTCATCATCCCGGGAGATATTCTTATTGACAGGAATGCAAATGCACAAACGATTCCCGCAATGTATATGATCCATCTTATAAGTTTATCGCGCATTTTCTTCTTTATTGTTACAGGATGAACCGGAGCATGAAATCAGGTTATTCGTATTCCTGTTCATACCTTCCAGTACTTTAATGGTTTCCCGGAGAGCTATACTCTGACCTTTTTCATTCCAGTGTGTGTCAGTGCCGTAATAAAGGATTTCTTCCGAACCTGAAAAGTCATCATAAAGTTTAACAACAGGTATGCCTCTTTTTTCCAGTCCTTCACAAATTCTGGGTAAAAAATCATCATAAGGTTTCGGATTGATCAGATGATGATATATTGTATATTTGGAAGGAATGGGCAAAAATACCATTTGTATGTCAAACAGTTTTCTCAGTTTGTCAGAAAGATCAGCTATTCGATTGCATAAGGTATCAATTTCTTCTTCGCTGTGCTTGTATTCATATCCGATCATCGGTGAATCAATATGTTCACCATAGAATAACCAGGGGATATCATATTCAAGAGAATACTCAGGTGTCAGACTGGTTATGTAACCGAAAACATTAAACTTGAAGGTGGAAATTGCAGTATAAATTGCTGAATTAAAATAACTTCTTGACAGAAGCAGGCTGTAATTATTTTCCGCATTCTCTGAAAAAATAAAATCCCTGGAAGCTGCCAGAGCTTTTCTGATGAAAGCTCTGTTATCGGGTTGATAATTGTCTTTATGGATTTGTTTAAATTTAATGGGGATATAATATTCGGCCGATTCATAAATCAATATCCTGGGCCTGTCAGGCTGATAGTTATTCTCTCTTAAGTATTCCAGAGGAAGATCCATCCGGGCGTAATGGACTTTTTTATTCAGCATGATACCCAGTTGTTCGGGAAAAGTCATCAGCCTTGAAAAATCGAGAAAACTGTCTCCGAATGATAATATGTCAGCATCCTGCAGGTTCGGATGCCTGTCTGTGAAACGGTATTTACGGTCAGGTGAATAGGGAGGCAGATCTTCCCTGAAGTGTTTGACCTGACCAAAATAATAGAGCTCGCCATATTTAACATTCTCCCAGTATCCGTCCCTCACTTTTTCAATCAGAAGTGTATTGAAAAGCGGCTGTATCCTAACAGCAAGGAATGCATATGTGCAAACAATCCCGGAGATATAAATGAATATTTTAAGCCATTTTTCGCGCATCATCACCACTTCAAAAGATTAAAACTGAAAATACAGAAAATCCACTTCCTCCCATACTCCGATAACAAATATTGATGCCAGCATGATCATCAGCATGGCATATTTAATTACCCGCGGCATTAACTTAATTTTATCTGTCAGGTGGAAATACTCGATCATCAGTTCAGTTATAAACAAAAAGATGATACTTGCAATTGCTATGTAAAATTCGGAGCTTATCCTGTATAGATTCAAATCAGTTGACATAGTAAAATCAAATGTTCTTTTGATAATTAAAACAGCATCGCTCAGAGAATTTGCCCTGAAAAAGATCCAGGCAAAGTATACAAGGAGAAAAGTGATGCAGATTTGCCAGAATTTATGAAAATTGGGATGTTTTGTCAGTCCGATAGTCTGATTGATTTTTTCCCTGATATTCCTGGTCCATATTGCAAAAATAAGATAAAATCCATGTAAGGCACCCCAGATAACAAATGTCCAGTTTGCACCATGCCACAGACCGCTTAACAGGAAAGTGACAAATAAATTGAAATACATCCTCGATCTGGATACCCTGTTTCCTCCCAGGGGGATGTAAAAATAATCCTTAAACCATGTCGAAAGCGATATGTGCCATCTTTTCCAGAACTCACGGATATTCATTGCAAAATACGGTCGTCTGAAATTGGTCATCAGGTCAATGCTCATCATTTTTGCAGTACCTATCGCAATGTCTGAATATCCCGAGAAATCACAATAAATCTGAAAACTGAAGAATAATGTTGCAATGATGTTATGCCAGCCTCCAAAACTTTCCGGATTGTTATAAACAATATTGACATATTCGGATAACCTGTCAGCTATGACAACTTTTTTAAAATAACCCCACAGGATGAAAACAAGTCCGTCCCGTATATTGTTGTAAGAAAGTTTATTCTCTTTTTTAAACTGGGGCAGAAGATTGGTTGATCTTTCAATGGGTCCTGCAACCAGCTGGGGAAAGAACGAAACAAAAAGGGCAAAAATACCAAAGTGATATTCGACTTTTTCTTTACCGAAGTAAATATCGATTGTATAGCTTAAGGTCTGGAAGGTGAAAAAAGAAATACCCACAGGTAATAATACGTCATAAGCCGGAATACGGTAAAAAATATTAAACCTGGAAAACAAATAATTAACAGAATCACCAAAGAAATTAAAATATTTGAAGAAAAAAAGCACCAGCAGGCTGGAACTAACGCCCAGCACCAGATATAGATTTTTTCGGAATTTACTGCTGGTCGTTCCAATACCCATCCCGGCAAAATAATTTACTGTAGTAGTGAAGAGAATCAATACCACGTATTTGTAATTCCAGCACATGTAAAAATAATAGCTTGCCAGCAACAGCATGATCCACCTGTATTTCGGGTTAAGTGCAAAATACAGGGCAACAACAATCGGGAAGAAGAAGATAAATTCCAGTGAATTAAAAAGCATATATTTAATTTTTTGACAACACCATTTTATACATTATAAAGAGGCAAAGGTTGTAAAATATTTATTACAATTTTTTAAATTTTTATAAACATCAGATTTATGTAGGTAAAGTCCTCATTGGTTTTTGCGAACAGATTCTTCAATCAATACGCAATATAAAATAACACTTGCAATCCAGGTATATAGAAATCCTGATCACTTATCAATACAGATAAATACATTCCATGTAAAAAATTTCGACAGAAATCACAAACGCCTGTTAATGATAATCTTACCCGAATAAATCCTGTCTCCAAAACTGATTCTGAACAGATATATGCCTGAGGGCATATGATTAAGATCAATTCTGGCATGACCATTGGAAAAAGGAAGTTCTGACTTCAGGTGAATTTTGCCCTGCATATCTGTAAATTCAATGAATCCGTCAGAGTTAAGATTTCCTATCCTCAGATTCAGTTCACGATTGGCAGGAACAGGGTATATCTGAAGTTCTTCAGTTCTAATGTCATCCACTGAAGTACCTGTAACCACTTTCAGAGTAAAATTGTGAGTGACAGTAACTTTTGAATCGGAGACTGCCAGGGATATATCATGATCCCCGACATCATTCTCGGACGGGATCCCGAACATGATACCGGAAGATGCAACGAAACTCAACCATGACGGTTTTTTCAAACAAATATAGGTGAGTATATCATCTTCATCCGGGTCTGTTGCTTTGAATACATAAGTATAACTCTGGTTTATCTTATTGATTAAGCGGGGTACTGACACAATTTTTGGTGTATCATTCCTGTTGGTTACCGTTATGGTAAACTGTTGGATGGTATCTTCAATTCCATCTGAGGCACAAAGCTTGACCATGTATTCACCTGGATCATTGTATTTTGGCATGCCTGTAAGCTCACCGGTATTTTTATTAAAGGATGCCCATCTTGGAATTGTAATGGCGATAAGTGTTAAAGGATCATCGTCCGGATCAATAGCTGTCAGTTTATAGTAATATTCTTCATAATCGTCACCATCTGTAACAGGGGTGGAGGTGAAAACAGGAGGATCATTGGTATTGGTGACTTTAATGATGAATGTGGTGTCGACAGTGTAGGTTCCATCATATGCTCTTACCGTGATGTAATTATCCCCGATGTTCTCATTTCCGGGTGTGCCGTATAACTCACCCGGATTTGGACTCAGATTCAGCCATCCCGGCAAAGAAACACTGCTGATGGTTACCTGGTTGCTGTCAGGATCACTTACCAGTATTCTTTCATAATACAATTCCCCTTCATTTGCCTCAAGGTTGACCGGAAGTGTAATTTGCGGGGGATCCTCCAGGTTTGTGACTTCTATCGAGAAGTTATAAACCTGGCTGGCTTCATATGGATCCTGTACCTTAACGGGTACTGAAAGTGTTCCAAAGTAATTTTCATTGGGTTTAACCGTGTTTCCCGTCCGGGTGTAATTCAAACCGTCATTAACAATCAATGTATGCTGGGATGGATAATCATTGTCAACATCAGTAACTGAAACATAAGATTTAAGGATTTCAATCTGTGATTCCTCCTGGATCGATATGGGGGTTTGCCCGGTAATAACCGGAGGATCATTAACAGGAATAATATCAACAACCATTGGAAATACATCGCTCTGGCCGATTCCATCACTGACAACGACATTCACATTTATTTGTCCGTTTAAATTTGAATCAGGTTTGACAATGTTTTCTGTATGGGTATAGTTGGTGCCATCCTGGACAATCAGGGATAGATCTCCGGGATCACTGTCACTATCATAAACATTCAGATGCGATAGCAAGATTTCCACGGTTTTGTCCTCCACCACGCTTACCGATGTCTTTTGAGAAAGAATGACCGGTGGATTATTTACAGGAGTTACTGTAAATGTAACAGCATCCTGTGCTGATTTCTTAAGTTTTGTAATATATTTCCCATTATCAGTAGCAATAAATGTAATAGTCTCCGATCCGTTCCATTGACTGTCTTTGGGGGTGATTGTTGCAATCCGTTGCGAATTTATTGATACATTCAAATACTGGGGATTCCCCGGTTGGATGGACCAGCTGATATCAGCATCAATGTCTTCGGCGTCTGAGATATAATTATCAAGGTTAATTTGTGTGAAGCTCTGGCCTTCAGGTTCTGACTGATCAGGAATATCAGTTACAACAGGAGCGGAATTGATGTTGTCGATAACCTCAAACCACTTGATGCCCATCTTATCTTCTCCGGATGAATTTGGATGAAGGTCATCCGCCATGTCGCTGTTATAGTTAATATCTGCTCCACATTGCATTGGAACAAGAATAAGCTTATCGCCCCCTGCAATACGGTTATTTACTATTGTTGTGATCTGCGAGTTATAATTATTAAGATTATCAAATATATTACACTCTCCGAAGGTGGCTTTAAAACTGATTATTTGCGACACCAATACCAATACCGGCTTGCCGGAGGTTGTTTCATATGTATCTACAGCATCCAGTATATCTCCGATGGGTGAGGCATCTGCCCATTGTCCGTCACGAACATCATTTGTCCCGATATGAAGCAGGATCATATCAGGTGAGATATAATTTAAATAAGGTCCCGGGGTTATGGTGGTTGGTTTTCTCGGGTCAATGCCGGTTTGCAAAACATTTGCAAGTTCATTGTCTCTGATACCAGGAAAACCTCCGTTGCTGGCATCTGAAAATACCGAATAACCGGATGAATGATGACCGATAAAGTCAAAATCATAACCAGCCTGGTTCAGAAGCTGGTATAACTTGTATCTGTATGAAACAAAATATCCGGGATCTCCCGTTTCTCCGTTTTTGCTTCCATATGTTATGGAATTTCCCAGCGGGAGTATGAACAACGGTTCTTCCTGGGAATATAACCCTGTTAAACCAGTAACTGTTAGTATAAAAACACCAAAGACCTTGTTAAGCTTCCTTACCGTCATCATTATTCACCAAATCTTACAGAAAATTTTAAAATTACTTTTTGAGATTTTTATGTTGTTATTATGAATTGCAGTCCAATGAAATTGCGCACTAACATCAAATAGGAAGTAAAAAGAATCCCGCCTGCATGCATACCAGGCGGGATTCAATATATACCTATTCAACAATTATTTTACCAACCTGTAATTCAGTGCCTTTAATTACTTTGAAAATATAAACATTCGGATAAAGGTCTGAAACATCAACAGATATCCTGTTCTGATCCAGAAGATCGATATTTCTGAGAACCTTACCATTGAGGTCTATCAACTGGAATATACAGGGTTGTGAATCGGCAAGTTCAATGGTCATTTCATCTCTAACAGGAACGGGATACAGGTTCTTTACCAATGCATTACTCATTGAATAATCATTCAGACTGTTAACACCCTTTACCTTAATAGTGAATGAATGTGTTATTTCTCCCCTGCCATCACCTATTGTAAAAACGACATTGTTCAGGTAACTTACCGAATTATCAGGCAGTCCGCTTAAGATCTTTGTTCCCGGATCATAGTTCAGCCATTGTGGTATTGTTGTTGGAGTAATAGTAATCTCATCATCCTCATCGACATCAGTGACAACAAGCTGATAAGCATAAGGCTGATTTACTTCAACACTGTCATCAGGATCCGATACCACAACAGGTAATGTATTATTATTACCAACCACTATTGTGAAACTTTGATAGGTTGTATCGTAACTGTCTGTAACTCCTATCTTTACCGGGTTATCGCCTGTCTGGTTGTATAACGGAGTTCCTTTCAGCCTGGCTGTATCGTTCTCGGTAACAATATTCAGCCATGAAGGCATTATTTCGCCAAAAAAGGTCAGAACATCACCGGCATCAAGATCTTCAGCCAAAAGCTTATAAACATACAATTCATAATCATCACCGGTTGTAACAGGTATGGATGTGAATGAAGGCGGATCATTCTCGTTGGTTACCGTTATGGTGAATTTCTGGTATGTTGTGGCTTTTGAATCAGTAACCTTGATGACAACCGAATCAGTTCCGACGTCAGTATTGCCGGGAGTTCCGAAAATACTGCCTCCGGCAGCCGAGCTTGTGAATGATATCCACACAGGCTTCTTATCATAGTCATAGGAGAGGGTAGCATCGTCAACATCCGTTGCAATGAAGGTATAAGAATACGGTAACCTTTCTTTTGCAGTAACCACCGGTGTGGACTGGAAAACCGGCGGATCGTTGACCGGATTGACGGTTACTGTCAGGTTATAATTCTTGATACTGTCACCATCGGAAATGGATAAAGGTACAGTAAGTTCTCCGCTGTAATTCAGTTCCGGTGTAATTGTATTGCCTGATCTTGTATAATGCAATCCGTTCTGAACATTCAATGTAAAATCTGTAGGATACACGTCATCCACATCGGTTACAACCAGATGATCGAGTGAGATCAATAATGCTACATCTTCGTCAGTCGAAACAGCCACCTGTCCGGTAATGACCGGAGCATCATTGATATTATTCACCCTGATGGTGAAGTTTTCCTGAACATATGCACTTGCTTTATCGGTTGCCCGGATCACAACTGTATAATTCCTGAACGGGTCGGTTCCAACAGCATCATTGGTAGGTGTGCCGCTCAGTACACCGCTTCCGTCTCCGTTATCTACAAAATTCAGCCATGAAGGTAAAGTACCCTGGATGGATAATGTCAACTGGTCTCCGATATCTTCATCCTCGGCAGTGAATGTATATGTGTACATTACATCCTCATTAACTGTTGTCGGAGCTGTAGATGTTTTAACAGGGGGATCATTGGTATTCTTCACTGTTAAAGTAAAGGTCTGTACAATTTCAACATGACCATCATTAATTGCCAGGCTTACAACAGTATCACCGACATGCGAATTGAGAGGCATACCGGATAATTCACCGGTTGCAGGACTGAAAGACATCCATGATGGTATGATCTTAACTGACTTCGTAACCACATCCGTTGCATCAAGTTCCCGGTAAGTTAATGTATAGCTCAAAGGAATGTCTTCATTAATTGTATCGGGTGGTGTTGAAGTAATGACGGGTGCGTAATTACCTGGTTTGCAATGCGGTTTATGCGCAATACCATCGTTGTATATCGAATTGACGCCAGATTGACCAAGTGCCTTATTATAAATCAAAATTTCATCCATCTTGCCGGTAAACGGAGAACGGTTCTGTATGCCGTAAGCATCCCAGTATCCTATGCCGAGTTTGTTGGTTGTATCCATTTCAAAACTATCAAAGTATTCGGTATCACCGCCAACATTAACTTTATCGTAATATAAATTTAACTGCTGGGCCTGACCATTCGGTTTGCCGATAAATTCGGCAACAGCATGATGCCATTCAGTATCCAGTTCATGAATGCCATCCCATGAGGTAACCATATATGAATGCCCATTTCCGTCATTCATCGTAAATATAAGCTGGTTGGGTACCGGAAGAAGAGTTTCAGGGTCATAATACCTTATTCCCAAAACAATAAATCTATTACCGTCTCCCCTGCCAACAAGCATCTGGTTATCGTTCCCATGTTTTTCACCTGTCCATTTAAACCACAGCGAAATGGCAAAAGTATCCTCCTCTGACCAGTTAAAATCTTCTACCTCATTAACAGTTAAAAACTGATCTTCATCACCGGCAGGTTTGAATACCTGGCAGTTATCAACCACATCACTGATGGTGTCATATAGAGTAAATGCACTGCCTCCATGATAGGCATCATGTCCGCTGACATAGTCATGATAAACCGGGCCCTCCGCTTCGTCCAGTTTCCAGTATGATGTAAGTCCCTGGGGACATTCAATGGCATCCGATAAATAGATAAAATATGTCTGTAATTTTCCCTCGGGAGTGGTAGAGTTGGTTGCCTTTACAACGACTATTCCTCCCTGATCTATAGCGGCCGGAGTCCAGCTGATCAAACCTGAAGTCTGGCCAATGGTCATTCCTGCTGGTTTTTCAACCAGGCTGAACTGCAGGTTTGTACCATCATGTGAAACGGTAACCTGGTAGCTGTATGACTCACCAACCGATGCTGTCGAATCGGGAGTGCTTGTATATACGATGTCAGCCTTGATCTGGTTGGATATAAAAGCAAAGCTGACAAGCAAAAGAAAAAACACTGTATTAATTTTTTTCATAATCATGTATTTAATTTATTAGACATTTTGTGTACTTTCGTTCTTACGCAGAATAACTGTATATGTTATATTTATTACATTATTTTGTTCAAATCCTGCGTGAAATTACGTCAATTTGAGTTCACAGACAAGATACATTTTATGAATGTTAATAAAAGAAAGATAAACAAAAGAAATTATTATACCAATGAAGAATAACTCTTTCTGGAGTCCGGTTCAGTTAATCATGTATAGAATGTAAGATGACTTTCCTGTTTGATTAATAATTATAAAAATATAAAGCGCATACGATTATGAAGAAATTCAAACTAACACCGGAGAATGGGGTTTTTGTCTATATTGCTTTACTTCTGCTTACATTTACAGCATACTATTTTTCATTTAACAGATTTGGATTATACGAGGATGATTACTATTTCATTGCCGACCCCTGCAATTCAACCTTTGCACAGATAATTGAACACATTAAGTGGGTCTTTAACAGTAATCCCGAGGGCAGGATTCTCGGATTTGCCCTGCCATTTGTTCTTGCCAATGCAATGTACAACCTGGGGGGAATGCCTGCTGTCTATCTGTTTGGTCTGATCATCGTAACTACAAACGGATACCTGCTTTACCTGGTAATAAAAAAAACCTTCCCTTTTATTCTGTCTTTGTTTACGGCATTACTCTTTCTTCTTGCACCCATGGATACCACAAAAGCATTACTGATACATGCATACCAGCTACAGATCTCTGTTTTGTTTCTTATGACAGGCTTGCTGCTGTTCCTGAACAAGAAATTTATCTTGTCATATTTTATCGCTGCCCTTTCACTTATAACATACGAAACAGCTTTTCTGCCGTTTTTTTTCGCACCGGCCTTTGCCAACATTAAATGGAGAGAGAAAGAATATATCTGGAGGCAGATCAGACATGCATTTGTGTTTGCATTGATTATTATACTGGTATTTATGTCTCGTAAAATATTTAAAGAAGCACGACTTGAAGAGGTAGTTATATCCGATGCATTGTTTAAAACACTGAAAGCATTGTTAATAGGGCCTGTCGTATCTGTGTTTTCATATTTAAATGCGGCTGTGAAAGCATTGGCTGGCATTAAAATCACTATCATTTTTATATTACCCTCCTTTATTCTTTTATTCATTTTCTTCCATTTTTTATTGAAGACAGATACATTTTCACGCACTTCATCTCTTATAAACCTGAAATCAAGGGTAATTACCGTAAAGGTCTTCCTTGATGAGGATGTAAAGATTTCACTGAAAGCAATTGTATTGGGAGGGATTATGCTTGTATTCTCATACCTGCTTTCAGCCATACACTATCCTCCCATTGCTTTGACAGGCCGTGAAACAAGTGTTCATTTACCGGCCAGTATCAGTTCTGCTGTTATGTTCGGGGGGTTTTTCTATTTGCTTTATTTTGTTTTAAGAAAATATAATCTGAGACATGTCTTTACAATCATTATTTCATTGGTTTTGTCATTTTTAATTGGTTACGGCAGGGTCATACAAAAAGATTTCATGAAAAGCTGGGAAATACAAAAGGATTTCTGGCGGCAGGTCGTTGAGCTTTGTCCTGATCTTGAAGAAGGAACAGCCATTGTTGTTGACCGGGAAGATTTGCCGGAAACAGAATATATTTACAGCCATTCCTGGTCAGACCCGGTTGTACTTGAAGATTTATTCAGGTTTCCTGATAGCTGGGAAACCAATCCAAGGCTTATCATTGATGAAAAAAATCCTTTTGGGGAAATCACCACAGTCAACGGAAAGATCTTTTATAAGCCGCGATACCCTTTTTTATACTATGACAGGGAAATGGTTGAGCTTCAACCCGGTAATACGATATTTCTTGAAAGAACCGATGGAAAATATTCCAGGCTCAGTGACAGTATAATTTATGATGGTACCTGGTTGAAGCTTAAGCCGGAAATTCCCGGTAAAGCTTTGGATTTTCCCAGGCAGAATCTCTATGATTATTTTTTTAGCGACTGATCATTGTATTTTTCCCAGTTCACCGACCTTTTCATCGGAAAAATATACCGGCCTTTTCTTGACTTCGAAGTATATTTTCCCCACATATACTCCAAGTACCCCCATAAAAATCAGCTGAATGCTGATGGACAATATGAGAATGGCAATCACTGATGTCCATCCCTGGATGATTACTGTTCCATGAAACAGAAGAAGGATCAGGGTGTATAAAAGATACAAAAGTATAATGATCATTGCTGCACCACCTATGATAAAAGGTATTTTCAGCGCAAAGTCAGAGAAGGAAAACAATCCGTCAGATGCAAGGCGCATGGATTGTTTGAAATTATATTTCCGTTTGCCGGCAAATCTTTTCTGAACATGGAATGATAAAGTGGTTGACCTGAATCCGACAAACGGAACCAGTCCTCTGTAAAACTTATGGTACTCAGGCATGCTCAGAACGGCATCCATGCTTTTTCTTCCCATAAGCCTGAAATCTGAACCGGCAGGAGTGAGCTTGATTTGTGAATACCTGTTGAACATTGAATAAAAAGTCTTTGCCCATAACTTGTACATCAGTGTGGTATCTTGATTTTCAAGTTTCTGAGTATACACAATTTCATTACCTTCTTCCCATAGCTTGATCATCTGGGGAATCAGTTCGGGGGGATGTTGCAGATCAGCATCCATGCTGATGACTGCATCGCCGGAAGCATGTTTCAGACCGCAATCCAGTGCTGCCTGGTGCCCCATATTACGTGACAGCCTGATCCCTTTCAGGAATTTATGGATACCGGTTTGTTCTTTAATAATTTCAAAAGTCCTGTCTTTGCTTCCATCATCCACAATAATCACTTCATACGGGTAATTTAGCGGATCAAGAATTTTTTTTAGTTTTTCGATCAATACTGCTATACACTCTTCTTCATTGTATGCAGGGATAACAACTGAAATTGTCTTCATATGTTTGTTTTTTTATTATTCAAAGATATCATGCAATCCGCATCATTATCATTTTTTGTTATTTTCCTTTAATGCAGAAAATGATTCCGAAATTTTCTGGCAGGTAACAACTATTAAACAATGTGGATACCATTTTCATTTTTTATGTTCATAACTCAGAGAAATGTATCAGTTTAATCTGATTATCCTGAATATATTTTTTTACTGTTTCAGACTGAACAGCTTTTCTCTCGGAATCCCAGTCGAATGTGCTGTATGCCCATGGCAGATTCTTCCTTAAAATCATGCTTTCATATCCCGGGTGCATTACAATTTCGGCTGTACTTGAATGCATATTTTGAAGCAGGAGCAATAATTTCGATTCGTCTGTTTTCCCGGAAAATTGCATCCCCATTACATCATGCGGATACTTTATCCCCGCTTTCCTGCAATCTGCTCTGCCTCTTTCACCAAGCAGCTGGAAAGGAATAAGAAAGGGAAGCCGTTTATTCAGCCATAATTTTGAAGGTCTCGCAAAACCAGGTAACCTGATTGCTTTAACATTGTATTTTTTTGCCAGCTTAATAACAATTTTCCAGACTTTAGGCATGAGGTGCATATGCTGTGTACCATTCAAAAAATGTATTTCTGTGAAATGTCTTAGAAATTGCTGTATTTGAAGCTCAAGTTCCTCTTCCAGTTCACGAAATTCAATTTTTCCCAGAAAATATTTTTTAAGAAAGTTTTTCCAGTCTCTTATAAGGCATATTTCACCGTTGAAATAGCTCAAAGAATCGGTTATGGTTGAATGAATTCCTCTTAAAGACATTCCTTCAACAATGGATAAATGAATTCCGGTTTCAAGGCCAGGGTTTTGCCTGGCAAGCTGGATTCCTTCCTCTGTTTCCGGGGCATTCATCAGTAAAGCTGTTGACTTCAGCAAACCATTTTTGAAAGATTCAATAATACCCTTATTGATGTTCTTGTCTATGCCGAGGTCATCAGCAGTGATGATGACGCGCTTTACAAGTTTTTCTGACATTTCCTGAAATTGATTTTCCGGGCGCAAGTTATTACAATAATTGATGACCTTGAGAAAAATTTTATCAACCTTGAAAAAATGATTATAAAAAGGGATTTTTGTTAAACCAAAGTGAATACATCTCTCGTAAGGAAAAAATCACATAAACAAAAAAACCACCCCCGGGGAGGTGGTTCATTTATCTGTTTTTGAAGTTTGAATTTTACTGCGTTGCTCTCTCAAGACGTTTAAGTATCGAGAAAATAAAAGCTGCTGACAACAGGCAGCATACCAACAGAATAGCCCAGAAAGCCCACAAAGATACGAAAGCCCAGAAAAATCCCATTATTCCCACAAGCAGGTTACCGACTGATGTCGCAGCAAGCCACCCGCCCTGCATCAGGCCTTTGTACTGCGGAGGCGATACTTTGGATACAAATGAAATTCCCATGGGGCTGAGAAACAATTCAGCGATGGTGAGGATAAAATAGGTGCTGATCAGCCAGTATGGTGAGACAAGGATGTCAGAAACCTGGTAATCCAGCTGTTTGGGTGATTTCAAACCGAAAGATACAATCATAAGTATCATAAATGCCAGGGCAGTAATCACCATTCCTATACCGATTTTTTTTGGTGCCGAGGGTTCTTTTCCTTTTGCTCTCAATGCGGCAAAGATTGCAATGACGACCGGGGTTAAGAGTACGATAAACAAGGGATTGAACTGCTGGAAATCCTGGGGCAGGATACCGTTTTCCGAAGGAAAGCCCCTGTAAACAAGATAGGCAACTACAGGCCCGCCGATCAGCATGACGGCACCAATGATCTTCATGATCCTCCCTGATTTGCTGACCAGAATTAAGAGGCCGATAACTGCCAGTATCAGAGGTAGGAATGAATTCAGGTTAAAGAATGTGTAAGTAAATGCCGGTACCTTGCTGACCGTATAATCACGGGCAAAGAATGTCATGGTAAGCCCGTTCTGATGAAACGACATCCAGAAGAAAATAACCACAAAGAAAACAAGCAGCAGGGCAATGATCCGGTTTTTCACCTGCTGTGGCGTCAGTGTCATCTGGCTGTTATCGGTGGTTGCGGATTTTGCAGGAACTTTTACAGATCCGCCTGCATGAGATATATATCTTTTGAACCCCAGATAGATTATCATCGAGAGGATGATACTGATGGCTGCAACACCAAATCCGTAATTGTAAGATTCGCTCAGTGAGCCGATGTATTGATTGCAGAAAGCTGCAAGATCCATGTTACCTGCTCCCTGCCCAGTCGCCAGCTGTGTCAGTTTTTCACTTACACTCAGGTCGCCGTTCAGGAATTTATGAGCCAGGGCCGGTATTTCCTGGTTATAGGTGAATCCTACCTTGCCCAGTATCCGGTTATTCATGGCCCGGGCGGCAGAGGGTGCAAAGAAGGCACCTATATTGATACACATGTAGAAAATATTGAAAGCACTGTCGCGGAGGGGGCTGTATTTTGGATCATCATACAGATTACCAACAATTGCCTGCAGGTTGCCTTTAAAAAATCCGGTTCCCAGGGCTATGACAAATAATGCAAAGAGAATGACAATAAGGCCGGTTCCCGGGATGAACAAGAGAACATACCCTGAAAACATGATCAGAATACCGACAAGAACAGTACGGTCGTAACCAAGAAGCCGGTCAGCCACAATACCACCCAGAAGAGGAAGGAAATAAACAGCAAATAAAAAACCTCCCCAGATCCAGCCTGTGACTTTCGGATCAAAACCGAATTTTGCCTGAATATATAATACCATGATGGCATACATGGTATAAAAACCGAATCTCTCGCCCATATTGGCCAGAGATGCAACATATAATCCCTTCGGATGTCCTTTAAACATATAATTAAGTATTAATTAATATAATAGCATTACGCAGCTGAATAAGATAATCATATACCAATGCACCTGTTTGTATTACATGATGCAGGCAGGAATTCGCATACTCCTGACAACAAATCCGGAAAAACAAATATAGAAATCTTTTTTAACTCTGAAAGATGAAAAAAGTCACTATGTCCGGAATATCACTATTTTTGGGCAACTGATACGGGGGGTGTTTCAAAATATGAGCAATCAGGTTTGGAATGCATGATATTTTTAGTGAAATCCGATTAAATTTGTAAAAAGGTGCCTTGTGAAGCGAAGGGGATAATCATAAAATTATATTTGAATGAAGATTTTCAGGACATCCCAGATAAAAAGCATTGATGCATTTACCATACAGAATGAACCCATACCTTCCATTGAACTGATGGAGAGAGCTGCCAGGGCTGTCTCACACTGGCTGGTTCAGAGGTTCAGCTCCGACAGGACAATCAGTCTTTTTGCAGGTCCCGGCAATAACGGAGGGGATACATGGGCTGTTGCCCGTCTGCTTTCGGAACAGGGATTTGATAACATGCGGATCTATTTGTTAAACATTTCCAACCGGATATCAGAAGATTCCGGGATCAACAGGGAGAGGCTTATCCGGCAGAACAGGGTGAAAATCTTTGAGATTAATGATGAAAATTCATTTCCGCTTATTGAAGAAACAGATCTGGTTATTGATGGCCTTTTTGGTTCAGGACTGACACGGCCTCTTGAAGGCCTGGCTGCCAGGCTGGTCAGGCATATCAATCAATCGGGCGCCGATGTTGTTTCGATTGATATTCCCAGCGGATTATTCGGAGAAGACAATGCCGGAAATATCCGGGAAAACATCATAAAGGCCGCATATACCCTGACATTCCAGTTTCCGAAGCTGAGTTTTTTCTATGCTGAGAACGGGGAATATGTCGGTGACTGGCATATTCTGCCTATCGGCCTTCATCCTGAAATCATTGAGAAGACACCTTCTGATTTTCATTATACCATCCTGAGGGAAGTGCAAAAGATTATAAGAAGACGTCGCAGGTTTTCACATAAGGGAACATACGGGAACGCATTGCTCATAGCAGGTTCATACGGGATGATGGGCGCTGCCGTCATTGCTGCAAAAGCATGCCTGAGGGGAGGTGCAGGTCTTGTTACGGCACATGTCCCGCAGTCCGGTGTAAATATCCTTCAGACTGCCGTGCCTGAATCTCTCATCAGTATTGATCAGTCGGATGTCATGTTTACCGGATTTCCTGATCTGTCGAAATTTCAGGCCGTTGCTGTCGGACCTGCAATCAACTGCCGGGAAGGTTCACAGAAGGCTTTAAAGAACCTTCTTGAGGCATGGGGAAAACCAATGGTTATTGATGCAGATGCATTGAACATGCTTGGGAAAAATAAGGAATGGTTAAAGCTGATACCCCCCCAAAGCATCCTTACGCCACATCCGAAGGAATTTGAACGGATCGCAGGTGAATCAAAAAACAGCTTTGAGAGAAATCAGAGACAGATTGAGCTGGCAAAGGAACTGGGGGCTTATATCGTTCTAAAAGGTGCACACAGCTCCATTGCAACACCTGGAGGCATTTGCCTTTTCAATTCAACAGGTAATCCGGGCATGGCAACTGCGGGGAGCGGGGATGCATTGACAGGCATCTTATTGTCATTGCTCTCACAGGGTTACACACCTGACCAGGCTGCAGTTGCAGGTGTATTTCTGCACGGCCTGGCGGCTGACCTGGCGTCCCTGGAAAAAGGAGAATACTCGCTGATATCATCTGATATTATCGATTATCTGGGCAAGGCATTTTTAAAAATTCAAGACAATGTGACATGAATAAAATGCGTTTCAAATGGATACCACTTCTGTTAATTCTGACAGGCTGTTCCGGAACACCTGCACTGTTCGTATCTCATATACGGAATCTGAAGACATTCGATAAAAATACACTCCTTTATTCATTACCCGGGACAGTTATCAATATCGATGTCGATTTCCTGAAGTCAGAATTTATTCCGGGACCTTTCCATGAATATGCCGGGAAATATCTTTCAATTGAAGATGTTTCACATGACTCCGTTGTTTCATGGCAAATCAGAAAGATCAGTGTATATACAACCAGTGAGCCTGATCCTGATTATTTCTATTCTGTAAATATGGAAACTGAATCAGGGCAGTTTTCTGAGATGCTGGATCAGTTCACCCAATCGGGAATGATTATCCTGCCCGACCGTTTTATCATGAACGGACCGGTCACTGAAGAGATGGTCATTACTGAAGGAGACCAGATCCTCTATACGGATTTATCTGTTAAGAGAAACTTTATGGTTGAAAAGGAGACATCATACAAAAGGGTTTTCAGGGATTCGGTTTATGTTCAGATCCCGGTTGAAAAAGAATTACTGGTTAAGAAAACGACTGAACTTAAAGCTGAGGAGGCTGCCAATTTTATTATCAAGCTGAGAAAAAGAAGGTTCAAGCTGCTTACTGGCCAAAGTGAGAGCGAGGTGCCTGATGATGCTGCTGGGAGGGTAATAGATGAACTGAACCGGATCGAGCAGGAATACCTGTCGTTGTTTACAGGCAGGACCATTTATGAATCAGAAACAAGGCATTACCAGTACATTCCGGTTCCGGACCGGCATACCGATCAACAGGTTCTTTTTAAAATTTCAGATCAAGAAGGTATTTTTGATCCGGTATCAGCAAAGGGCAGACCGGTGATCCTGGATATTGATTGCCTGAACCTGACAAAAAATCTGAAAGAAATTCAATTTTCAGAAGCTGCGAATACAATGTATTACAGGCAACCTGATCTGGCCCGGATAACAATCAGCCTGGGGGATAAACATTTATTTGACAACCGGTTAACAGTTTACCAGTACGGCCCGGTGGTCAGCCGGAAGATTGTTAAAAGGTAATTTGTTCGGCTCAATAATGATACGGAATATAAACTTCAATATTAAACATAAACGAAATACCAAAGACTGTGGTTTGATATATACAGATTATTTTAAAATATTTTTTTTAATTCCAAAACTTATCCATATAACAGAACCGGTATCTGTGTACTCATCATGCCTGGGAGTTTCAGATTTCCAGTAGTCTTTGTTATAATCACCCCTGGCGAATAGATGAAGTTTTTCTTTTATTTTCATTTCAATCATCATTCCTGCAGACCAGCCATAATTTGCATTTGTCCTTACAAATAAGCCAAAGGTCGGGCAGAATCTTTCCTGAGAGAAGATACCGGATGAAATCAGTACCAAACTTGATATCAATAATATTTTCTTCACGGATGAACAATGTGTTTTACTGCAGATACCTGTAAAAGTCTGACAGCTGATAATCGTTAGAATTGCAGTCATTGCTTCTGCACGACTTTATTTATGGTTATTATTTATTTTCAAGGTTTTTAATCCGGGTATCTATAAGTTCTTTCAGATTTTCCAGTTGTTCTTTTGAGAATAAATCTTTATGCTGCTCCAGTTTTTCTTTATATAATCTGTAATATTTTATTGCCTGTGAACTGTTATTCTGATATTGATATATTTCGGCAATATGATTATACAAGTGAAGTTCATCAGGGAAGAGCTGTAAAGCCCAGAGCAATATTCTGGCAGCGTCATCAGTCTTTTCGTTCAAGAGAAAAGAATGACTGATATGCTTTAACATCTCCGGATTCAGGTCAATTAGTTTTTTATCATACAATTCAGAATAATATGCAATCAAATTGTTGACATTGAAGAACTGATAATCTAAATAATTCTTTAAACCGTTAATGACACCTGTCGGATAGACTGTCATATGATTACATGTTGCTGAAAAGTCCTGGTTCACAATGATGATTTTGTCTTTAAATGACCTTGATTTCAATGAAGAAATGACCTTTTTTTTCGCTGAAGTCCATTCATCACCCTCATTGGAAATGCACATGTACATAAACTTAACTGATTTCAGTTGACCAGGATCGAATTTCTCAATCCTTTTAACAAGCTGTTCTTTATCATATCCATAATTTGGAGAAATGGCAATATATGCATCAAATATCGCGGGATTTTTCAAAAGACAATATGTAATAAAAGTAGCACCGTTAGAGTGCCCGATGGAGATCCTTCTCGGGAGGGTTCTGTAGTTTTTTTCAATATAGGGTATTAATTCATTGTCCAGGTAACCTATGAATTTATCAGCATCTCCCAGATTACCATTATATTCTTCATATGTTTCAGGATATTCATTTCTGGGCAAAAAATCTTTGTTCCGATTCTCCGAAACTATACCGACAACGATCATCGGGAACAGAGAACTATTCAGGAAAGATAATGATGAATGAATAATATCAAAATATTCCCTGGCCTGAGCATCAAAAACATAAATTACCTCATATCCTGAGTCAGGTTTTTTGTCGTATTCCCCGGGGGTATAAATAAGAATTCTTCTTTCTTTATCAAATATCTTTGAATAGATATTCAACGAATCAATCCGCTGGGAATAAATCAACGACGGGAAAATGCATATATATAAAAAAAGAAAAGGTAATTTAATCATCTAACAGCCTCTTTTCTCCGGTTAGTGCCTGAATCTCAGTAATATCGCGAGAGAGTTCCAAACAACCAAGATAATTTCCTGACTTATCTCGTAATGCGTAATATTCAATTAAAATCTTACTTTTCTTATCTTTCTTTTCTGAATCCAATGCCAGGTCAATCCAAAATCTGGCAAGGTCTCTTTTCCCGCTTTTCATCTCGTCAAGTATCTTTTCAACTAAATGAACGCTTTTCTGGGGATGACAGTTTCTGACATCTCTGCCTATCACTCCTAAAGGTCTCTTAAAAATTCTGGTGTCATGCTTGTTCCATGCCAATACTTTATCATTAGTATCAATTACTGAAAATTCAAATGGGATCGTTTCAAACAATGAATCCAGTATATCATTTGATATTGTACCAATCATAGTCTTAATTTTAAATTTATAATTAATT
>JAFGBD010000014.1 GCA_016933335.1 Bacteroidales bacterium | reverse complement strand
TTCTATTGGTCTGATGTAACTTACCATTAAAAATATTTTCATCTCCTTTTGTGAAAAAATGAAAATTTTTTAATGGACGTTTCATTACAGAATATTCCTGAATAAAATCCTGCCCTTTGGGCATACTGCAATTCGATTGGCTGATGATACAGCCACCGAATATCAATAAATGATCAAAAGCAGGTATATTCGTATGTGTTATTTCTCTTCACGCGGCAACCATACTTTCATACGGCCAGGACCCCTGTTTGACCATGCAAAATAAGGCACCATCATGATTTTAACATCCTTTTCTTTATTTTCAGCAGGAATGCTTCCTGTCAGAATATTGATACCGCCAAGCAGATCATCACTTTTTTCGGCCATCATGACAGCATTGTCAGGCATGAATAATTCAGCAATATTCAGACTGTTGTCAATCTCCTCGGCACAATAGACCAGCGGCCCGTATTCAAGTGCAACAAGATTTTGATTCTCTTTAACCAAATCATTTGTTATAACGCGGCGCACCTTCATGGGCAGGATCATCTCGATCAGATCACCCTGTGACCATTTTCTTGAAATCACAAAGTATCTGCTCCTGTGATCCTGTATCTGTTCACTGCCGTTGACAGCCACTTTTACCTGCCTGGTATGCTCGTCGGTATATTCATATAAATCACCGGGAGTGGGATCGTTTTCAGCCCAACCCGGAATTCTGAGTTTTATCGTGAATTTCATTGATTTGCGGGGATTGATGGAAACAGTAATTCTGCCTTCCCACGGATAACCAGTCTCCTGCGCAACCTGCACATTTGTGCCTTTCATTCTGACATTCGCCGAATCAGACATATACAGGTTAATATACAGCGTGTCATTACTGACTGCATAGATCAGGTTTGGAACGGAAGGTACGAACCTTATCAGATTTGTCGGGCAGCAGGAGCAGTCAAACCAGGATTGACGTGTACATGAGCCCTTATTAAACGGATATTGACCATCAGATTCAAGCGGATTTGGATAGAAAAACTTATCACCTTCAAGTGAGATACCGGAGATCAGACCATTGTATAACGTTCTTTCAATCAGATCGTAATATTTTGCTTCGCCGGTAAGCAGGAACATGCGGTGACTCCAGTAAACACTTCCGATGGCAGCACATGTTTCACAATAGGCGGTCAGGTTGGGCAATTCGTAGTTTTCCCCGAAAGACTCTCCTTCATGTCTGGCTCCGATGCCTCCTGTGATATATAACTTCTTGTTCACCAAATTCTCCCAGAGTTTATTGACTGCATTGAGGTATGCCGTATCGCTGCAGATGGCAGCAATGTCTGTCATGCCTGCATACATGTAAACTGCACGCACTGCATGACCTACAACTTCGTCCTGTCTGGTTACAGGCATATGATCCTGGCTGTATGGGCCAAAAAGTCTGCGATGACTGGAATCCCCTCTCTGTTCCAGAAAATGTTTTGCCAGTTCCAGGTATTTTTTGTCGTGTGTAATCTGAAAAAGTTTGATGAGTCCGGTTTCCACGATCTGATGCCCGGGTAATTCGGGATTTTTCCCCGGACCAAAGGTTTCGGTCAGCAGGTCGGCATTTTTCAGGGCAATTTCAAGGAAATTTCTTTTGCCCGTGGCATGATAATGCGCTGCAGCAGCCTCAAACATGTGCCCGCTGTTGTACAGCTCATGACTGGCACCCAGGTGATGCCACCGTTCACCTGGCTGTACCCATGGAGCAGGTGGCTTATTGGGATTGATGGTCCTCCATGTAGTGAGATAACCGTCCTCTTCCTGTCCCGTTTCGATGATTGCAATAAGCGAATCAAGGTAATCAGAGAGTTGTTCGTCGGGTGATATGATCAGGGAATAAGATGCTCCCTCAATGATTTTATATAAATCGGTATCATCAAAAGGCATGGCCCCCCTGGTTTCCCCTTTCATTACTCCCCCTGCAATAAGGAAGTTGTCCATCCGTCCTTCATTCCTGCATTTATCAAGCGCATACTGAATGGTTGTCTGCTGAACAGTCTTTATTTTTGGCAGCCAGAATTCATCAGTTAATTTTACCTGCCTGATATTTACAGGCGATATGGGATAATTGCCGGGTTCAGAGGGCTGGTTTGTGCAACCGGCAAGCATTATTACCAGCAGGAAAAGAGCAATTGTTTTCATCGGTATTTCTTTTAATTGGCAATATATTCATTGATTCTGAAATTGTCTTTATTTAATGATCCAATATATGAAAAAATACCATGCTGAATGATAAGTTATGGTATTAAATCAAAAGACATTCCAGGGATTTTTGAATATGGATCTTTTTATTATAAAGCATTGTTTAATATTATATTTGGTTAAATTTGAATTAAATATGTGCTATCAGCATATTCAGCTTTTAGCAATTAAAAACAATTATAATAATGAAAGAAATTCAATTCTGTTTGTTTATTGCCATGATGGTCATCCTTATATCCGGATGTTCCGAATCAGACAATGATGATGATAACGGAGTAAATCCTTCAACAGGTTTTAATGAAACATGCAATGAAGTTTCAAAAAGCGGGCTTATCATTTCTATTGATGGAGATGTTTCTTCAGAAATAGATCCGGGAAGTGTGGAATTTAATAACTATTTAGCATGTGTTCAAAACTGTGCTCAAACAAATCCGAATGATCCGCAATGTATGATGGACTGTTTAAGTTCAAGTGGATTAACCCCTGCAGGCGGAGCCTATGCCCTCAGGATAGAAATGAACAATGCAACTGGTGCTGATACCACGTATGCAATTACATTTGGAACATGGTTTAAACCTGCTTCCAATGCTTATCAACCGGTGGTTATGGCAGTGCCAACAATCTGGGAATTCATACCTGATAGTGAATCAGTAACCAGGAAAATTCCGGTTTTTTGTCTGGTCTCTGATAAAGCTGCTCCGGGTATAGCATCGACCTATACGATCTGCGCTACAATTTCTCAAGAGGGATGTATGAAAGATATTCTTACAATTTTAGAAACCAAAGATATGACTGGTTTATCAATGGAACAAACCACAAAGGTTCAGAGAATTATCTGGGATTGTACCGGGGGTAATCCTGTTGATCTGGAATATTTAAATGGATTACCATCGGATTAAATCCCTAATTTAATCATTTGTGTCATATACCGGAAACTTATCATCGAAAAACCGGATTCTGTATTTGGTGAGAGCCATGAAAAGCAGATTAAATGCCTGCTTACTGATGCCGGGTGATGTGTTCTCACTTGGTCCTGCAATATTCAATATTTCAACAGGTGTTTTTAACAGCCATCCGAAGATTGGTTTTTCTGCCTCCGGAGTGTAGGGGTCAATGATAAGGTATGGTTTTTTATATTCCCTGGCACATTGAATGGTCCACCCGGTTCCGGGATCATTTTTTGTCTCTTCCGGTTTAAGAATCAATGTGGCATCAGAATTTCTCACATTGTATTCAGTTCTTTGTGAACGGGGAATATCCGGTGCCATCGGGCTTCTTTCATTCGTTGTTTCAGTCAATGGATATTCTGCCGGTATTTTACCATTTTCGCAAATCCTCCCCGGAGGGCACCAGCCACCAATCCGGAAATTAAGTTCCAGCGCGACCCTGAGCGCAGCCTGGTCAACACCGGTCTGTCCTCCTGAAATGATTTTTTGAAGATTTTTCATCTTTTCAATAATATCTATTGTAGTAATAGTATCAACTTAGCCACAAGACCAGGTTTAATATGGATTTCACCCGTATATATTTAAAAATGATGAAATAACAGATCGTAATTGCGTGCTTCCAGCTTTGTTAAATGCACGGACCATTATCCGGATTTGAAAAGTCTCACCTGCACAGCTACAGGTCCCTTATGACCCATTTCTGTTTCAAAGTTTACAACACTATCCTCTTTAATATCTTCAAGCAGATTGTTTACATGGAAAAAAATGCTTTCCTGTGACTCAAGATCTTTAATAAATCCAAAACCTTTGGAATCATTAAAAAAGGTTACGATTCCCTTTCTCACCGGATCTGATTTTTGAGATGTTTCACGTTTTGGAGTACTTATTTTGATATCCTCTAATTTGATTTTCTTTTTTTTGTTAGGATCAGGAGGGGTGGAAGTGATCATCCCGTTTTCGTCGACATATGCAATCATATCATCCAGGCTGCTTTTTTTTTCGTTTTCTTTTCTGGCCAGCCTTTTCTTTTCTTTTTCTTTTCTCTTTTTTTCTTTTTTACTTCTTACCTCTTTTTTGTTATATGTTTCCTGCGATCTTCCCATGTGTATTTTTTTAATGATATGATTTTACCTGTTTAACAGATAGTTTTTGAGTGCAATCTAATAATTAAGTTTGATCTCCTGTCATACCGGTTATTTAATAAAATTTTCAAATGTCTGATTTAAAAAAGAGAGCGATAATATACTAATAATAAGAAAGGAATTAGTAAATAAAGCGCTAATTCTCAAATCGTGAATTTTTTCAAAGTTACGGTTTTATTTCCAGGGTTCTGTCATTAATCTGTTTTTTCAATTCTGTCAGGCTTACATCTCCGAAAAAAATGTTTATGTCATGTATGGCTGCAGCTGAAGGGATGAAAAAAGAGATGTGCATGCAACAACAATAATACAACTCAACTGTTAATGTTTTATTCTATGCAGAAGTATCACAACTGAGATACTGAATATTTGTTAATAACGATCATGCTGGAAATGAAAAACGCTATTTTTGTTTTTATATTGATATTTGAATTTGCTTATGGCTGCAGCCAGCAAACCACAAATGAACAACAAACGAGTATGAATTTTCGCAAACTAACACCGGAAGAAGAAAGGGTTATCGTCCAAAAAGGCACCGAGCGTCCGTTTACAGGAAAATACAACGATTTCTATGAAGAAGGTATTTATGAATGCAAACGTTGCGGAGCACCGCTATATCAATCAGCCGATAAGTTCAAATCAGGCTGTGGATGGCCGAGTTTCGACGATGAGATTCCCGGGGCAGTGAAACGTTTGCCGGATGCTGACGGAAGACGCACTGAGATAGTGTGCAGCAACTGTGGGGCGCACCTGGGGCATGTCTTTACAGGAGAAGGATTCACGCCAAAAAACACCAGGCACTGTGTCAATTCCGTTTCGCTGGAATTTGCACGGGCTGAATTACATGATAAGAACAAGACTTCTGATACAGCTGTTTTTGCAGGGGGCTGTTTCTGGGGAGTGGAGTATTATATGCAGCAGGAGCCGGGTGTTATTTCAACCGAGGTGGGTTATATTGGCGGACACAAGGAAAATCCAACGTATAAGGAAGTATGCAGTCATACTACAGGTCATGCAGAAGCCATACGAATTGTATTTGATCCCTCAAAGACATCCTATGAAAAGCTGGCCAGGCTGTTTTTTGAAATCCATGATCCGACAGAGGTAAACAGGCAGGGACCGGACATCGGAGATCAGTACAGATCCGAGATATTTTACCTTGACATCCGGCAATTACTGACCGCACAAAAATTGATCGGTCTTTTAAAAGACAAAGGCTATAAGGTCGCCACAAAAGTGACTCCTGCCGGCACTTTCTGGCCTGCAGAAGATTATCACCAGGATTATTACAGGAATAACGGTCACAAACCTTACTGCCATGTTTATACAAAGAGGTTCTGAATATTATCTGCGACTTACTCGTCGATGGTTCCGCAAACCTTATTCCTGCAACGGTTAATATAGAAAAATGAATTGATATCGTTCAGACATGCATAAATACGCAAGACTGACTCAGATAAGTTATTTTTACACACAATTTGGGCTTAACTTTTTTATAAAATGAATAGTCATTAGCTTTGAAGCAATAATGATATGTCATTGAAAGATTTCAGTTTTAGCTGTTTTCATTTGACATATAAAGCTCAACGCCATGAAAAAGTTACCGGTTCTGATAATCCTGTTTTTCATTCTTTCTTCCCTGTCAATTAAATCTCAACAGATAAATGAGTTCAATTGCTTTACCATACTAGTAGGCAAAGATGCTTCAGCCGATGGTTCGGTTTTAATAGGGCACAATGAAGACAATCACGGTGATACCTTTACTGACTGGCACAAGTTACCCCGCATTCACCACGATCCGGAAAGTTACCAGGTTTTTCTCAGCGGGGACAGCATCGCTGAAACCGAACAGACCAATGCCTGTTTCTGGATAACCGTTTCGGAATTCAATGCCGAGCAATACCTGAATGAATGGGGTGTAGCCATCACATCTGATGCCAGCCGTTCGAAGGTGACAGATAGCAAAGGCAGAATTGTGCAATGTCTGAGGAGGATCATGGCCGAAAGGGCTCATACAGCACGTGAGGCTGTTAAGATTGCAGGCAGCATGGTAGAAAGATTTGGATACAATCATACAGGAAGGATATATTCCGTGGCCGATCCTGACGAGGCCTGGGTTCTGGAGGTTGTTAACGGGTGTCATTGGGTTGCGGCAAGGGTACCGGACGATGAGGTTGTCCTGGTTCCGAATTATTATGTCATTGATTACATTGACCTTACAGATACTGTCAATTTCCTGGCATCACCGGATATTATTGATTTTGCCTTGCAACAGGGATGGTTTGATCGTGGTAAAGGCGAACCGTTTAATTTCAGGGAGGCATATTGTCATCCATACTACCTGGATTCAAGGACCAATGTAGCCCGAAGATGGGCTGCACTGAATATTCTGTCGGAAAATCAATACGGGATAAACGAGGTATTTCCTTTTTCTTTCAAACCAGGAC
This sequence comes from Bacteroidales bacterium, assembly GCA_016933335.1. GTDB lineage: Bacteria > Bacteroidota > Bacteroidia > Bacteroidales > UBA10428 > JAFGPL01. Next base: position 44,554 of record JAFGBD010000014.1, on the reverse strand, counting down.
AAAAGATAAGCATACAGGATATAATGCATGTTTTGCAGAACCATTATGAAGGTACTGATTATGAAATGCATACTGCAGACAGTAGTGGAAATCCTCACAAAGCCACAACAACACGAATATGTAGTAAAACCAACACATTCAGCGTGATATTTCAGTTGCGAAGCTGGTTGCCGGTTGACATCGGTTGTGTTTTATGGACAGCACCCAGGTATCCCTGCATTCAGCCTTATATACCATGGTATTATGGTATTGAAGAAATTCCGGAAGGTTACGAAAACGAAAGCTATGAACTGGCACTGGAAAATTATCTGAATAAAGACAGGGATTTCCGGGAATTGTATCCTGATGCCGGATACTGGGTTTTCAGGGATTATGCTTCACAGGTGGATGAAAATTACGGAGAACAGATAGCACAACTTAAAAAGTGGAAACAGGAATTCGAATCAGATGTATTTCATACAGTTGCCACCAAAGAGAAAAACATTGCCGCCGTTTATAGATCCGATCCTGAAGCTGCCCGGAAAATGCTGTCTGAAATAACGGCCGGTTTTGCTATAAAGGTCCTTAAGGTCACAAAAAGAAGGCTGAAAAAACAGAATTAACCCTGGCAGGTTCTGGGATTCAGCTGTTGATTAATTTTCTTCTCTTTGTCAGATTATATATAAGTATACAGGCCGTTCCGAACATAATAGACACATCTGCCATGTTGAATATACCTGTTCTGAATATCCCGATGTCTATATGAAGGAAATCGGTAACAGAGCCGTGGATTATCCTGTCGAAAATATTGCCAATTCCTCCGCCGATGATGAAAGATATGCCAATGATAAAATAAATATTATCCCTGGTTCTGGCCAGAACAAATCCTATGAGTATGATCAGCACAAGGGCCGGAAAGATAAGGAAGATGATCTTTTTCAACAGGGGATGAATGGAGGTACCAAAACCCAGAAAACCACCGGTGTTTTCCACCTTGGTAAGAATCAGATTATCATTGATCAGTTCGACCTGCTGGTAATAATCAATGTTCCCCCTGACGATGTGTTTTGATATCTGATCACAACCGATATTCAACAGTATCAGAAACAGGATTAAAGCCCTGCTGCATATTCCCATCAACTTCATCGCTTTGATTGTTTTATCAGGTTGAAGGTCCAAAAATACAATTTTTAATAAGATGAACAGAATTGCATCTGAAAAAAACCAGACAGAACCGGAACTGACATGAACATACTCAGGTTACTTATCCTGTTTATAAAGTGCATCAACTGCCATTACCAGGAACATATAGTTTGTGGCTCCTCCTCCCATTACATATTCGGTTTGCTGCCACAGGTAAGGCCATATTTTCAGTTCCGGTAAGTCGGGTCTTATCAGGGCTGTACCTGAAACCACTCCTCCCGGAATAAATGACCAGTCTGCCCGGTTAACCCCATATGCTACTGTCACCGATTTTGAACCAACCCCGGAAGCAAAAGAAGAAGTATTGATTCCCGGATGTACTCCAAGGATAAAATTCAGGGCGTTTTCGAAAAATTCGGTCGTGGTCAGTTCGGGCCATCCTTTGTTAAAAAAGTACTGCTCAACGCCAAATTGCTGAATGTTCCATCCTGCACCCCATATATGCGGCTTGTAAGGTACTCCGTAAGGAGAGTCTGATTCGGTTTGCTTCTTGATTTGCTGCTGATACTCCCTGACCGCTGATGCGATTTCATCCCTGAACTTTTTATCCTCAATAAGATGTATCATATGTCCGACTGCCCAGCCGCATCTGCTGATATCAGAGATTATTCCTTCTTTCAGTGAAATCAAGATCTTCTTCAATTCAGGATCATTGGTACTGAGAATGAGTTCAGACAGTGCAATCACTTTTGAGGAGGCATTTCCTTCAACCTGAGATGCTGAAGACCATAAATCAAGGGCAGTTTTCAACGCTTCATCTGCAAGATCCGGATTTGATTCTTTAAGTACCCTGAAAGCTGCAGATAAAGCTGCAGTAACATAAAGTTCCCTTCGCGGATTGTCTTCGGTAAACACCCAGCGATCATCCGCAATTCCTGAGAATATTCCCGGAGGAACCTTTATGTTCAGGGAATCATTGTAAAACAGGTTGTCAGTCATTGCTGCGGCGTCTCCCAGCAGAACATACTGGCGGATTGCAGGACAGATGATCCCGCGGTATAACCTTCCCATAGAACGGTATCCTCCAAGCACCGATGCAAGTCCGTGCTCAATTTGCTGTATGGCATCGGATTTTCCGTCAGGAACATGAATTTCAACAAGTCTTTGTTCAGGATCGATGAGCGTGGCATCATAATCCAGCCCGAATTCCTCGATCATCAGTGCCAGCATCCACACAGTACCCATCTGCGACTCCACGCGGAGATCATAATCTCCGGCATCATGCCAGCCTCCCCGGTTCAGTCCCGGTAATGTCTCCATCGGCTTGAAATCACATAACGTGGATGATCCCTGCGAATATCCGTCAAAGTGGGTGATATTTAAAGGGGCCATCACTGCATCATCAAGGTGGCAGCAGTCATGCCACACCCTGTATTTTTCGTTGACCCTCATGTGACACATTTGTACAGGCAGGTAATATTCGAGTGTTGGCTGCCATGCATGGCGTTCAAACACATCACCGTCTATTTTGAAAGGATGTGTCAGGTATTTTCCGTAAGACAGCTGGTACATTCCCGGTCCGGATACCCCCGAAAAGTCCATCGTAGCGTAATTATACCGCAGGAATCTTCCCCAGTGATCAGGCAATCCTGTTTTGACCAATGTTCTCCCTTCTGCTCCCAGTTTGTATAACTTGAAATTTTCTGCCGGCTCATCTTTTTTGTCCATCTCGAGGATGGCAATTTTTTTCTGTTCCGGGTGATAGCCAATCTGCGAGACCTGAACCACCGGTTTATAATGCCATCCCGGCATGACGTTTGGTGTTATAATCCATTCAACTGCACCTTTTGTGGTCTCTGCCGGAATAATACTTCTGATCTTAAACCATCCGTTGTTGTGGTTGGACCGGTCATCCCAGAGTTCAAGATGTTGTTTTTCAGAACTGATGGTCATTCGCTGCAAATCTTCCTCAGGAGCCACCACCAGGACTGACCCGTTGGCCAGGGGTTGTGTCAGCAAGTCTTCGTCATGATAAAACACCGGCCCGTTTGGCTGGGTTGGAAAAATACCGGCTTTCTGATCCATGAGATATGATTTACCAAATAGATCACCAGGGAAAAGCTCAAGGTTAAATCCGGCTTTTCCCACCCAATCCTCAGGAAGAGGTTTGTCCAGGTCAACAACAATCCTGAAACTGCTGCAGTCAAGTGCAATCACGCTGACAGTATAATGAAGAACCAGATCAGGGTAATTGATCGGATTAAAACCCTTCCGGTTTCTGCTTGAATCAGGATACCATAATGTTTTGCTGATGATCCGTTTTTCACGGTCAACCTTTAAATCCCCTCCTTTCGGTACCGGTGACCACTGCCCCGGAGCAGGTTCAAGGCGCAGATCACCGTTTGCTGCAACCCTTATCCCATGCTGAACGATGGTAACTCCTGACTGGTGACCGCCCGGATAAAAGTCACTGAAAACGATCACATCCAGACCGTCCATCTCAAAGTAATCCTGTTCGTTAATGAACAGGCTGTTTTGGCCAATTGCAGTTGCAAAAACAAAAATCATTGCAATTGTCAATAGTATTTTCATGCCGGTAATATACTTTATAATTAAAAGATCCTTTCAGGTATTTGTTTGCCAGGTTTAAAGGATTAGATATTTCTGAACATGCAAAGATATTCCATCTGCATAATTATTGTGCATTAAAAATCTTTTTCTGTTTTCAGTAATCTGTTCAGATGTATATTAAGAACTTCTGAATATTAACTTTATTAATATCAAAGATTTTTGGATATAACAGGTATCAGCGACTGTATTTATAAAATAACCGTCCGTTATAATAAGGTATTTTTACTAACTTGCAGTTAAGAATCATTAAATTAAAATAACCATGATAAGAGTTGTAGCTGTTCATACCGCCATGGCTCTTGTTGAGCCGATTACGGAATTGTTCAGGGAACATATTCCGGAAGTGAAACTGAGCCACATTGCAGACGATAGTCTGATTCAGGAAGTAATCGCTCACAACGAGGTAACACCTGCTGTCAGGAAAAGGCTCTTCGCTTATTATCATGCGGCAGTTGATGCAGGGGGAAACCTGGTTTTCAATACCTGCTCATCGGTTGGTGAAGTTGCCGAAGCAGGCAGGCTGTTTGTCCCGGTGCCAATTTTAAGGATAGATGAACCGATGGCTGTCAGGGCTGTCAAAACAGGGAAACGAATTGGAGTGCTTGCCACTTTGCAAACAACACTGGAACCTACCATAGCATTGCTGAAAAAGAAAGCCAGGGAAAGGAACAGAGAGATAGAAATTATTGAAGGTCTTGCCAAAGGAGCTTTCCAGGCAGTGATGGCAGGCGACAGGGATAAACATGATAAACTGATTCTCGAAGCTTCGGAAAAGATAAAGGGAAAAGTCGATTTGTTTGTGCTTGCACAGGGTTCAATGGCCCGTATAGAAAAACAGCTTGCTGATAAAACGCGTAAACCGGTGTTGTCAAGTCCGTTATCTGGTGTTCTTGGCGTAAAGGATTATCTCTCAAAGAATAAACTGATATATTGAACGATCAATCACCAAATGAATTTAAACTTGTTGGCGGGGGTGATCTTTAACTACCCGGACCTAAACTGATTTATTAAATGATCCGTTACTATTTCCATCTTAAGCCCTGAAATGTGAAAAAAAGAAATCTGGTCTTAATCTTACTGGTATTTATTTGTGTCATTACTTTCCTTGATCGCGTTAACATCAGCGTTGCAGGTGCTACCATCATGAATGATCTGGGATTAACCAGGAAGCAATGGGGATGGGTGTTAAGTGCTTTTATCCTGTCATACGGATTATTACAGGTACCCCTTGGTGTTTGGGGAGACAGGAAAGGTCATCGTACTGTTTTATCCGCTATTGTTTTGTGGTGGTCGGTTTTTACGGTATTTACAGGTATGGCAGGCGGTTTTATGATGCTCCTGGTCATCAGGTTTCTCTTTGGGATTGGTGAGGCAGGAGCCTATCCCTGCATAACAGGCGTGATTGGACGATGGTTTCCCAAAACTGAAACAGCCAGGGCACAGGGATTTATATGGGCTGCAAGCCGCATGGGAGGAGCATTGACACCGTTCGTGGTCATTCCGGTCATTCTTGCCTTCGGATGGCGGATGGCTTTTTATATCCTTGGAATACTGGGTGTGATTTGGGTGATAATATGGTTCCTGTGGTACAGAAATAAACCTTCAGAACTAAAAGGTATAAAAAAAGCTGAGCTGGAAGAGATAAGATCTGACAGGGAGACAGAGGCCGATAAAGGAATTCCATGGAGTATAGTATTTCATAGCAGGCAATTTTGGATCATACTGGCTATGTACTTTTTCTATGCATGGGGCAGCTGGTTTTTCTTTTCCTGGTTCCCGGTTTTCATGGAGGAGGGGGGGGGATTTGCAAAAAGCGAGCTTACCTATGCAGTGGCAGTTCCCTATTTAATGAGCATGATTGGTAACATATCGGGAGGGTATCTGAGCGACAGGCTCTCAAAGAAATATGGCTTAAAAACAGGCAGGAGACTGCTGGGAGCTACAGGACTTGCTGTATCTGCCATGTTTATGTTCCTGGCAGGATTTATTCCCGGTAAAATGCAGGTTTTTATCTTTCTTTCGTTATGTTTCGGGATCATCGATCTGATGTTACCAAGTGCCTGGGCTGTATGCCTGGATAAAGGTAAGAAATATGCCGGTGCTGTATCAGGGGCTATGAATACTGCAGGTAATATCGGGGGATTTGTATGTGCATCGGTTTTTGGTTATCTGGTGGATGCAACCGGTAATTATAACTTTCCGCTGTTTGTTATCTCCGGGATGCTCATCATCAGTGCTTTTCTGTTTATACAGATCGATCCCACTAAACAATTGATTACCATAGAATAACCACGTTTCATTTGAAGTTGATACCTTAAAAGAAAATGCAATTCGCAATCATCTTAACTATATTATGCTTACCTTAGCATTGGTTTAAAAATTTGTGCCCTAAAGAAACTAAATTTCCTCTCCTCTTTTAGTTCATTTAAGTCCTCCTTTTTAAATCCCGAATCCCGGCGAGCGCATTCCCCGTAGCTTTGCTGCGGGGTAAGCGAGCAAAAAAAATAAAACATTAACGGGATCGATAATTTCCGCCTGTGGCGGAGAGCTAAAGGTTCCTCGAAGCTTGCTTCGGGGAGAATCAATATCCAGATAAGGATCAGATGAAAACTGCATGTGTAAATGATACTGTGAAGATACATTATACATGTATTACAAATGAAGGAGAAAAATTTTCTTCAAGGGATACACATCATCCGATTAGCTTTACCATTGGAAAGGGAAAAATGCTGAAACCTTTGGAAGATGCTATGATAGGCATGAAAATGAATGAAAAGAAGACGGTTAAACTTCCGTATGAACAAGCCTATGGACCCTGGAGGAAAGAGCTGGTAAGGATTATAGATAAATCTGTCATACCGGACGAAATTGAGCTTAGTGTGGGTCTGGAATTGTATTTCACGCTGCATGACGGCAGGGAAAAGGCAGTTAAGATACTCGAGGTGAAAGACAAAGTCATCATTGTTGATGAAAACCATTATCTGGCAGGCAAAGACCTGGTATTTGAAATGGAGTTGATTGAAATTTTATAATAACAATAAATTTAAAATCTGAAACATGGCAAAAGGAAAAGTTAAATGGTACAATGAAATAAAAGGCTATGGCTTCATTTTAACCGATGAAGGTGAAGATGTATTTGTACACAGGACAGGATTATACAGCTCATTTGCAGGTTTGGATACCGGACAGGAAGTGGAATTTGAAACACGTACAAGTCAAAAGGGAACAGAGGCTTTTAATGTCAGAGCATCAGACAAATCCTGAGTATGCTGAAGGCTCTCAGGCATAGATGATGAAGCCTTTTGTTCAATAATTCATATCGATAATGTATGTTTGTCTCACTAAGTCATCGGGAGTTAGTAATGATATCTGTCACAATGAATTCAACAGGTAAAATATCTTAATTATTTCAGCAGCCTGCTATGAGGCAATTGATCATAACCAAACAGATAACAAACAGACAGGATGAATCGGTAAACCGGTATTTCCTGGAAATCAGCAAATTTGATTTGATATCAGCCGAGCATGAGGCCGAATTGGCTGCGAGAATCAGAAATGGCGACATGCAGGCTTTAGAAAAACTTGTTAAAGCCAACCTGAGATTTGTTGTTTCTGTTGCCAAACAATACATGAATAAAGGATTATCTTTTCCTGATCTGATTAATGAAGGAAATCTGGGTCTGGTTAAAGCTGCTCATAAGTTCGATGAAACCAGGGGATTCAAATTTATTTCCTATGCGGTATGGTGGATAAGGCAATCCATTATGCAGGCACTTGCTGAACAGGTAAGAATTGTCAGACTTCCACTAAACAAGGTTGCTTACATCAACAAAATTGCCAGGGCATTTCCAAAACTGGAACAGGAATTCCAGCGGGAGCCGACTGATGAAGAATTAGCAAGGGAAGTAAACATTACTGAAAAAGAAGCAAGTTTTAATAATATAATTAAATTGAATCAGATATCACTGGATGCTCCTTTGGTAAATTCGGAAGATGAGTATAATCTTTACGATATATTAAAGTCCGGTGATATGCCGGCACCGGATGATGAACTGCTGAGTGAGTCTCTGAAATATGAAATAAACCGTGCCTTGTCAAAGCTTACAAAAAGAGAGGCAGATATCATCAGAATGTCATACGGGCTTGACAATCAACCTATACTTACCTTATCTGAGATTTCATGTGAAGTAGGAATCTCTTCAGAGAGGGTCCGTCAAATCAGAAAGACTGGCATAGAAAAATTGAAAAGACTGCTTCATAAGATCATCAATCACTGATATATATTAGAAGTGATGGGTTCATGCTCATATTCCGGTTTTACAGGAATGGGATGCATTAATCTCTGAAGGTTTGATTTTAAAAACGGAATTCTTTTTTCTTCAATCCTCACCTGCTTCATATGTCCGTAATTCAAGGCCAGATAGATCAAAGGATTATTTAAATTACCCAGTAGCCTTTTCAACACGCAGGAAAGGCTGTAGAATTTTTTACGTACCTGGGTTTTCCATACCTGTAACTCGACAGGAGATATTTTTTTCGGTTTATACACCACTGTATTATGATCATAATACTGCCAGTCGGTTGTAAGGATCCTGCCTTCGTTTTCCAGCTTACAGTATGTTTGTGTGCCGGGGTAGGGAGTTAAAATGTTGAAGGATACGGTGCCGATCTTGTTTTTTACCAGGAACCTGAGAGTGTCTTTAAAAGTATCTTCTGTATCATTATCGAAACCAAAGATCATGGAAGCATGAATCAGTATACCCATTTTGTTTATCTTTTTTAATGCGATTTCAAGGTCTTTAATATCTTTAATTGATTTGCGCATTGTTTTCAATTGCTCCACCGAAACACTTTCCAGTCCGATGAATAATGCTTTACAACCACTTTCGGAAGCAAGCTGCAGCAATTCCGCATCTTTTACGAGTGATATGGATGCCTGTCCGACCCATTTTATTTTCAATGGTTTGATTGCCCTGAACAATTCCTTGGCATATTTAGGCTGACCAATAATATTGTCATCAAGGAACATAAAATTTTTTGCCCTCGAATCAATGATATCCCGTACAATATTCTCGACAGGGATGTGACGGATTTTTTTCCCGAAAAGATTCGAAACACAGCAGAACTCGCAGTTATACGGGCATCCCCTTGTGGTCATTATCGGAAAAATATTAAACAACCTTTTCTGAACCAGCCTGCTGAAATTTTTGGGTACATATTTTTCAAGGTTGGGTTCAGGATTATGGTATTTTTTTTTTCAACATGCCCAATTGAAAATCCCGGATCACTGTTTCCCATACTCCTTCTGCTTCTCCAATCACAACGGAATCTGCATGCTGTAATGCTTCATCCGGTAGAATGGTAGGATGAACTCCCCCGAGAATAACAGATTTACCTCTTTCTTTAAATTCACGGGCAATTTCATAGGCTCTCGGTGCATTGGCTGTCATGCAGCTTATTCCGACAAGGTCACACTCTTCATCGAGATTAAGAGATTCGGCTTCTTCCTCAACAACTTTAACTTCATGACCCGAAGGAGTTAAACCTTCGATGATATAAAGAGCAAGCTGAGGCATTCTAAGGCCTTTATTGGTCCTTTTTGATGCATCAACAGCGGGTGAGATCAGTAATATCTTCATTTTGGTTCTTTTAAAATTTTTATGAAACACCTTTAAATACCTTTCTATAATGGTATCCATAAATACTGTATGTCACAGCAAGAGGGAATACTTTGGGCCTGGTGAATAAACTCCAGAAGAACAACTCCCAGTAATATCTTCTGCCTTTATTCAGAATTCCTATAATGACTATCGATTTAAAAAGAGCTCGCAAATCTTGAAATGAAATCTTTCTCTGAAGTTTTAATGGCGGATTGTAGTGTTTCAGAAATGATAAAACACGTTTGTAATATGCTTTGGTTGAATAAATACCATGAATGATTTTCTGATAACCTTTCAACAATTCCTGCAGATTCATTTTGGGAATGAAGTTTAAAGTATAGTCTGTATTATTACCTTCCCAGTCTTTTGTTATACGTCCTTCATTCATCAACCTTTTATACAGCTGTGTTTTTTTTGGAGCATTTAGTAATCCAACCATGGCAGAGACAATACCGCTTTTTTGTATAAAGTCTATCTGGCGTTGAAAGATGGATGGAGAATCATGGTCAAATCCTACAATAAATCCAGCCATAACTTCCATGCCAGATAATTGAATTGTTTTAACACTATGAACAAGATCCCTGTTGCGGTTTTGTATTTTGTTACATTCTGCAAGACCAGCTTCTTCCGGCGTTTCGATGCCAATAAATACTTTGGAAAAACCTGCCTGAACCATCATTGACATCAATTCGGGATCATCAGCAAGATTAATGGATGCTTCAGTAGTGAAAATGAAAGGATTTTTATTTGTCTGCATCCAAATAATAATTGCAGGGAGAAGTTCATTTTTAAGTATCCTCTTATTTCCAATAAAGTTATCATCAACAAAGAATACCGGTCCTTTCCAACCGGCATTTTTAATATTTTCCAGTTCATGTAATATCTGTGTGGTGGTTTTGAAACGGACTTTATGACCTAAAAGTGCTGTAATGTCACAGAATTCACAATTAAAAGGGCATCCCCTGGTATATTGCAGATTCAGCATACCATACTTCGAAACATCTATCAGCGAATAATCGGGAGCAGGACTGGTTGACATATCTGCGTATTCTAAGGTATGATATATTCTTTGCGGGCATCCGTCTTCCAGATCCTCAAGAAACAGTGGCAATGTTATCTCAGCCTCATTCAGCACCAGGTGATCAACATCAGCAAAGTTTTCATATTCAGCAGTGAATAAAGGTCCGCCGGCAACAATTTTCTTGTTTAAAGACTTGCATCTACTAATAACTTCCTTAACTGAGGTTAGCTGGACCGACATGGCTCCAATAAAAACATAGTCAGCCCATAAGATATCACTCTCCTTTAATTTTGAAACATTCAGGTCAACCAACCTTTTCTCCCAGTTGTCAGGAATCAGCGATGCAACAGTCATTAAACCAAGAGGGGGATTTGCTGCCTTTTTAGAAATAAATTTCAAAGCATGTTTATAACTCCAGTATGTAACCGGATATTTTGGATGGACGAGAAGTATCTTCATAAAAAGTATATTGATAAAGGCTTTAGATTTCTGATGCAAAATTATTTTGCAGGAATGTAGTTTTAAAAAAAAAGGGACAGATAACTGTAATATGGGATAATATATAACATTTAGTGACCAATATCACTGGCAGGGGATGAATGACATGTACCCTTAAGTTGAAATAATGGCATCTTTGACCAAAAGCAGATATTGTCTTGATACCGGTATTTCTTCGTTATAACCTGATAATTTTAACCTGTAACCGGTATAACCGCGGGTGAAATCACGTACGTATTTTTTATTGACGATGTATGTTCGATGACAGCGTATAATGTCTGAGTATTTTTTTAATTGTGCTTCAATATTTTTTAAAGTATTGCGTATCAGTTTCTGCTGAATTTTTTCATTTTCATTGTAAAGTATTTCAACATAATTATCAGCAGATTTTATCAAAACCAAATCGTCAATCTGTAGTTTGATGATTTCAGATTTGTTTTCAGATGCAATTACTTCTATGGCCTTGGCTTTTTCTTCAGAGTCAGATAATTGTGCAGTGAGTTTTTTGTTCTTTTCGATCAAAGCCTGCAATAACTGATTTAATGATTTACGCGTATCTGTTGCACTCAGAACAATAATTGGAACAAGACTTATGAGAGAAATCTTAAATATCAGATACATTGACATTCTAAGAGGACCTACATACCTGATATAAAAAACAAAAGCCAATGCATTAAAAAACCAGATCAAGGCATAACTTATTGTTTTGGGATCAATGTTCCATTTTTCAAAATCTGAAAATTTTGGAAATGTTAAGGGTATCATGATGCGAAAAATCCACATCATAAAATAGGTAATACCAGCAAGTCCCGCATTATACAAAAGTTTTTCGTTAATATCCGGACGGATATTGCCAAAAGGCTGAAAAAAGAGGATCAACAAATATATTCCAAGGCTTATACTAAAAAACAATTTCAATTGTTCTTTCAGGTTATATACTGGTTTTGTTTTGTTAATTGTTGTCATCGTTATAATAAATTATTCTCTGTTTATTAAGAGACTGTTAAAAACTCTAAAATTTTCTCTCAATTATCTTTAATGAACTTTTCTGATAGTCGTACAAAAGATTATTAAATTTATCGGGATCAGTTAGAAACAAACAATGTCTTATCATGGTATATGGGTTCATATGTTTTATTTCTTGTCCGGAAATTTTTTTAACCTTATTGAGATGTTTTTTCAGAGAATCATTAAAGTCGTTTTCCGAGAAATTCTGATTAAGGTTTAAGATTTCCTCTACAAATCCATCAGCTTTATACTCTATAAAATTATAATCCTTAAAGTATTTCCTTGCTATAAATAAAAAACCAAAAACATCAATAGGTTTATCCTTCCTGACTTTTGCATATTTTTTAATTCTGTTCCTGGCCTTTTGCTCTTCAGTTATTATTTCTTCGCTTATCCTGAAGAATTCTTCGTCAGCTACCTCAAAAAGTGCTGAAAGTCTGTTGATTCTTCTTTTAAGGTCATGAGGTATGCTTCTCTTGTATTTTATCTTATGGTCCAGTACGCTCCAGGCATCCTGGATAATTGTCCTTATCTGTAATTCAAATTTGAGATCTTTATACGCTTTGTATTCAGGTAGATTTGCATTTTTATTGTTTAATGTAAGCTCAAGATGCAAACTCCGGTATCCAAATTTGTCTTCTGTACGTTCAATTTGTTCTGTCTTGTCTGTAAACTCCAATTCATTGAAATCCTTTTTTAAAGACTTTCTAATAATTTCAATATCAATAATATATAAGCAAATAATCCGTATTCCTATTAAATCAGTGATAAGATCCTTGATTTCATAATCAATACCCGGTTTTTCCAGATTTGGCAGATACTTTCTTTTAAACTTACTGACGCATTCACCAATATCTTTGATCCTTCCTGAAACAGATTCAAAATTATAATGTGAACTTAATAATTCCAGAAAAACCCTAAGGGCAGAATTGTAAAAATCATGATTATTATAATAGTAATCTTTAAATTCATTGATTTTGTTTTCAACATCTATCATTATATAAACTAAATTCGTAGAAAAGCATGAATGCAAAGTTATTACCTTTTAGCAAAAATTGAATCAATATTGGCTGTTTTCTATTCTTAAAACGATCAATTGAAACCAGACAGAGAAAAATGGTTTGAAGTGTTCGCTGTGCTCATTACAGGATTATTGAAGTTTGTCATGATGGACTGGCTCGATATGAGAGCTGTATACATTGTAACCATCTGCTTGTTCTGGCTGATATTTGTTTACATAAGATATAAAGGTGATCATTCGGTACTTAAACACTGGGGAATTCGAAAACAGAACTTCAGGCAATCATTCCTGTTCCTGTTGCCTTTTACCGTCATTTTTACAACCGGTATCGGAATATACGGTTATTTGTCGGGGGCATACATTCTGAACTGGCATTTTATCCCGATTTTTTTATTGTATCCATTGTGGGGTCTGATCCAGCAATTAATGATGACAGGACTTATTTCCGGAAATTTAAAAGCAATCAGAAATCCCGGATTCAAAGATTACCAGATAATACTGGTTACATCGCTGTTATTCAGCCTGGTGCATTATCCGAGTGAGTTCTTAATGATTTTTACCTTTTTTATGCAATGTATTTTTACCGCGACATTCCTGCGATGGAAAAACTTATGGCCATTGGGACTGTATCACGGATGGATGGCTACTTTTCTTTTATTTTATGCCCTGGGAAGAGACCTTTGGATTGAACTATTTGCAGGTTTTTAAACGAAAGAATGCCATATTTTTATTTGATTTTCAATCAGATATTGAAAAACTTTTTGAGGTCAGTACCTTTTCGCAAACGGTAATGAATAAACAGTAATATTGCGGCAACAGGCAGAACAGATGCGAGTATGATCAGACTCCAGTACAAGTCAATGCTTTTTTTTATTTGAAATGAAATGATACCCTCGATGCAGAGACTGAGTATACCTGAAGCCATTAAAAAATAAGCAATCAGATTGATTCCGCGCTGTTTGGAAGCCCTGATGAGTCGGACCAGAACAAATACCATAAAATATAAGGAAAACATCAATGGTATGCCAAACCTGATGCCCCATGCTTTATTTTTATTAAACATGTCAAACAGTATCAGAAGTACAGAGGTTGATAAAAAACTTCCCGTCAACAGCATCAGTACTCTTTTTTTTAAAAAAACAATCAGTGTTATATTGATAAAAAGAACCAGACAGACACTCACCGAAAACTTTGACCAGGTCATTCCTGTATTGATGATCAGATCAATGATAAACGTAACGACCATTCCCGAGATGAGTATGATGCCTGATAGTTCCCAGAATAACTTACGTCTTTGGATATGAGTAAGTTCTTTAAAATCAGACAGTAATCTTTCCTCTGGTTCTGTTTTTTGAAACTGAAGATGTTCTTTGTCTTTTGGGATTTCATCTGTAATGTGTTTACCGCATAAGGGACAAAAATTCATGTTTTCTTCCAGTTCCACACCGCAGTTTTTGCAGTAGATCATGATTTAATCAATTTTATAGGTTGTTAATTTAACTTTAATGCCTTGATCAATAAGAAACTTCAAAAACTTTTTTTCAAGCTCTTTCGATTTGGTAATGCTTCCGAAACTTAAGACCAGTTTATTATTAAAACCAATCATGCCGCAGTTTATTTTTAATATTTTATTGGGAGGCGGAGGCGTAATGATAAAATATTCAATGCATTCATTCAGAACAGCCGGGAATGTTACATGGCCCAGGTTGGTAATTACTCCGCTATACTGGCTGGTTCCCAGTGAATAATACTTTAAGTAAAGAATAAGACTTTTCAGGAAAAGCGGAATACCCCTTACCAGGAGTTTTTTTTCACTCCCGACATTTCTTGAGATGACTTTATTTATCAGTTTTTCGTCTGTTTCCAGTTGCATCTGATGATATACCGTTTTGATGATTTCATCGAACGTATAATGGCCGAGTCTTAAATCAATTTCAGGCATAACAAATAAAGAGAAATTCCTCATCGTCGCTGAAGGATAGATGTTCCTGAGGTTTACCGGCACCTGTATCCTGAGAATTTTGCTTTTCTTATACCTGCTTATGGACTTCAGACTTTTATAAATATCCTGAAGTACGAATAAATAAATGGAAGTAAGATAAACAGTCATGTTAACACCTTTTTCACCCGCCCTGGTTTTGATTTCTTCTATTGACAAAACGGCGTTTAACACATCAAAACGCGGAACAGCTCTGAGCGGAAAAGGCACATGGAAAGCTTTGGGCTGCATGGGCATAGGAGGTATACTTTCTTTAAAGTACCGGTTATATGAATCCTCAAATTCCTCTTCAGGGATAATCTCACCCGGACGACAGAAATCAAAATCCGGAGGTATTTTTATTCCGCAATTTTCGAAATAAATAACCAGAAGCGATTTAAAAAATTCAAAGGCTCCTGAACCATCTGTTAAAATGTGCGAGAATTCCACACTTAACCTGTTCTTAACTGCCAGAATTCTGAACATCAACCCGCCTGCAGGAAATCGCCGGCAGGGTGGCTGATTTTCTACTTTAACAGGAATTTTATGATCGGTATATTCAAGATAATACCAGAAAAATCCTTTTTTTAACAGTACTTTATAATACGGAAACCTGTCCTTTAATGCATGAACTGCTTTTATCAGACTTTTGATCTTGATTCTGCCCTTTAAAACAGCTGATATTCTAAAAACTGCAGTAAGCTCACGTGAAATAACAGCCGGATAAATTTTGGCTGCATTATCAAGAGGAAGCCAGAAATCATCCGGTTTTTTTTGATATGGATTGTTTTTTGAATCCAAAGTCCCTTGTTAAAGTTGTCTTTTGCAAAAATACCGAATAGTATGTTCGATGTTGCATGAATCTTTATTTAATTTATTCTTTCCTGTCACAAGAAAGAATTCACTATCCTGATCAACCAATTGAATAATCCATTCATAATTAATAAAAAGATATTTCAATATTGTATTTTTGAATGATCAAAGTTCGATTTTTTAATTTTGAAGTGATCAAAGCGCGGATTGAAGCTCTATATTAGAAATATGGTTTGCATTCGCTGCAAGATGGTAGTAAAATCCGAGCTGGAAAAACTCGGGTTACATTACATATCGGTGGAGTTAGGTGAGGCAGAAATCCTGGAAACCATTTCTCCTGAACAGCTAAGTCTGTTCGATGAAGGCTTAAAAAAATCGGGCCTTGAATTAATGGATGACAAAAAAAGCATGCTGATTGAAAAAATAAAAAACTCTATTATTGAACTGGTGCATTACTCGGATGAGCAATTAAAGATCAATCTTTCAGATTATTTAAGTGAAAAACTGAATTTTGATTATACTTATATTGCAAATCTTTTCTCTGAAGTTCAGGGGACTACAATAGAAAAATTCTTTATCGCCCATAAGATAGAAAGGGCAAAAGAATTGCTTGTTTATGACGAACTCAATCTGACCGAAATTGCAGACAAGTTGCATTACAGCAGCGTAGCCCATCTTTCAAATCAATTCAAAAAAACCACAGGACTAACACCTTCGCATTTCAAGAAACTTAAGCATAAAAGACGAATCGGGCTCGAAGATATGTGAGTTGATTAATTAAGTTTTAAAATGGTATAAATAGAATCAGGATAAAAAAGGTTATAATCATTGAAGTTGGCAGTCTTTGCAGATTTAACACACACAAGTCCTCAAAACCTTTGAGGATATGTGAATAAAAGGGAATCGTTAATTTGATTTTTTATATTTTAATCAGGTGGATGAGATAAAATCTTATTAATATTGAGTTTGTTAAAATCTAGAGCCGTTTTCTTGATTTTTATACGTAACTTGCGCTATTATTAAATATTATATTATATTATGAACAACGGAACAGTTAAATTTTATAATGTTTCCAAAGGATTTGGATTCATTAAAGACAGTAAAACATCAAAAGAGTATTTTGTGCATTCAACCGGATTAAAAGAAAATATCAGGGAGAATGATGAAGTTATTTTTGATCTGGAACAAGGAAAAAAAGGATTAAATGCAGTAAATGTAAAACTAGCATAGTTTATATATTATCAAACATTTAATATTTTACACCCTGCCATTGTGCAGGGTTTTTTTATTTTCTTTCTCTGTTTTACTGCTGAGTTTTTAATACCACTTTTGCAACGCTTCTTATCATTTTCTGTGTTTCAGAAAATGTGTGAATGATGTAACTCTTTTCAATAGTTATGTAATACTTATGCCAACATATAACCATACATTTACGTAATTACTTATTTATTAAAAAGATATAAAATGGATTATCAAACGGAATTAACCGGGCCGATTATGGTCAACTGGGATGAGCATAAAGACAAACTCATACAAAAATATCCAAAACTTACAGAGAAAGACCTGGATTTTAAAGAAGGAAAAATGAATGAAATGCTTGGACGACTTCAGATCAAACTTGGAAAGACCAGGAAAGAACTGCACAAACTTTTTGCGACGCTTTAACCAGACAGCATGAGGATAGTTTTTCAATAAAAGAATATTGCAGTAATTCAACATAAAGTATTTGAATTATGAATACAATCGAAGTTGAAAAATCAAAAGCACTTAAAGTTGTTGAAATAATTGAGTATTTGTCAAATTCCATTGTCAGTAAAAAGATTATACACAAAATAACAGGAAACATCAGCGTAATGGCTGTCGACAAAGGAGAAGCATTAACTGAAAAATTATCACCTTACGATTCCTTTGTGCAGATCATCGATGGAAATGCCGAAATTGTTATTGACGGAAAATCAAATCTACTGGGAACGGGTCAGTCAATTATAATCCCCGCCCATACGCCAAATACTGTAAAAGCAAATGAAAGGTTCAAAATGATTTCAACCGTAATCAAAAGCGGATATGAATAACCCGATCATAATAGCATCAGTAAGATTTACTGATCACTCTTCCGGATTAGTTATAATACCACTGAACCTGTTGATTCTAAAGGCGGATGTAAATTAAGAACAGCATTATACCATACAATAGTCTTGTTTTTCGCTGTTTCATGATCGTGTGTTTATCCTTAAACAATTTTAAATACAACAATCAATAAAACAAAATAATGATTGAAGTTAAAAAAGAAGGGATCATTCTTAAAAAAACCCATTTGGGATTTGAAAGTGAAGGTGTATTTAATCCTGCAGTGATACGTAATGGTGAAAACATTCATCTTTTTTACAGGGCTGTTCAGAAAGATAACTTCTCAAGCATTGGATACTGCAGATTAGATGGTCCTTTGTCGGTGGTTGAACGATCTGATACCCCGGTAATATATCCTCAGGTCAGCTATGAATCACAGGGTGTTGAAGATCCCCGCATAACAAAAATTGACGATGTATATTACCTGACTTATACAGCTTATAACAAGGTAAATGCCCTGGGGGCATATGCTACCTCAAAGGATTTAATTCATTTTGAGAAGCATGGATTGATAGCACCACAGATTACGTATGAAGAATTCAAGCATCTTGCTGAATCAAAAGGTATTTTAAATGAAAAATATTTACGTTATAACAAGCGGCATCATTCCCTCAAAAAGTTAAACAAAAAATTATTACTCTGGGATAAGAATGTGATTTTCTTTCCAAGAAGAATTGGAGGTAAGTTGTTTTTTCTGCACCGGATCAGGCCTGATATACAAATAGTGGCTGTAAATGATTTGCATGAACTGACAAGAGAATACTGGGAGAATTATTTTCTTCGTTTGCATGAACATATTGTGATGGAACCCAGATACTGGCATGAAGTGAGCTATATAGGAGGCGGATGTCCACCCATTGAAACGGAACACGGCTGGCTGCTGATTTATCATGGTGTGCACGATACAATCAAAGGATATGTCTATTCGGCCTGTGCTGCTTTATTGGATTTAAATGATCCGTCCAAGGAAATTGCAAGGTTGCCTGAGCCACTGTTTTCGCCGGAACTTGAATGGGAATTAAACGGCGAAATTAATAATGTGGTTTTTCCAACAGGCACTGCACTATTTGGTGATACACTATACATTTACTATGGTGCTGCAGATGAACGAATAGCTTGTGTTTCTGTAAGTCTGTCTGCCCTGATTAAAGAATTGCTTACCAATGTCAATCATAATGAAAAATGAAAATTTAATTCTACCTGTAAACAATGACATCATGTATCAGGAAAGTCCTTTTGATAGTAACAATACATTATATGAAACAGATACTTCAGACAAAATCAGGCAAAATATATCCAATGATTCAAATCTTCCGGAGATTTTGTTCATTACCTCATATCCGCCAAGAGTTTGCGGAATTGCAACCTATTCTCAGGATTTGATAAAGGCACTTAATAACAAATTCGGTAACTCATTTTTCATAAAAGTCTGTGCACTGGAAACCGAAAAGGCAAGGTACGATTATCCGGATGAAGTGAAATATGTTCTTAATACTTCTCATTCACAGGATTATTCAAAATTAGCCCATTCCATCAATCAGGACCACCTTGTTAAAATAGTCGTGGTTCAGCATGAGTTTGGTCTTTTTCAAACATCAGGAAGGGACGATTTCATGCAATTCTTGTATGAGCTTACAAAGCCTGTGATTATTGTATTTCATACAGTATTACCTGATCCTGATGAATCACTGAGAACAAAAATAAAATGTATAACAGCTGCCTGTGAATCGGTTGTGGTTATGACGAACAACTCTGCAAAGGTATTGAAGAATGACTACGATATACCCGTGGAAAAAATCACTGTTATTGCACACGGTACTCATTTGGTGCGGCATATAAATAAAAAATTCCTTAAAGAAAAATACGGACTAAAAGGGAAGAAAGTTCTTTCAACTTTCGGGTTGCTCAGTTCGGGAAAAAGCATTGAAACCACCCTGGAATCTCTTCCCAATATTATCAAAAGGAATGCAAATGTGGTATTTCTTATAATTGGTAAAACGCACCCTGATGTAATAAAATCTGAAGGGGAGAACTACCGCAACAATCTTAAAGGTATGGTTATAAGTTTAAAACTGCAAAATCATGTAATATTCATAAACGATTTTCTGGCTTTGCCGGAATTACTCGAATATTTGCAGCTTACCGACATTTACCTTTTTACTTCCAAAGATCCCAACCAGGCAGTAAGCGGCACTTTTGCATATGCCATGAGTTGCGCCTGTCCCATTATTTCCACTCCAATTCCACATGCACTTGAAGCATTGAATGAAGAAACCGGAATAATTATTGATTTTCAAAATTCACATCAGCTGGCAAAGGGCGTTATCCGATTGCTTAATGATGAGCCACTAAGAAAGTCAATCAGTACAAATACGTTGCAGAAAATAGTATCCACTGCATGGGAAAACTCTGCCATTGCACACGCCATGCTGTTCAATGATATTACAGGAAACAAACTTCATATGCAATACAGCCTTCCTGCAATCAACCTGGATCACCTGAAAAAAATGACAACCGGCTTTGGGATCATCCAGTTTTCAAAAATTAACGAGCCGGATATTGATTCCGGATATACTCTGGATGACAATGCCAGGGCGCTGATAGCAATGTGCATGCACTATGAATTAACAGGTAATGCAACAGACATTGTTTATTTGAACACATATTTTGAATTTATAAAGTATTGTTTCCAGCCTTCAGGAAATTTTTTGAATTATATCAATCAGGATCAGGAATTCACAAAACAAAACGATGATTCCAACCTGGACGATGCAAATGGAAGGACCATATGGGCATTGGGATATTTGATTTCCAGAAATCGGGTGTTACCTGAAGAATTGATTTTTCAGTCAAAGATTCTTATGAAAAAAGCTTTGCTGCGTTTGGATGATATACATTCCACGCGGGCCATGGCTTTTGTCATAAAAGGATTGTATTACTATAACAGTGCCGTCAAATCAACTGAAAATTCCCGGCTGGTGGCTTTGCTTGCAGACAGGTTGGTTGAGATGTACAGGCATGAATCTTCTGAAAAATGGGAATGGTTCGAAAGTTATCTCACCTACGCCAACAGCATTCTTCCTGAAGCGATGTTGTGCGCATGGTCATTAACAGGTGAGGCTGTTTATAAAAGAATTGGGAAATCATCTTTTGATTTTCTGATAAAAAATACTTATAACGAGAACGGCTTGAAAGTGATCTCGAACAAAAGCTGGTTACAAAAAGGACAGGAGTCAGAACGTTTCGGAGAGCAGCCTATTGACGTAGCCTATACTATTTTTGCGATGGGAAGATATTATGATGTGTTCAAAGACGAAGATTATCTGGATAAAATGAATACCGCGTTCAATTGGTTCCTGGGGAACAACTACTTGCATCAGATTATATATAACCCTTGCACAGGAGGTTGTTACGATGGATTGGAAGAAAACCATGTAAATGTTAATCAGGGCGCTGAATCAACCATTAGTTACCTGATGGCAAGATTGACCATTGAAAATTATAGGCTCCCTGATGATCCGGAAGATACTTTTTGATAATGGATTACTTAATAATACCAATAAATGATTATTATGATTTTTTACATGTCCGATTTAAGATATTGCTTGAATGCAGACGGGAATGAACTTAGTAAACAATTTGATTTAAACGAATGACAAGTTTAGCTACGCTGAGATCCCGATTTATCGGAAAATGAAGTGAAAAAATAGTATTAATAAATACTTATGAAACACCCATGTAAAAGTCTTTTCACAGCCAAGATTGATTATTTAGGTGTTACATACGACCTCAATAAACAAAAAAATAAGCGTATGAAAAATACTCTATTTTTAAGTTCAGCACTAATGGTATTAATCTGGATACCTGCTCATTTTGCCTTTCATTTGGCAAATGCTTATTTTATGTTAGTGATTGCAGCAATTATTGTGCTGATAAGGTTTGTCTTTAACAGGCAGTTGGATCAGTATTAGCCAATAAAGGCAAGAATTGAAAGTTTGCAAAGGTTAGTATCTTCATACTTGGCATTCAAATGAGAACAAAAGTCCAATGCGGTGAAAATGTGTGAATGATGTAAAGCATTCAACCAATTGTGTAACGCTTTCTGATGCCATTTGGATTAAATTTATAAATATGATCAATTGACCCGGAGTCAATTAATATATACATCCATTGAGTTTTAATCACATTCCAATATATTAGAATGCCTGGCAGGTAAAATAATGCAAAAAAATTATTAAAACAGAAATCATGAAATACGAAATGAACTGGAATGAGCTTAAAAAAAAGCTTAAACAAAAATATCCTCAGTTAACGACCATTGATTTACTTATCGTCGAAGGTGAGGAAGAAGATATGCTGAGAATGGTGGAATATAAGCTTGGAAAAACCCAAAACGAAATGAAGGAAATCATTGCTTTGCTTTAACCTGCTTCATTCAGGTAAAAGTTTTAAAACATATAAATTATACAAAATGAACTATTTATATTTAATTATTCCTGTGCTGATTATTTTTTTTGCAGGAATCAGAATTGTCAGACCCACTCAAAAAGCATTAATCGAGAGACTTGGCAAGTATCACCATTTTGCCAATCAAGGATTTCATTGGATCATACCTGTTATTGATAAACTCTACAAGGTGAATGTTACTGAGCAGATGGTAGATGCCGAACCACAGGAAATTATCACCAACGATAATCTGAATGCGAGTGTTGATGCACAGGTTTATTTCAGGGTCAGGTCGGATGAAGATAGTGTGAAAGGATCTATTTACAATGTGAATGATTATAGATGGCAGATTGTAAATCTTGCCCGTACAACACTAAGAAATATCATTGGAACACTTACCTTAAAATCAGCTAACAGCGAACGAGGAAAAATAAACGCTGAATTATATGAAACCCTGCATAACGAAACTCAAAACTGGGGAATTGAGATTGTGCGTACAGAATTAAAACAAATTGATCCTCCGTCAGATGTACAGGAAACCATGAATAAAGTGGTAAAAGCAGAAAATGAAAAAATTGCCGCAATAGATTATGCCACTGCCACCGAAACAGCGGCAGACGGAGAAAAGCGGGCTAAGATTAAAGAAGCGGAAGGATTTAAGCGATCAAAAATTCTGCATGCCGAAGGCGAAGCAGAAGCCATTAAACTGGTAAATGAGGCTGCTAACAAATATTTCATTGGCAATGCACAACTTCTGCGAAAGCTGGAAGCCATGGAATCAGCCCTCAGGGATAATTCCAAAATTGTCATTCCTACTGGTTCAGAAATAGTCAATGTTATCGGTGATATGGCAGGAGTGTTGCCTTTGAATAATAAGTAAAAGGAATACTGCTGTTGTTATATAATGAAAGCAGGATTATACAACCAGGATTATCAGAATGATAATGATAAAGCCTTTGTTTATTCCAATTTTTCGAATACTTCCTTTAAAGAATTTTCATCACCTACATTACCCGGAAAAATAATAAAAGGCATATTGGGAAATTCATTCTGATCACCCGTTATAATCACAGGAACCCCGGCCAGTATTTGTCCCATCACCCTGGCATATTGAATTTTAAGACCTTCGGTCAGTATATCATGAGAAGTGATGCCACCCTTGGAAACAATATATGACGGAACATATTGAAGATTTTTTATGATTTTGACGAGAAACATTGAAATTTTTTTGCCGGCAGTCAATTTATCTGAAGTGTTTTTGAAGCGGAGCTCTTTTCTGGATGTATAAACAACGGGTGTTAAATTCCTGTCAGATGCTTCGTTTATTTTCTGAATGATCTTGTGCAGCATCATACCGGTCCCGGTTAGTATTTCATTAACGTCAATTTCCAGTCCACGGACCTTTGGATTCTTTAACAATGTCTTCAGCTGTACGGATGTTTTTTTTACGTGTGATCCGACAATAAATAATCCGGATACCCTGTTACGAATGATATCCTTTCCTGACAGCAATGGTCTGTCCTGAATTCCGGTTAACGCTTTAGGCAAAGAGGATGAGGTTCTCAAAACAGAAAAGGAGTTCATGAAGGAAAAAAGCTTTAGGAACGACAAGGCAAACTTTCTCAGATCATAATAATCAAGGGCATTAATGATAACATATTTTTTATTCTTCCATTCTCTGATCATATCAATGAGTTCATCGATTGAGCTCTTCCTTAGATCAGTTATTGAGATTGTGCCAACCTGGTTTTTGCTTACTTTGTTCTCCGATTTTTCAGCCACATAATCCAACAGGTTTGAACTGCTGTAACCAAAAACATGGTCATCAGCAAACTCTGTCTCGGCAACCGGAATAAGATTATCTTTATCTGACAGGTATTGAATGTTATCTATGGTATACCTGCCTGCTTCAAGCAGAGCTGGTGCAAAGAAAACCGGTAACGTAAGGGTAAGGTTTTTTTCGAGGATGGTATCACGAATGGTATCCGGCTCAAGGGGGAAATGTCCCCTCAGTGTTGAATCACTGCGGCTTATGAAGATCAGTCTGTATTGATACCTTTGATTGATTCTGATGACCGAATGAACAACATCCTTTATGATTTCTTTTGCTACTTCCGGATTTAACGAACGGGTATTGGTCAGTATATAAAAAAACCGTACGCTGTCATTAAATGCCAGGGCAAGATTTTCATCGTTCCAGTTGGTCAGTAACAGACACCCATGCACAGTCTGTATACCTGTCGGGTCATCATCAAGGACAACAATCCTGGTGTTAAGCTTATTTAACAGCGAAAAAACGGGCTCCCTGAAAGCATCTTTTTCAGGCAACGGGTATTTTTTCAGAATTTCAGAGTATGAAAGTGGTGGCATGCTTCAATGATGTTGTCAGGTATTCATAAGGTCCGGTTTTACCGGGAAAATTCATTTTGATGCTTGTGGCTGATGCACCCGGGTATCTTTTGTCAATTCCTTCGCAGTTTTTCCAGACCCAGGATAACTCTTGCCTCTCCCGGAGTTGCGGGTTCCAGTCCCATTGACCGGACAAGCACAACAAGCTTTTCAACCAGTAAAGAATTGGTTCTCGCAAGCTTACCGGGCGCATGGAAAAAACTGTCCTCAAATCCCACCCGCACAACATTGGCACCCATGGATAGTGCACATGCCAGCATTGAATAATCCGGCATCTGGTCGTGATTCAATCCCCAGTGCGCCCCGGGTTCCATCAGCGACTTCATACATCCCAGATTTTGGGGAGTAGCTGACAGGGCACTTGCGCTTCCCTGTCCGAGGCAGAAGTTATAATGCATCGGCCTGTCAAGTATTCCGTCATCAGCCAGCCTGCTGCAGCTTTCAACCATGCTTAAATCAAAGATCTCCATCTCAGGCAGGATCTTTTTTTCTTTCATCCGTCCGGCCCAGAAACGGATATCCGGGATGGTATTGATGTATACAGTCTCACCAAAGTTTACCGATCCCATGTTTAAAGAGGCCACCTCAACCCTGGGTTCATCAAGACAAACGCACCTTTCTTCAAGGGACATTGAAGAAAGGCCTCCTGTTGAACCCTGGATGATAATATCCGATTTCGAGGTGATGCGGTCAAGCGTTTTACGGAATACATTTAAATCAAATGTCTGCTCGCCGGTTTCATCCCTGACATGCAGATGCACCATACCTGCACCGGCCCTGGCACAATTTGCCACATCATCAGCGATCTCATCAGGTGATAACGGATTTATACATTCTGAAGGAACAGGCTTGCCTGTATGGCAGACAGGGGCGACCGTGATGATAATTTTATTACCTGACCTGTTGGTTTGCATTGTTTAAGATTTTTTGATAATGATAATTCTAGGTTTCAGATATAGTTTTTCCAGCCTGTAAATTCACTGTGCGTAGAAACAGCTACAATTGTCAACCGGAGCGTAAGGGGTAACAAATAATCCCTCTCACTCCAGCAGGAAGCTTCCTCAGAAGTCCAGTCTGTCAGGTTGCGATAATCATCACACCACAATGCAATGCCCATTCTTTCGAAATCATCTGCCCTTGAAAAATCCACAGGCACGTTCTTATACCACCACGAAGAAGGGGAAGAATGAGCTGTGAATACACCATTTCCTTCAATCTCAGTGTGATGCGAGCAGGTTTCTTCCCAGCTTTGCCAGTCTCCAATAACATCAGCCCATATACAAAAGTTGATCAGAAAAGAAGTATCACAGGGAAGGTCTGTGATTTCGAACCTTAAATAAAATTCACCGTTGTAAAAATCACATGGGGACATCCAGTTACTTCCCGGAAATGCCGGAGGATCAAAGAAGAAAAAACCATGATCTTCCTCCGTTGTGGTCAAAATGCTGTCAAATACCAGTATTTCAGATCTTCGGCATATATCGGATATTTCGTTCTTTTTGCACGCAATGATGGTTATCAGTATCATAACTGAAATGAATGATCGCATTTATTCAGTATTTTTTGAATAACAATAATTCATATAAAAATAATGAATTTTAGCAAATCTTTAAATCAGGCACTTTGAAGCAGATCAAAACTTTGGCCTGCTTGGTGCCACATAGCTCAGAAATCATTTATTCAGGATTTAACAGAGTCTGATATTCTTTATGCGATACAGGCTGAAGCGTTCCCGGCTTATCCTGAATGGAACTGAATAACCAAGTAAATACTAACGAATGATAAGTTTTAACATAAATTTATTCCTTGTATGTGGTTTTTATATTATCTTTTCCAAAAGAACAGGGTGATCTGACAGGAACCAATGATTGATTTGCCATGCATACTGTCCCAATAGAAGTATATTGTTATTCAGGATATAAGGCAGATGAGTATCCAAAGTGTTTCTTCTGGAAGGGTGAGAGATTTGATATCAAAGAGATATCAGACCGGTGGTACCAGGGAGGCTGCAATCCTGATTATCCGGTCGCAGACTATTATAAAATAATTACCATGCATAACAGGCAGTACCTGATCAAACACGAAGTTGAAAGAGACAGGTGGTACCTGATTAAACCTGCTCCTACGGATTTGAAATCCGAATAAGCAGGACTGCATCTGCTAATAATGCAGGAATTATATCATTACAAATGAACATAAAACTTCCGGGTATTAATAAACCTTTGTAATAAAAATTATCAGAATAATTCCGGTCTCCCGGATGCGTATATATGCTTTTGAATAACTTTCCTTAAAAAAGTTTTAATTGCATTTCAGCAGGTCTGGTTTTAGCTGTTGGTCCAGCATTCGTTTCTTCCGGGTCTTGAAGATCAATTTCGCTGAGAAAACGCGATGGTGACATTTCCATTTCCGACCCGTAAGCTCTTCTCTTTTTTGAACGGGTGATCTGCAGCTCATCCATTGCCCGTGTCATGGCCACATAAAACAGTCTTCTTTCTTCTTCGACATCGATGTTTTGTCTGTTAAGCGGTGATATCCCTTCCTCAGCTCCGGCAATAAAAACAACAGGAAATTCCAGTCCTTTCGAAGCATGAAATGTCATCAGGCGGACACCGCCGCTTTTTAAGCGGCCTGTATCGGTAAATGGCGATAAAATATATTTTTGCATGAAATCAGAAGGATTTTCATGGCATTCTTCAGCCAGTTTGATGATCATCTCACTTTTGATCTGTTGCTGTATGGATAATTCAGACGGGGGAAGAAATAAATCAAGTAACTGCTGAATGGTTTGCTGAAGGCTGTTTTGCTCAAATCCCGGGTAAAGCTGGTCATAGAGCCCGATCCATTCCTTCCAGCATCCGTGTTGCGAGAAGCTCTCAAAATCAATCTCATGATGGATATACTTCTTCAGCAGGATATGTTTTTGTTCATCTGTGATTTCCAGTAATCTGTCTGCCAGTCCCGCAAGAGCTGCCACATCATACTTGTTTTGCAGCAGCCTGAGTGCATTTGCAACGACATCAAAAGGGGGTTCAGAGAAAAAAGAGGTCGCGTCGCTCAGTAATACCGGAATGCCTTTCATCTTTAACTGTCTGGAAATTTCATCTATGATCCTGTGGGTACGGCAGAGGATCGCAATATCCGAAAACGCATAATTGTAATCTGACAAAGCCTGTCCTGTGCTCAGGTAGTCCAGCCCTCCCACATAGTTTAAAACCTGTTCGGCTATATAACGCGCTTCCTGCTTCGGATCATCAGCAATGAAGTGTTTAACAGAGATATGCGATTTCTTGATGGCTTCAGGATTTGTCTTTGTTACCTGCTGATTGTACGATATCAGTCTGTTGCTGGCGTTCAGTATTATATTGGGTGTTCGGTAGTTGATAGTCAGGAAGATTTCGTTTGCCTCCAGATCATCTGTGATGCGGTGAAACAGTTTAACATCAGAACCCCGGAATCCGTAGACGGACTGGTTGGGATCACCAATGGCAAACACCCGCTTATTGGCCGATATAAGCTTTATAAATTCATACTGAGACGGATTTATATCCTGGAATTCGTCAATAGCCAGGCATTTGTAATCATGGATTGAATTGCATAAATCCGATTTAATCAGTTCATTCACATGCCAGATAATGGCTGAAAGGTCAATGGCATGATTTTCATGCAGGTGCTCATGGTATTTATCGAAGCACGACTGAAACCCCGCATTACCGGGTAAACGGTTTT
Source organism: Bacteroidales bacterium (assembly GCA_016933335.1). Lineage (GTDB taxonomy): Bacteria > Bacteroidota > Bacteroidia > Bacteroidales > UBA10428 > JAFGPL01. The sequence goes on along the minus strand of JAFGBD010000014.1, from coordinate 16,091 downwards.
CTTCATGATATGCTTCATAAGCCCTGGAAAGCTGATTGATTTTTGTCTGATCAGGCTCATTGAACAGGATCCTGAAAAGGCTTACCCTGTTGTTCCTGTCATAAATAGCAGGTTTTTCATTGATGGCTTCTTTTAAAAACCGGAAGGCTATGGCATGAAAAGTGCCGACAAGGATCCCGTCAGATTTTGTTCCTGTCTGCTTTTGCAGGCGGTCTCTCAGTTCATCGGCTGCTTTATTGGTAAATGTGATGGCAATGATTTCCCGGGGTCTGACATCTTTTTTTTCAACCTGGTGTATGATCCACTGAATGAGGGTTTTTGTTTTACCTGTTCCGGGTCCCGCATTTACCAGTATATTTCCATCCTGCCTGATGGCAGCCAGCTGGTCCTTATTGGGATTAACAACAGTATTTCCCTTTTCATCAACCTGCATAACTCTTTTCACAGGACGTCTTCTGGCTGTCCTCTGAACCATTTTTTCGATCATACCGCCGCCAAAAATATCGGTCTGGCCTGTCAGTTTACTGATCTCTCCCGGATTGAAAATATTGATCACACCGTATTCACCGTCGTAACCGGCCTGTGGTTTAACCTCGTGCTCACGCAACCGGCGTATGGCTTCTGCCAGCAAAGCTCCTGATCTTGTTTTGATCTCTTCAACAGGTACGGCATGCAGCAGCTCGAATTCGTTACCATAAACAGATATGATTTGGGTATACATTTGTTGCACTGCTTTTGTTTCAGGAGCTGTACCCATGAATTCTGCAATGATCTCCGGTAAAGGGATGATGTACTCGAATCCCGGTGAATCTTCAGGTTTTTTGGAATTTTCCCTGTCGGCGAGCTCTTCAACCCTGTTCAGCACACCGATGGTCAGCGGTTTGCCGCACCGGGGGCAAAGGTTCTTCAGTTTAAGGCTTTCCCGGGGATCAAGAACAACATTGCATTTTCTGTGGCCATCCAGGTGGTATTTTCCTTCTTCAGGGAAAAATTCATAGGTACCTGAAAAACCCTTCTTTGTTTTCAGGGCCTTAAACATCGCATCATACGAAAGCTCGGTATCAAAAATATTGGATTCCCTGCCCAGTTTCTGCGGTGAATGGGCATCGGAGCTGGAAACCAGGGCATATTTATCCAGGGCTGATACTTTCCAGTTCATGAATGGATCTGATGACAATCCGGTTTCCAGTGCAAAAATGTGTCCTGATAAATCGCGAAAACACTCTTCAATACTATTATAACCTGCCCTGGAGCCCAGTGTTGAAAACCAGGGTGTCCAAACATGGGCCGGGATCAGGTGGGCATTTGCTGATGTTTCAAGCACGATCTCGAGCAGGTCCCTTGAAGGCAATCCCAGTATCGGTCTGCCGTCAGATGCAAGATTACCGATTTCGCTTAGCCGTGCGTTGATTTTTCCGGCCGTCTCAAAATCCGGTGCAAATACGATGTTATGATTCTTCCTGACCTTTTCACCGTATTTGTAAATGGAAGAAATCTCAACACTCAGGCAGAAGCGTACGTCTGTCTCATTGGTCAAGATATTCGGCAGTCCCGGTTCCCGTGGTGGATTTTTCAGGCGAAAAAATCCGTTTCCGTCAGGTTCGAGTTTTTCTTCCAGTTCCTGAAACCATAAAGGATGTGTAAAATCACCCGTACCCACCACATGGATGCCCTTTATCCTTGCCCATTGGTACAACGATTCAAGGTTCAGGTTCTTACTTGTTGCCCTCGAATAACATGAATGTAAATGCAGATCGGCAATAAACCTCAAAGGATATTGAATTAGTCAGTGATCAAAGATAGGGGTATGAGAGGGGCAGGAAGAAATTTTTTGCAGGTTTATTATAAACAAGTTATGAACCCTTTAATTATTGCAGAACATCATGTTGCATCAAATCCTGTCCTGCTGAGCCGCCAAAGATATACTGAAATGTTTTAAATTTGATTACTGGAAGTATAAAGGAGCGCAGATATTATGGATTTGAACAAATACTGGACAGGAATTAAGCAGGGGGATGAAAAAATGCTCCGGGAGCTGTTTATGAAAATGAATGTGGCACTTTGCCGGTATGCATTCTGTCTGACTGAAGATCGTTTTGTTGCTGAAGAGATAGTTCAGGATGTGTTTATAAAACTGTGGCAGGATCGCGGTAAAATATTGATCAGGAATTCATTGAGGTCATACCTCTATCGGTCGGTCCGGAACAGTTCGATCAATGCTATTTACAGTCTTAACACAAAAAAGGCCGCTGTTAATAAGCTGCTTTCAGGTGAATCATGGGAGATCATTATGAATATGCTGGATGATGATGATTATATCATTGAAAAGATTGAAGCAAAAGAAGTTGAAAAGATGATCAACGAGGTAATTAAAAGCCTGCCTGAACAATGCCGTAAGATTTTTGAAATGAGCCGTTTTCAGAATAAATCAAGAGGTGACATAGCCCGTGCTTTCAAGATTTCGGAAAATACCGTTAAGGTGCAAATTCATAAAGCTTTATGCCGGATCCGGGAAGTCCTTTTCCCGGAATAAAAAAAGCAATTAATACATAACCCGTAAATATAAAAATCCTGTCTTTTATTATAAGAATATCCTTATTATGAATTATTCAGAAGAAGCAAATCGCCCCGGTTTCTATGATTTATTAATCGTTGAATATCTCTCCGGCAAAATAACAAGGAAAGAACTCAGCAGGTTAAGGCAATGGCTTGACAATAACGACAAAAATAAAGATCATTTCAACAGGATGAAGGCATCATGGCATCTTGCCGGCAGGACGTCACAAAAAGAAACCTTTGATACCGTAAAATGCTGGGAAAAAGTTTACGGACAGATCCATTCACATTCAAAAACACGGCCTGTCAAAGAAAAAAGAAGGTCAGTGTTTTTAAATGTATGGAGCTATGCGGCAGCAGGTTTGATCTTAATAGCACTTGGTTCACTGTTAACATTGTTCATTGCCCGTAACAGCACATATTCTCATTCTGCAATGACTGAGATCAGTGCACCGCTTGGTTCAAGATGCAAGATCAGTCTTCCTGATGGCTCAACCATCTGGCTGAATGCAGGGAGTACACTGAAATACCCGGGTAATCTGAACAGCCTGGATTGTCGCAAAGTGGAACTGGCCGGGGAGGGATTTTTTAAAGTCACCGCCAATCCTGAGAAACCATTTGTTGTCAAAGCCTGCGACCTGGATATTATAGCATTCGGCACCTCTTTTAATGTTAAGGCATATCCTCAGGAACAGCAGATTGTTACCACACTGGTCGAGGGTAAGGTGAGTATCATAAACAATGACAGTAAAAAAAGGGCATCTGCCATAACGATGGAACCCAACCAGAAAATAACCTATTATACCGATAACAGGCTGTTTGAATCGGAACTGGCAAAAAAGGAAATGAAAGAGTCTGGAAAAAGCGGTCGTAAAAAGTCAATGCCTGTTGTAAATGAGCCTGAACTTGCAATTATTAAGGATATAAATGTGAAAACCGTTCTTTATACATCCTGGAAAGACAAAAGATGGATCATCGAAGGCGAATCTCTTGACAATCTTGCAGTGATGCTTGAAAGGCGCTATAATGTTACCATACATTTAAAAGCGCCGGAACTGAATACATATAGTTTCTCGGGTATTCTGGAGAATGAAACACTTGAACAGGTATTTCAGATATTACGGCTTACTGTACCCATTTCATACAGGATTGAGAAAGGTATGGTCGAAATAAGCCTGGATAAAGAACTGAAAAAGAAATATGAATCTGCTTATTGAAAGATGAATAACCATTGATTAATGTGTTTCATCTTATTCTTTATTGATGAGTCAAATTTATAAAAAGATGTATGCATGTGACACAACTGTTCAGATGCTTTGCTTAAAAAACATATGCGCAGATGGAATATCTCAGGAATAATTATTAACTTATAATCCCGGAAAAAATGAGAAAAAATTATCTGGAGATTGTTCTGACCTTACCAAAAGAACCTAAAACTTTTCTGATTATGAAATTCATACTACTATTCGCCACACTTGCTTCATTCAACCTGTCTGCAAATGTTTATTCCCAGGATACAAGGCTTGATTTGTCGGTACAGGAAAAAACACTCAAAGAGGTTCTCAAAATCATCGAAAGCAAAAGCAATTTTCGCTTTTTCTTCAGTGATAATTTCCATGATCTTAACCGCAAGATATCAATGAATGTCAGCAATGGGAACATCAGTCAGATCATGTCTTATCTGCTTGATAACAGTGCTGTGACCTTTGAATTAATGGAAAACGGCATCATAGTCATAACACCTAACGAAGCCCAGCAGCATTTGGTAACCGGTCGTGTAACCGACCAGAAAACAGGTGAACCACTGCCCGGGGTGAATGTAGTGGTTAAGGGCACCAGCACCGGTACAATAACCGATTTTAACGGTAACTACGTTATCCAGGCAGACAGTCCGGATGAAATCCTTCAGTTTTCCTTTGTCGGCTATCTGACCCGGGAAGTTGAAATAAACAACCAGTCCAGCATAGATATTATGCTGACAGAGGATATCGCTGAACTGGAAGAGGTTGTTGTGATCGGTTATGGCATTCAGAAGAAAGTGAATCTGACCGGATCTGTCAGTTCAGTAACTTCGGAAGAGATCACCCGGCGGCCGGTGCCAAATCCCACCAACCTGCTGCAGGGAAAAATGTCAGGCCTGCAGATCACGCAGGGTACCGGACAGCCCGGAAGGGAACGGAATGATATATTGATACGCGGGCGTGGTTCTTATGGTTCATCCAGCTCTCCTCTGATACTGGTTGACGGGATTATAGGCAGCATGGATTATCTGAACCCGGAAGATATCGAATCCGTCTCCGTACTGAAAGATGCTGCATCGGCCGCCATATATGGTGCCAGGGCAGCAAACGGGGTCATCCTGGTAACAACTAAAACAGGAAAGGCAGAACCCGTCAGGATCAGTTACAGCAATAATTTTGCAGCCCATAATGCTACCTCTTTACCCGAATTGATATATAATTCAGCGGAAACCATGGAGATGTGGAATGCAGCTGCCGTGCACAGTTCGAATGCCATCCGGTTTACCGAAGCCGAAATTGAGGCTTATCGTGAGGGACAATACACCGATCCGTTGCAATATCCGAATTTCAACTGGGTTGATTTCATGTTTAGGACGGGATTTGTGCAGAATCATCACCTGGGTATCAGCGGGGGAAATGAACGCGTTACTTTCAATACCTCATTCAGCATGGTTGACCAGGACGGTATCCTTCCGGGTCATGAACACCAGAGGTATACGGCAAACCTGAACCTGAAAGCCAATATCAATGACTGGATCAGCCTTGGGACAGGACTGATGCTCAGCCAGCGCAATACCAGTGAGCCTACATATGCAAACGATGCTTTTGTCTTGATGGTCTTCGGGATGCAGGGTTTGCAGATGCCTTATCTTCCGGATGGCAGTGAAAGATATAGTGCCAGGGCTTATCCCAAATTGTGGCAGAACCGCAATCCGCTGGCTGTGGCCAACGAATGGTCCAAAACTTACCTTCATTACAATATAAGACCGCAGATTAACCTGGAGATAAAACCGCTAAACGGACTGGTCTGGAGTACAAAAGCAGCTGTCAATTTTGACCCTACCTATGAAAAGATCCATGAATATCCGTTGGAATCATATTATTATCAGAAGGTCTTACCTGATGATGAAGATTACAGGTATGCACATGACCAGTGGCCCAATAACCAGGGAGTCAGGCAGGAAAACAATCGGTCAAATTTGTATACCCTGTTTTCAACACTGCAATATTCGCGAACCTTCGGTAACCATGATATGAATGTTTTGGGCGGTTACAGCCAGGAATACAGATATTATGAGGAGATGATGGCATTCCGTCAGAATTTTCCGATATACACATTGCCATATTTGGATGTGGGATCAGAAGATGTCTGGGAAAATACAGGTACTTCCAATGAATGGGCCATTCAGTCTTTGTTTGGCAGGGTTAATTATGCCTATAAAGGTAAATACCTGGCTGAAGCCAATTTCAGGTACGACGGCACATCACGCATTCATAAAGATTATCGCTGGGGCTTCTTTCCTTCTTTCTCCGCGGCCTGGCGGGTATCTAACGAAGAGTTCACCAAAAACCTGGGCTGGCTGGATAATATGAAGCTAAGGGTATCATACGGAGAGCTGGGCAACCAGGAAATACCCCTCTATCCGTATCAGAATTATCTGGACCTTACAAGTTATTCTTTTGGTAGCAACACCCTGCAGGGTGCATATGTGACACGACTGACTGACCAGTCAATAAGATGGGAGTCCACCACTGTTTTTGATATAGGTCTGGACTACAGCATGAAAAGGGGTTTATTATCCTTTGTTGTTGACTGGTATAAAAAGGAGACCAATGATATATTGTATCAGCAGGAGATCCCTGCAAGCGTGGGTTTGGATCCTCCTACTGTTAACTATGGTTCGATGCAGAATGCAGGGATTGACCTTGAACTGGGTCACCGTCACTCCGTTGGTGATTTTAAATGGGAAATTACCGGGATATACTCAGCTTACCGGAATAAGGTATTGAAACTTCTGGCTACAGATTATACAGATAATGATACCCGGATAAATCAGGAAGGACTTCCATGGGGTTCTTTTTACCTCTATGAATGGATAGGTATTTTCCAGTCTCCTGAAGACATCGCAAACTCACCCGCACAACCCCACAGTCCGCAACCAGGGGACTTAAAATTCAGGGACCTTGATACCAACGGGGTCATTAATTCAGATGACAGAATGGTATTTGACGGAGCTTTTCCCGATTTTTCCTGGTCACTAAACAGCAGGTTTGAATGGAAAGGATTTGATCTGACAATATTTCTGCAGGGTGTCCAGGGCAGGAAACTATATGTGATCAACTGGGGCATTTCACCCTTTACGCAGGCAGGTCCGCCGCCTGTGAAGTGGAGAAATGCATGGACGCCGGAAAATCAGACAAACGAAATGCCTGCACTTTATGTTGAAGGATATGCGCCCAATACGCTTCTGAGAAACACCTTTAACCTTCAGGATGCTTCTTATCTGCGGATTAAAAATATCAACCTGGGATATACCATTCCCAGGGATGTCTGCAGCAAAATCAGGCTTGATTACCTGCGAGTCTATGTTGCAGTGGATAACCTGTTTACCTTCACGAAATATGAAGGACTGGACCCTGAACGAATGGGGAATACCAACTTTGCCCAGTATCCGCAGGTCAGGGTTTTATCTGCAGGTTTGAATCTTACTTTTTAATCAATGAACAAAGCAAAATCCTATATAATCATGAAATCAAATATAACATACAGATTATTAAGCCTGATAATTGTAATGAATATGTTATCCTGTGAGGATTTTCTTGAAAGACATCCCTTAACCAAATTGTCGAATGAGACTTTCTGGACCAATGACTCAGAGGTTCAGATGGGTCTTGCGGGGTGTTACAGGCGCCTGCGTGATGAGCCTTACTTTGCCGCTCAGCGTGTCGATCTGGATGCTTTAACCGACAATGTTCAGTATAAATATACGGGAGGGCTTCTCAGCATAAGCAGAGGGGAGATAGAGACAACCACAGGTGATATTATATCAGACATTTGGGGCAGTGCTTACAGCGGGATCAGTACATGTAATAATTTCCTCGAAAATACGGATAAAGCAGACATGCTGGAAAAAGACAGGCGCAGGTATAAGGGAGAAGCCAGGTTTCTCAGGGCCTTTTTCTATTTTGAGCTGGTTCACTATTTCGGGGATGTGATCTTATACCGGAAAAATCCAAAGACACCTGACGAATCAAAAATTGCACAGTCCCCAAAAGCAGAAGTGCTTGCATTCATCCATGCAGATCTTGATTCTGCAATCAGTTCCCTGCCCGATAAAAGGTATGATGACGGGCATGCAGTAAAGGGAAGTGCCATGGCGTTAAAAACCAGGATCCTTTTGTACGAAGAGAGATGGGAGGAAGCAGCAGCCATTGCTGATTCAGTAATACAGTCAGGTACTTTCAGGCTGTCATCAAATTACCGTGATATGTTTATCTCCCGTCAGACAAGCAATCGTGAAATCATGTTTTCAACACAATATCTGAATCCTGATGATTACAGCGACATGGATATTCAGTTGATCCTGTGGGGATCGCTCATGCCCAGGCAGGAACTTGTGGATGCCTATGAGTGTACCGACGGTTTGCCCGTTACAGAATCGCCGCTGTATGATACCGCCAGTCCATATCTTAACAGGGATACGCGGCTGGAGATGTCGGTTATGGTACCCGGCGAGGTGTGGATGAATCCGGATGGATCGCAACATATGCCAGATCCGTCACAAACAGGGTATTTTCAAAAAAAATATGTTGACCAGAGCCGTTTGCCCATTTCGACAACAACCCGGAGTGACCAGGATTATATCCACCTGAGATATGCCGATGTATTGCTGATGTATGCAGAAGCAAGGAATGAAGCTTCCGGTCCGGATCAATCGGTTTATAACGCTGTCAATGACGTGCGTGACCGCGTTGATATGCCTCCCCTTCCTCCGGACCTCACAAAGGAAGAAATGCGCGAAAGGATAAGGCACGAACGACGGGTTGAACTGGCCCTTGAGGGTTTAAGGTATTTTGATCTGAAAAGGTGGAAAACAGCTCATACCGTAATGCCGGCAGTGAACGATGTTGGTGGGGCCACCATCGTGTTTGATAATCCGAAACACTACCTGTGGCCCTACCAGCAATCTGAGCTGGAGGTCAATCCAAACCTTGTTCCCAACCCTGATTATTCATATTAAAGCAAAGAAATGGGACAGAAGAACTGAATTAGCAGCAATTATAAACCAGATATCGGTCGATTATTTAATAAACTTATGTGAAACAATTAATTAACTACTATTTATCAACCTTAAAACATCAGATTATGAAAACACAACTACTCAGGAAAAGCTTACCAGGAATCTTTATGATTCTTCTGGCTGTTTTGTCGCTGCTTTATGTATCGGGACAGGCGCCCGGCGAGATGCTGCAGGGAGGCAGTATGGAAGCGGATGACGAGGAAGCATGGACCGTTTTCGTTGGACCTGGTGCGAGTGGTGGTCCTGCTGTACCCGCCGGGGACCAGATCCCGGAATATGAGTTTGGCTATGAGGGAGAATGCAAGAACTGTACCGAAGGAGTACTTCATGTGTATGCTGCCGGTACAGCTTATGTCAATATCGTCTTTTCCCAGCCTGTTAAAATAAAAACAGGTGTTACCTATAAGGCTGACGGTGCACTCAAAGATCTTACCGGATTGCTTCAGAACTGGTGGGCACAGCTGAAGCTCAGCATTGACGGAGATCCCGCCGTGCATGAGAATGACGATATCAAACTGATGGGATTTAACACATGGGCAGGCTGCGGTCAGTTTGCAGATACAACCTGGGCAAAGGGTGCCTGTGACTGGAATGCAACCTCTGATGAATATCCGATAAGCCTTAGCAATGGGATAGGTTTGAAATTGCATGACAGCCTGGGAACTGAAATCGATGCATATTTTAATATTGTTATCGGTATGTGGACCAACGGTCCGGCTTATCCGTATGATGTTGTTATCGATAATGTCAGCCTGGTAGATTCTGCAGCAGCAGCAACTGCCTTAAAGGATTATGAATCCGATAACAGCGAATGCCTTGTAAACTATCCAAATCCTTTCAGGCAGCAGACAACCATTAGCTATATTGTACCTGTTGATTCAGATGTGCGTTTGTCTGTTTATGATCTTACAGGCAGGGAGATTACAAGTGTATTCGAAGGCAGGAGAGAACCGGGTACCTATAAGACTGTTTTTGATGCATCCGCATTGGGAGGAAATGTATTTATCTGTAAACTGCAGCTCAACAATAAGGTTATTACCAGGAAAATGATTTTAATGAAATAAAGCAGCAGGGTATCATAAAATTAAAACGCTGCGAAAACCATGTTTTTCTCAGGTAAATTTTTTAAAGGGTTATGATACCTTAGGTATCAATCCTTAATTCAGATTTGGTTAAAACAAAAAAACAGGGTATGGTGGTCTTTCAGTTTTTCACCTTTACCCTGTTTTTTATTGGGAATTCTCTCTCAGTTTTTATTCATGCGAAATCAAGGAATTACTATCATGATCCGCAACTTCACGCAATAAAATATAATGCACTCTCATGTTTATAGATAATCATTGATTCTCGTTTTGAACATGCCCGCTCTTCCATGCATTATGAAGTCTTTAAAGTAACGAATCCAGTTGCCGGTCAGAGCCGGAATTTTCAGATTTACCGCCCATATCTGTCTTTTGGTCATCATAAATCAGCCGTTTGTCAACGTTTCAAATCTTTTTGTTTGCCAGTCTCGTTAGAAATAATGAATAATTGTGCTTAAACCGGAGGTTATATGCGATACATCCTTCTTATACTATGCAGCCTTTTTGTTTTCGGGTATGGACTTACAGGACTGCAGGCACAGGAAGCCATCCCGGCAGCAGGCGGTAATGCTTCTCAAAACGGACAGGGATCTGTGAGCTGGTCGGTCGGACAGGTCGCCTATACCACCTATACAGGAACCACAGGTTCATTATCGCAAGGGGTTCAGCAATCATTTGAAATTTCAGTTGTTAATGCCATGAAAGAAAACACTGGCATCAACCTTATGGTATCTGCATTCCCCAATCCGGCAGCTGACCGTCTGATTTTAACAGCTTTTAATTTTGAGTTCGCAGACCTTACATATCAACTTTTTAACAATGAAGGCAAACTTCTGGAGAGTAAAACAATTACAGCTTATGAAACCAACATTGATATGAGTCATCTCTTACCTGCCATATATTTTCTTAAAGTGACAGAATACAGAGAAGAAGTAAAGACTTTCAGAATCATAAAAAACTAAGAGAATAAGACTACTGACGCATCAAGCATTTAAACCAGCCTGGAGCAACGATCGCATAATTTAATAGAACAATACCGGTTAGCATCTAGGGTGAATACCGGAACGAGTTCTAAACTAACAAATAAGAATATCATGAAAACTGTATCATTGGTTTCAGCGATAGTATTGTTAACTGTAACTGCATGGGCACAAAGCCCGGATAAAATGAATTACCAGGCCGTGGTCAGAGATGCAGATAATGCGGTTTTGGCCGGACAGGCAGTGGGAATGCAAATCAGCATCCTCCAGGGTTCTGCATTTGGTTTGGCAGTTTATGTCGAAACCCATACCCCAACCACAAATGTTAACGGATTGATAAGTCTTGAGGTCGGGGCAGGGACAGTTGTAAGTGGCAATTTTGCCGGTATTGACTGGGCCAACGGACCATATTACCTTCAGACAGAAACAGATCCTGACGGAGGTACAGACTACAGGCTTACAGGCATAAGTCAGCTGCTGAGTGTACCTTATGCCCTTCATGCAAAAACCGCTGAAACAATAACTGCCGGTATGGCTGAGGCCGACCCGGTTTATGCAGCAAGCCAGGCAGCTAACATAACCGAAAATGACATTACCAACCTGGACAATTTATCCGGCATAAATACCGGCGACCAGGATTTAACCGATCTGGCTGCAAAAACTGCCCTGGCTGATTCAATTGTTTCGGTTCGGTCTGATATTCCTGATGTCAGTGGCTTTATCACTTCCGAAACCCAGAGCCTGGCCGATGTTGCTAAAATGGGTAATTCCGTGCATTCTCAGTTAAAAGATGTAGCCGACCCTGTCGATGCACAGGACGCTGCAACAAAAGCCTATGTTGATGAACTGAAGGCACAGATCATGGAACTGCAAATCATAACCGGGATTAAAGTAAAGGATATAGATGGCAATATCTATAACACGGTTACCATTGGCAAACAGGTATGGATGGTTGAAAACCTGAGAACCACCAGGTATAATGATGGCACTCCAATACCACTGGTTACAGATAACACCGAATGGAGTAAATTAGCCACTTCGGGATATTGCTGGTATGAAAATGATGAAATAACTTATGGTGAAACATACGGAGCCTTATATAACTGGTATACCCTTGAAGCTGACAATCTGTGCCCCGATGGTTGGCATGTGGCTACTGATAAGGAATGGATGACTTTAATTACCTATCTGGGCGGCGAAAGAATTGCCGGAGGAGAACTGAAAGAAAGCAGTACAAATCACTGGAACAGTCCCAACACCGATGCGACCAACGGAACAGGCTTTACAGCCCTTCCGGCCGGAAGTCGATCTAATCTTGGAGATTTCAACTACATTGGTTATTACGGTTACTGGTGGACTTCTTCTCCTCTGGGAGGCATATACGCATGGCCCCGGTTCATGTCTTACAATAACGGCTCTGTAGGTAAATTCCCCAATGATAAGAAAAATGGTTTCTCTGTCCGTTGTATATTCGATGTTGAGGACTAAAACTCAGGTGATGATGATGATGACGATTAATCCCGAATATAAAGCATAATAATCTTTCCGATATATAAAAATTGCCAGATTTTCTATCCGGACTATTGATAAGCATCATATACCTCAACTTATAAACAATTGAATCTCTATGATCCGATTCTCTGTTTGGCACAGGAGATAAGTCTGTTTTATTTTATTTCACCTGCCTTATGCGGACCATGATGTCCGGATTTTGGTTTTTACTTGTAAACAGGCCGGAATCACTGCACTTTTTCAATACCTCCGGGTATGGTTGTTTCTGCAGGATCCATGAAATATCCCGCACCTGTCAGAAATGATATCTGCATCTGGCTGATATCAGCCCTGTTTAATCCACATCTTCAAACCGCATTTATTCCATCTTATTTATATATTTTACAGGTACGAAATTAAATCCAATTGATTGAATTAAAAACATAACTATCTTAAAATCAATATATAACAAGTTTGGTACGAGTTTTGCATTGATTTAGTTGAAGAAATGATTCTTCTAAAACTTAAAGAGATGAAAAAATTAATGATCACATCGATCCTCGCACTCCTCCTGGCAGGAGGGAGTACAATGAGGGCCCAGGACTGGCCGGAAGAATATCTCGGTCTGCCTGGTGACAATCTGAATCTTTATGCAGTGATGGATTTGTTCCAGGAATCTGAAACACTTGAAGGCTTTGAGAGAAATCTGAATGATGAGAATTCCAGGATCAATAACCTCGACCTGAACGGTGATAACATAGTTGATTATATAACGGTATCCGATTATGTTGACGGGAATATACATACCATTGTATTACGGGCTCTGCTGTCACGTAAAGAAAGCCAGGACGTAGCTGTATTCACCGTTGAACAGATGCGTAACGGTGAGGTTCGTATACAGCTTATCGGTGATGAAGCCTTGTACGGCAGGAATTATATTATTGAGCCAATATATGCTGAGACACCTAATCCCGGTTACAGGGGGATGTCAGTCAACAGGACCAATGTAAGGGTTGTCACAGCAACCTATTATGATATTGCAGCATGGCCTGTAATACGGTTCATGTTCCATCCTGCTTATATAGTCTGGCGCTCGTCATGGTACTGGGGATACTATCCGGTATACTGGATCTCCTGGCGTCCGTATTACTGGCATTACTATTACGGATACCATTATCACTGGTACACACATTACTACAGCCGGTATCACTTTGGTTACCATTGCTACTATGCACATTATCATGACCACTATTACAGACACATTCGCCATCATTCACCTGTTGTAAGAGCAAGAATAGAAGGAGGGTATTACAAAGCAACATATTCACGTCCTGAGCAGAGGAAAGAGGGAGAGGCACTCTATGTGAGTATAAATGCGAACCGGGGCACAAGAAGGCAGATAAACACCGGAACCGGCAACCAGGAGAAAAGAACCACGGTGCAGACTGCACAAAGCAAACGTACTGCAGCTGCCGGAACTGAAACCACCAGAAGGACAACCGGAACTGCAGTTAAGAGGACAGCTGCAAGTCCTTCTGCAACGAAGAGCTCAGCAACTGCGCGCAGTTTGTCATCTTCAGTATCTCAAAAGACTGCTTCAAGGCCATCAACAACGGTTCAGAGAACAAAGTCTGCAAGCAGCCCGGGGTCTTCACCTACTGTCAGAAGGTCCGCAAACAGCCCGGGATCATCTGCCGCAGCTGCCAGGACAGCAAGCCGCAGCAGCAGTCAGGTGAATAAATCGACCTCTTCAGCTTACAGGAGCTCTGATGCAAAACGGTCAGCAACAGATAACACGCGCCGGAAGTAAAGCCCTGAGAGAATATTGCAAAACCGGGTTTTATGCTGCCTGATTCAAAAAAAAAGACCTTGCATTTTAATAATCTGCAGGGTCTTTCTTATTAATCCTCACGGATATTGGAATCTGCTGAAAACATGACTGAATTCAATTGTCATCATTCATGATACAACATTTGTCTGATTCTTCTTTATCCGCTGAATCTGAATAACGGATCTGTTTCCTGTGCTTTTTGCTTTATGCTATTGATTTCAGAATCATCCAGGGATTGCAGATTGTTAGCAAGACTTAATGCAAGCCTGAACAGTTTTTCTTCTCCCGGAGGGACCGCAGCCGTTACAGGATGGGATAATGTAAATCTCAGCCCCATTCCGGCATCCTCACGGGAAGAAAGCGGTTCATACCAGCATTTTGGATACCCTGTTCTGTCAGCACCCCTGGGCCATTTCCCTCTTGCCATGGCTTTCAATGCCAGTATACCCATCTTTTTTTCCTGTGCCCGGGCCAGTACCTGGGGACCGAAATTTCCGGCGTACCATGTGGCAAAATTCACCGGGAAGAGGATGGTATCAAAATCGAACCGGTCCATTAATGCCATGGCGGCCTCTACAGAATGTGCCGAAAAACCGATGAAACGGATTTTTCCTTCCCTGCGGGCTTCCAGAAATGCCTCCATGGCTCCCCCTGAATCAAAGATTGTATTCACATCATCGATGGTTGTCACAGCATGCAGCTGGTAAAGATCAAAATAACCGGTGCGAAGGTTCATAAGTGATTGTTCAAGTTCTGCACGCGCCTCATCCTTCGTTCGTTTTTGAGTCTTGCATGCAAGAAAGACATCTTGCCGGTAGGGCTCGAGTGCCGGACCCAGCTTAATTTCCGCATCACCGTATGTTGGGGCCACATCAAAATAGTTGATCCCCGCATCGATTGCCAGCTTAACAACCGCTGATGCATCTTCGTGACCGGAATTCATCACAACAATCCCTCCGAAACCGATCATTGAAAGCATTTCACCTGTTCTGCCCAAAGATCTCTTTTCTATACTGCCGGAAAGCATTCTTCTGGTAATCGCTGAAAGATCAGCCGGGAACAGGCTGATCATGGGAGCAGCTATGGTTGCTGTCTTAATGAAATCACGCCTTTTCATAATTAATAATTTTAGATTGAATTCCGAAAAAAGGATTTTACTGTCCGAACTGCAATTTACTTAAATTACTTTGATTTTCAGAACAGAATTACGGCAAACATGGCAGATAACAGGCAGGTTCGACCTTCCAGGGAATGAGCTTGCATATTTTACAGGAAGGCCACAGCCGTATCACAGAAAATACCAGTGACGGTGACGGTGTTTTGCATAATATGGCTGTCTGGCGGCTGGCTAATGATATACGGTTATATATTCAGGCTGATTCTCTTGCTGATATTTACGAGGCTTTGGATAATTGTTTTATACCTCTCCGGGAAGAGATATTTGAAAAACCTGAAATTACCTCCTCTGAAATATATCCCTGTAATTCCTTTTACGTATAAATGTTAAGTTATTCCAGAATGCTGCAGCTGAATATGCTGATATTTCTTTCAATACAGAGAACAAAAATACTGTCGCATTAAGGATTTACAATATGCTTGGACAGGAGGCAGAAACTCTGGTTGAAGGGCTTTTTGAAGAGGGGGAATATACTTTCAGGTTAGAAACAGTCAACATCCCGGACGGATTATATTTGCTGTACATCCGAGTTGGTAAACATACAAAGGTAAAAAAGATAGTAATTCAGTATCCGTTCTGTAAAGTACATCTTTGATACTTCAAAAAAATTCTTATAAGATGGATTTATCATCTAGCCACTTGGATGGCAGCA
>JAFGBD010000013.1 GCA_016933335.1 Bacteroidales bacterium | reverse complement strand
CTCGCTTACCCCGCAGCAAAGCTACGGGGAATGCGCTCGCCGGGATTCAATCCTGACAGAACCCGGCAACAGGATTATTCTGTTGTGTCAGGCATTTTCACATGGCATCCTGCAAAGGAATCTTTGAAGCAACCTCATCATATTTCACCTGAAGTTCTTTAACCAGTGGATGTTCATTCCCAAGCCTGTTTTTAATGGTTTCCAGGTGTTCTTCGAGGTTCTCCTGTAAAGGAATTGCCTTACGAATAAAACGCTGATGATAGACAGGATCTTTAAGTTCAACCGAGATCCTGAGCAATGTGGCATAAATATCGGCGAATAATACCAGTTCCCTGGCACATGTGGAACCGTATCTCAAATGAAGCGTTTTCCAGAGCGAGAAATCAGGATCATAATCATTTGTATTCCATAAAAAATCTGAAACGGTATATAACCTGATGATATCTAATTCGCTTTGAGGATAGAAACTGATATAGATCTGTGTGGTATCAATATTATCAAGTAACTCCCTTATTTCATAATTATTAAACGGCATGAACAAATTAAAAAGATTCAGCTTTGCAGGATGCTTTTCTGAATCAGCCAGTCTTTCATCATACATCATTGAGTTATCCCACCAGATCGGATTAGAATCCATGATTGACTTAATCCGGACAAGATCAGTATTACTGGTATGGTAACTGTTCCATGTACATCCGTTCCATAAATACCGAATGTCATCATGGAGCTGGTTCCTCATCTCGGAAAGATATATTTCAGCCTTACCATTGCTACTGCTGATTTCCTCGTTATTGCGCCAGACAGGGATACAGGCCACCCCATCAGGGATTTTTTTCCCGGCTGCAAGATTTACCGCTTCACTTACCAGGTCTGCATATTTTTCAATTGCCCTGCAGGATACAGTAATGTCACTGATCTCCGGGTCCGGACCATAAGATGGGGATATAACAATTTTATCAGATACATCCATCATATCCAAATATTTCTTCAATCCTGGTAATATTAAATAACGGCTGTTATTTGCATTTTTCAATCCGGTTTGCAATTCACCAACCTGTAAAAAAAATCTGCGGGAAAGCAGCTCATTGTAATCAGGGAAATCTCCAGGTATTTCAGTGAGATCTTCCTGTTTGTTCCCCATATGAGCAGCATCGATGTTAAAATATACCCCGTTTATCTTATTCAGAATAAGTTCCTGATATACTCCTTTTCTGATATCATTTTTTATTTCAGAGGCCTTCATCAGAATATTCCTTTCAGGGAAATCGGGATAGTCTATGATCTGTGCATTATGAAATATAAATTTTTTATTGTCAAAAAGCTGAACAGCTGAGGCTGCGGCATAGTATCCGCCTGCCGGTTTATTTCCATAAAGGAATACAATATTGCTTAAATCAGGAGTCGTATAAACAAAATATCCCTGTTCCCTTCCCGATATCTCATTGACAGGCAATATCTCACGAAATCTTTTAAACAGGTTGGTACTGCCAATACTGAATATAAGCCTGGTGTGGTTGAAATCATACTCAGAAATTTTTGTTACGATTCTGACATCCGGAACTTCTGCCGGTTCCCTGATTATTCTCTGAAATAATCCTTCCATTTTCTGCTTGAGAAGATCAGCTGCCTGCCTGGTTTCCACGGATGAGTTTACAGGAATACAGATCAGAGGAACTGCATCATGCAGTCTTCCGGTGCCGTAATAAGGAATGGAAGCAAGCTTTTTAACTCTTTTTGGTTGCGGAATAACTGTTTGCTGCTTAAGCAGCGTTGTATCCATCAGCTTTTCCATCCTCTCGAGTAAAGAAAAGTTTTCTTTGCTGTACCTGAAATCCACCTGGTCAATCCACATCGTGCCATTGCCTTTCAGTCCCAGAAATATTTTCACATACCTGGCGTCATCCGGTATATCCCCGTCCACACACGGCACATTGCACGATTTACCTGTAACTCTGGCCCATGAAAAATCATCAATTTCATAATAGTTGGAAAATGCGTATCCTTTAAATGAATTATCTATCCATATTTTTCTGTAAGGATCATATTTTTCCGAAGTGATCTCGATTTTGTTTTTATCGTAGAACAAAAGCCTGATATTGATCGCATCAAAAATCCTTGTGCCCAGCCTGCTTCTGTTGGGACTGATATTTTTAAGACGTATATGGAATGATAGATTATAATTTCCGGGAATCACTCTTATAAAGTCGCTCCTGACACCTTCACCGGGATCATCTGTTTCGTTGGCATTCGTCCGTTGAATTTTTACAGAACGGATACTGTCACTTGCTTCGTCAATACAATATATGCTGTCCGTTTCAATATTTACCCATTGTACCTGATCTCCTATTTTCTGCCATCCATCTATCCGGTATGTAACACCTGTGCTGTCAACAATCAGGTTTTTGCCTGATTCAAAAGAGCTATTCCTCACCAGGTTACCTTTCTCATATTTTTGCTGCCGGATACGGTAAGGGATTGATAATGGGTCTTCGCTGAGCCAGCTGATTGCTGCCTGGGTTGATGAGGGTTTTTTATTGCAGGCAGGGCATACGACAGCTACTGCAATAATCAGTGGTAACGTATATGATCTCAGGAACTTCATATGAATCCTAAAATTAAGATATAAATATCAAATCACAAGAATCTGACAGTATACTTTTATTTTTTTGTCAGGTATTAACAAGCTCCTTTTGT
Organism: Bacteroidales bacterium; assembly: GCA_016933335.1. Classification (GTDB taxonomy): domain Bacteria; phylum Bacteroidota; class Bacteroidia; order Bacteroidales; family UBA10428; genus JAFGPL01. Next base: position 54,579 of record JAFGBD010000013.1, on the reverse strand, counting down.
AACAATTATACAGGGTAAATTTCCCCTTTTGCGGCCAGCATTGTATTTCTCAATAGAGATACCACGGTCATCGGGCCAACACCGCCGGGGACTGGGGTGATATAACTGCATTTGGGAGCAACCTCATCAAATTCCACATCTCCTTTCAGCTTAAAGCCTGATTTGGTAAGGTCTGATTTAACACGTGTGGTTCCAACATCAATCACCACAGCTCCTTCTTTGACCATATCACCTTTAACAAAGCCCGGTCTGCCGATGGCAGCAACCAGTATGTCAGCCTGCCTGGTTATCTTCTCCATATTTTGTGTCCTGCTGTGACAGACAGTTACAGTTGCATCTCCTGTTTTATTTTTCAAAGAAAGCAATATGCTCAGAGGGCGGCCGACCAGGTTACTTCTTCCGATAATAACACAGTGTCTGCCACTGGTTTCAATCCGGTATCTTTTAATAAGTTCAAGGATACCCGCCGGAGTGGCAGACACAAACGAGGGCAACCCGATAAGGGTTCTGCCTATATTGACAGGATGAAAACCATCCACATCTTTCCGCGGATTGATTGCTTCGATCGCTTTGTGTTCAGAAATATGATCAGGTAAGGGAAGCTGCACGATAAATCCGTCAATATCCTTATCGTTATTCAGTTTTTCAATTTGATCCAATAGAAATGCTTCACTAACGGTATCCTCAAATCGTAAAAGTGTTGATTTGAATCCAACCTGTTCGCACGATTTAACCTTGCTGGCCACATATGTTTCACTGGCACCGTCATTACCTACCAGCACCGCCGCCAGATGCGGAATCCTGCCGCCTGACTTTCTTATTTCCTCCACTTCACGTGCCAGTTCAAGTTTAATGTCTCCTGCTGTCTTTTTACCATCAATGAGTTGCATTTTCCTGGTATTTTTGTTTACTGACAATAATCTGTATCCGGACTTTATATTTTGTATTCCTGTTTATATCAGGAAGTCTCCTGGCATGAACTGCCAGGGATCTGAAAAAAATCTGCTTCTCGCTCAGGCATCTCCCCTGCCGGTTTACAAAATGTTATTAAAATCCGTTAAAAGCATCATCATAGCTTTAAGCTGACAATCCGTTGTTATCTCCTCATTCCCTTCATGCCGGACATCATGCGCATCATATTTTTACCTCCTGAAATCCTTTTCATCATTTTTTTTGTTTCATCGAATTGTCTCAGGAGCTGATTTACTTCCTGCACCGTAGTCCCGCTTCCGGAAGCAATGCGTTTTCTTCTTGAACCATTTATTATACCCGGTTCTTCACGTTCGTAAGGAGTCATCGAACCTATGATGGCCTCTATTCCCCTGAAGGCGTCGTCATCAATGTCCAGGTTTTTCATTGCCTTGCCCATTCCGGGTATCATTCCTGCCAGATCTTTAATATTCCCCATCTTCTTGATTTGCTGTATCTGTTTGACAAAATCATCAAGGTTGAACTGGTTTTTGGCAATTTTTCGATGAATCTTCCTGGCTTCATCGGCATCAAACTGCTCCTGAGCCTTTTCCACAAGAGAAACAATGTCGCCCATACCAAGAATACGGTCAGCCATTCGTGCAGGATGAAAAAGCTCAATAGCCTCCAGCTTTTCACCGGCACTGATAAACTTGATGGGCTTGTTAACGACGGTCCTGATTGAAAGCGCTGCCCCACCCCTGGTATCACCATCCAGCTTGGTCAGTACCACACCGTCAAAATCAAGTCTTTCATTAAATTCCCTTGCTGTATTCACGGCATCCTGACCGGTCATTGCATCAACAACAAACAGTGTCTCATGGGGATCAAGGGCTTTCTTGATACTTTCAATTTCATCCATCATCTGCTGGTCAATGGCCAGTCGTCCTGCCGTATCAATGATCACCAGATCATATCCCACTCTTTTTGCCTCCTTCACAGCTGCTTTTGATATCCTGACAGGATCCTTGTTCCCTTCTTCAGTGTATACCGGAACATTTATCTGTTGCCCTAATACTTTCAGCTGTTCAATAGCAGCAGGCCTGTAAACGTCGCCAGCCACAAGCAGCGGACTTTTTCCCCTTTTTTGCCCGAGATGCAAGGCCAGTTTACCTGCAAAGGTGGTTTTACCCGAACCCTGCAATCCCGAAATTAAGATAACCGACGGATTACCTTTTATATTGATATCTTCATTGGCTCCACCCATCAGTAAAGCCAGTTCATCATGAACAATCTTGATCATCATCTGCCCCGGCTGGACAGCAATCAGTATTTTCTGTCCCAGAGCCTTTTGCCTGACCGTATCACAGAATGACTTTGCCACTTTGAAATTCACATCAGCATCAAGAAGGGCGCGACGCACTTCTTTCAGGGTTTCAGCAACATTGATTTCTGTTATCCTGCCCTCTCCTTTAAGTAATTTAAATGACCGCTCAAGTCTTTCGGTTAAATTTTCAAACATCTCTCAGTAGATTTCCGCATTATCAGGTTAAAATTATTCAAAGTAGTTCTAATATCATAACTCCGTTTCTTGAGATTACATCCTGTCAGGGACATCAATACCCAGTAATCCCATTGCTGATTTTATGATCCTGCCTGTCATGTCTGACATCATCAGCCTGAAATCCCTCCGCAGCTGGTTTTCGTCGCGCAGGATTGGATAGTCATGATAAAACTGGTTATACTCTTTTGCAAGTTCAAAGGCATAATTGGCCAGTAATGCAGGATTATATTGAGAACCGGCATCTTTTACAACCGCAGGATACTCATATACCAGCTTAAGCAGGGTTTTCTCCTTTTCATTCAAACTGATGCTGTTATTGCTGCGTCCGGCTTCTTTAATCCCCATTTCCCCGGCCTTTCTGAATACAGACCTTATCCGGGCATGGGTATACTGGATAAAAGGACCAGTATTACCATTGAAATCAATGGATTCTTTCGGATCAAAGGTCATATTTTTCACCGGATCGACCTTCAGTATGAAATATTTCAATGCCCCCAGCCCTATGATCCTGAAAATATCTTCTTTTTCATCATTGTTAAGACCTTCAAGTTTCCCCAGTTCTTTTGACATCTCTCTTGCTGTATCAGTCATCTCGTCTAAAAGATCGTCGGCATCGACAACCGTACCCTCTCTTGATTTCATTTTTCCGTCTGGCAGGCCAACCATGCCATATGATAAATGATACAAATCTTTTGCCCATTCAAAGCCAAGTTTGTCGAGAATCAGGGCAAGTACCCTGAAATGATACTCCTGTTCATTGCCTACGACGTAGATCATTTTATCCGGAGCATAATCATTCTGCCGGAGCTGGGCTGTTCCGATATCCTGGGTCATGTAAACAGATGTACCGTCCGAACGCAAAAGAATCTTTTTGTCAAGTCCGTCTCCGGTAAGATCAGACCATACCGAACCGTCGGGCTCCCGGATGAAGATCTTCTTTTTAACTCCTTCCAGTACGGTTTCCTTGCCCACAACATAAGTATCCGATTCGTAGTATATCTTGTCAAAATCCACTCCCAGTCTCTGATAGGTCATTTCAAAACCCTCATATACCCATTGGTTCATGGTTTGCCAGAGCTGATATACTTCAGGATCACCCTTTTCCCATCTGATTAATAATTCCTGTGCTTCCCGGATAAGCGGCGCATTTCTGAGTGCTTCCTCTTCTATTTGTCCTTCATTCATCAGTTGTTTTACCTGCTTTTTATACTCGTTCTCAAACATCACATAATAATCCCCTACCAGGTGATCCCCTTTTTTGCGATATGTTATTATGGTATTTGACGGGGTTTCGCCGTTCCCCCATTTCTGCCATGCCAGCATTGATTTGCAGATATGGATTCCCCTGTCATTGACGATATTGGTTTTTATGACCTTTCTGCCGTTGGCTTTTAAGATCTCCGACAGCGCATATCCCAGAAGGTTGTTTCTGATATGTCCCAGATGCAATGGTTTGTTGGTGTTTGGCGATGAATATTCGACCATATACACCGGCGGATCTGCAGGTTGTGCAACCATACCATACCCTGTTGTCTTCATGGCCTCATTCAGGTAGTCAATGTAAAAAGCATCGGAAATGGTCAGGTTTAAAAATCCCTTAATCACATTGTATCCGGTAACCTCATTTACATTCTCGCAGAGATATGCCCCTATGGCTTCACCGGTCTTCTCCGGTCCTTGTTTGGATATCTTTAATAATGGGAAAACGACAAGGGTGATGTCACCTGTAAATTCCTTTTTTGTCTTCTGAAGCTGAATGAGTTCGTTGCCGGGACGTATGCCATAGATTGTTTCAAAACCTTTAATGGTACTGGTTGCTATTATGCTGCCTAAATTCATCATTAAATCACATGGATATTCATTTCAGGCCACAAAGATAATACTTGATCATTCAAATCATGGATTATATTGATAAATTTTGCAGAAGGCCGGAAGACCTGATTTTGGCCGGTGATGGAAATATGATGATAAAACGAAAGTCAGTTCAGGGTGCAGAGATATCCCAGTTTGAACATATCAAACACAAGCAGGTTAGGATGCCTTCCCGTCAGGTTTCTTAACAGAAGCTTTTCTGCAATCCTGAAAAGGAATCTGGCCAGGAAATCAAGTCCTGTTTTACGAAAGAATTGATAATAACCCAGCAGCTTAACATCTTCCACAAGCAACTTCTCATATCCGTTTTGATTAAAAATGATCCTGAGATTCCGGATACTTTCCCTGGTCTTACTCAAAAACACTGAATTGGATTCAAGTCCGATGTGAACAAGCGGATTATCAATATGTAATATCCCGATATTATTTTTTTTAAGTTCATAGCCAAACAATGTATCTTCATGACCATATCCCTCCATATCTTCGTTAAACATAATCTTATTGAATAAATTGAGGGAGATCAGAAAGTTATTGGTCATAAATGATTTATTGGGTGACCTGGTTCTTTCGCTGGCTGTAAATTCCTCCCTGCTTTTACCATGCTTCCATCGAAGAAGCAGCCCGCTGTCATCAGGCCTGTTTTTTGAATAAATCCTTCCGCCGTAAACCACCACATCTTCCTTGCAGTACTTCAGATAAGTGGTTATAAAGTCCGGACTGGATATCCGGGAATCACAGTCCATAAAAAGGAGGTAAGGATATGATGCAAGTCTGGCAAGTTTATTCCTGATCTTTGATCTGCCGATATTGTTTTTTTCTTCGATGTATCTGATATTTTTTTCATGTATAAGATTGCGGTTGATCTTCCTGAATTCATCGGTTGATGCATCGTCAAGCAGGATAATCTCAAACGGGATATTTGATGCCACAGCCTGATTGTTCAGTTCGTGCACAAGATCAGTGACATTAAAATTATATACAGGAATTAATATCGAGAGCATTTTCAGGTTTCCGGGAATTTGGGTTTATTTTTTTTTGTTAGGTTCAGTAAGGTTGATTATCTAAACGATGATTTCAGAAAAATATTGTATGTTTTTTAAATTTTTATTCGCAATTCCTTAAAAAAAACTGATTTTAAGAAAAAAAAACCGGCCAGGGGCCGGTTCTAATGTTACTCAAGCTTTTTAGGTGGTTCATTATCACGGATCAGAATGCTGAAAACAAACAATATAACAGCTGACGCGGCAAAAACCACCAGCAATGACAATACGATCTTCTTCAAAATATAATCAAGGTTTATCACCTCCCATATACCCAGAATAGCTAATACTGTGAAGGTTAATACAAGTCCGATCAGAATATAAGCCACTGTTTTTTTAAGTGCATTGTCCATATTCATACATTTTAGTTAATAATGGTCTTTAAATGTAAGCAAAGTTCGTAAATTGAATGAAATATTAACTCAGTTTTATAATCATTTAATCTCCATAAGAGCTCACCGTCAATATCATCAATGCTCAGATTCAACTCCTGATCTTTATCAACAGCCTCAATACCAATCCTTTCCAATGCACGGACAGTCCAAAGCTTCAAAATACCCTCACCGCTGACACCTAATTTTCCTGTAAATGATCTTTCGGGCCGTATTTCTCCTTTGACCAGATCAAACGTGAGCGAAGAATTATCAAACAATTTAAAGAATTTCTTATTTAATATTAAATCTTCAGGCGCGCCGGTAATGATATTTTCATCCAGAAAAAGCCAGATTTTATCAGCTTCGTGAAATGCAATACCGAGATCATGAGTGGAAAACAAAATAGCCTTTCCCTTCTTTGCAGCCAGATGGTTCAGCAGTCTCAGTATCTCATACTTGTTGGGCAGATCAAGAAAAGCGGTTGGTTCATCAAGTATCATGATACGTGTATCCTGTGCCAGAGCCCTGGCAATCATGGCCCGCTGACGTTCTCCGTCACTGATTTCAGCAATGGGTTTGCCTGAAAGATATCCGACATCAACCTGATCAATTGAGATATTTACCTGCTTTATATCTTCAGGTGATAACCTGCCTGTCCAGTCGGTATGAGGATACCTGCCCAGGCTGACCAGTTCAGAGACACTCAGATTCGGGATGACAGGTACTTCAGTTGAGACAAAACTGACCTGCCTGGCCAGTTCCCTTCTTTTAAATCCTTTGATGGACAAATCGTTGATAAATATGTTCCCGTCCAATGGTTCTATAATGCCTGCAAGCGTTTTAAGCAATGTGCTTTTACCGCTTCCGTTCCTTCCAATCAGTCCGATGATCTCACCTTTTCTGCATGCCAGGTTCAAACCGGAAAAAAGTCTTTTCTGATTTTTACCTCCTCCTTCATAACCAATTGACAAAGATTTTGTTGTCAGGATCTCTTTGTGCATAGGCATGTCAGTTTAAGGAAGATAACCTGCGGTTTTTAACGATAAGCCAGATAACCACAGGTATCCCCATCAGTGCAGTGACAGAATTGACAGGCAGGATAACATCTCTTCCCGGTATGGTGGAAATGATGTCACTGCCAAGCAATACGATGGCTCCCGTCAGTATGGTACCGGGGATAAGTATACGATGGTTTGCAGTATTAAGTATCAACCTGACCACATGTGGTACCGCAATGCCAATAAAACCGATCGGACCGCAAAAAGCAGTGATGCTTCCGGCAAGTATACTCGTAGAAATGAACACAAGGATCCTTGAAATCCTGATATTCATCCCCATGCTTTTGGCATATGTCTCCCCCAGCAGGAAAAGATTCAGTTGTTTTACCTGAATCATTGACATTAAAAGACCTGCCAGAATGCACGGAATCAAAACATATAGCTGCCTGACCGAGAGACTTCCGAGATTTCCCATCGACCAGATGACAAATGCCTTCAGCATGGTTTGCTGGCTAAAATACTGAAGGATGCTTATGATTGCAGAAGCCGCGCTTCCGAATAATATCCCCAGTATCAGTATTGTCATTATGTCTTTTACCTTTACCGATACAAGAAGTATTATGAAGAGAACTAATGCAGATCCGGTCCATGCAGCCATAATCTGAACCCAGTTTCCAAGATAACTGATCTCATGACCTGAAAACACAGAACCAAAACCGAGGACAACCAGGGCAACTCCCAATCCTGCTCCGGAACTGATTCCCAGAACGTATGGCCCGGCAAGGGGATTTCTGAATATGGTCTGCATCTGCAATCCGCTGACCGATAAAGCAGCTCCTGCCATCAAAGCGGTGATTGCTTTTGGAAGCCTGAATGCAACCAGGATGGTTCTGTTGATATCACTTACAGCATCTTTGCCGCTTAACATATGAAAAAATTCTTTCAGTGGAATATGAACCGGTCCGGTTAAAAGATCAGCAAGAAAAAGCAATACCAGTAAAAAGATCAACAGAATGAAGATCAGTATGGTTTTTTTGGAATTCAAAGTGCTGTCATTAATTCAATTAGCAATTATCCGGCGGACCGGTATTACTTTTCCAGATCTCCGATTTTATCCATCAGAGGCAGTAGCTCCTTTTTCACCCTGGCAACGATCTTTTGATAGTAATCCCTGGTTTTGACGTTTCCTTTATCCCTGTAATGGTTTATTTCATAAAACAGGGCTTTTGACTTGTTTTCTAAGTCATCGATTATTTTCATGGTTTTCTTCCTGTCAGTTTCAGGATGAAATTTCATGTAGGTCTCGCATTCGGAAATCAAGTCAGACACAAGATTTTTTAAATCTTTTTTAAGTCTTCGTATACTTGCCATTTTAATTTAGTCTTTTATAATATTTCAATTGATGCGAAGGTAATACTTCGGGGTGTAATATTGCTATCAAATCTGCCAAAATAACATCCGGTTCAACCACACCCTTTTCAAAATATTCATTGCCGCCACCGGGACTGACCAGTTTATTGCAGTTATAAACCTTATTGCTCCGGATACAGGAAAACGACTCAAACCGCTGATCGATATCGAGTATCTCCCGGATACTGCCAGCCGTGCCGGTATTAAGCCAGAACTCTGCCTTATATGCTTTGCCGAAAATAGTTTCCAGGCTCATGGGTTTGCTGTCTCTGTATTGAATATCTTTCCACAGGTAATCACCTCCTGCATCTGATATGAGCTGTGCAGCATGGCTGTCACCACCTGAGACATACCATGTACCTTTCCATGGAAGTCCCAGTAACACTGTCGGCCTGTTTTCAAGTCCGGATACCTTTTCAACAAGTGAATGATAACGCTCAACTGCCGAGTCATATCTGACAGAGATCCTTTCTTCCTTGGCAAAAAGAGCTGCAAATACCTTTACCCATTCCATTTTAGCCAGAACGTTCTCTTCCAGGTATTCTGCAACAAACATCACCCTGACACCCAGTTCGCCAAGCTTTTCCGAAAAACCCGTTTCATTCCCGCTGATACCGTATGCAATAACCAGGTCCGGCTGCAACTTGAGAATGAGCTCGTAATTGATGCTTTCATCATACCCGACATCACAAACATTACCTTTACTGATCTGATCGGCCAGATAAGGATTGCTGACATACCTGGAACCTGATAATCCCACGATGGATCCCAGTTCTTCAATGTATTCCATAAAACCGATGTGGGTTGTTGAAAGACAAATGACCCTCTTTACAGGAACCTTAATGGCTGTCTCAAACTCCTTGTTCTGAAGTGGGGAACCGGCAGGATAAAGTTCATAGGAATAACTGATGTTCCTTGCATTTTGCCAAGGATTGTAAATCATGATGGTCTTAAAAGAATCCTTGTTTTGAATGTCGAATCCCCTGGCAAACTTTACTGTAACAGGTAAATCACCTGTCTGCCGGTTATGAACTGCATCTGAATTTTCCCTTCTGCAGCATGCAGCCAGGATCATTATCAGCAGGGGCAAAGACCAGAAAATGCGCATATCAATACTCAAATTTCCTGAAATATTCCCCTTCCCGTGGTTTAACCTGGCTTTCGAAATACATTTGTGTGATAGGCTTGCCATTCATCGAAAACTGCTTCCCTCCGTATGTCAGGATATGTATTTCGCGTAATTCCTTTACCTCATTTCCCCTGATAATGACATACCTTGTGGTAACCTTATACTGCTCGGAATAGATCTCTGCCGTAACTCCCTCGGGATATTCTTTCCTGAGTCCTGCAAGATAATTATCGCGTTCACTGTCATTTCTGAAGTTCAGTTCGGCGGGTGCTGCTTTTTTGGATGTTGCAGCCGGTTTTTGTGCAGAGGTGCCGGATACACCGGATTGCTTTTTCTGTTGCTCTGCAATCAGTTCATAAATCTCATCAATCCTGTCAATTCGTGCCTTTGGATATTTTTCGTCAGGCTTAATCTCAAGCGCTTTCTGATAAATTTCTTTTGCCTGAAGGTAACTGTTTGCAGTAAAGAGTTTATCAGCCTGGGAAATAAATGAGTCATATTGCTGCTGTCTGGCCAGTTCCTGCTGTCTCAGTTTTTCTGCTTCAGCAACCAGGTTGTCAATCTTTGAGATTTGCGTTTTCGGGTAGGCCTCGTCCGGCTTTATCTGAAGAGCCCTTAGATAGGCCGATTTTGAAGCCGCATAATCCTTTTCACCAAATAACCTGTCCGCCTCTTTCAGGATATTTTTGTAGTCCTCTTCATCAGCCTCAGCCTGTTGCTGTTGCGCAACAAGGTTATCGATCTCTGCAATCCTGTTCTTCGGATAAGCTTCATCAGGTTTTATGGATGATGCGTTCATGTATTCTGATCTGGCCGCCCCGTATTGCCTTTTGCTGAAAAGGTCATCAGCTTTTGTGACAGAAAGTTTGTATGCATTGTCCTTTGCCTGTTGTTCGGCAAGTATCCTCTGCTGTTCGGCCTGCCTTCTCTGTTGTTCAGCAAGTAACCTCCCGATCTCGGCTATTTTCTGTCCCGGGTATGTCTGATCAGGCATTACCTGTTGCGCGTTCTGATACTCAGACTTTGCTTCGGCATAGCTCCCGGAACTGAACAAACCGTCTGCCCTGGCAATCAAATCGTCATATTGTTTCTGCCTGGTTTGTATGGCAGCCAGTCTTGCCTGTTCCTGCCTCATGATATTATCTATTTCCGTTATTTTGCTACCGGCAGGTTCGTCACCCGGCTTATAACCCAGTGCCTCCTGATAAGCTTTCTTTGCATTTTCATAAGATCTCTGGATAAAATAGTTATTGGCTGTGTTCATTGCACTACGGTATTTCGATTCCAGCTCACGCTGTTTTTCGGCTTCAGCAAGGGTAACAAGCCTGTCAATTTCCCTGATTCTTTGTCCCGGATACTGTTCTTCCGGCAAAACCTGCGATGCACGCAGGTATTCAGATTTCGCCGGTGCATAGTCCCGGGATGCAAACAGTGCGTCAGCCCGTTCAACAATGGTATTATACTCTGTTCTCTTAGCCTGCATTGCTGCCTGTTGTGCCTGATCCTGGCGGATAAGGTTGTCAATCTCCTGCAGCTTGTTCTTTGCAAAAGCATCATCTGGTTTATAAGAAAGGGCTTTATTGAATGATTCCCTGGCGGACTGGTATTGTTTTTGTGCAAGCATTGCATTACCAGCATTTACAGCATTCTGATACCCTTCCGTTATTTGTTGCTGCTTCCGGGCATGTTCGGCAAGCACCTGCCTGTCGATCTCCTGTATCCGCTGCAACGGATATTGCTCATCAGGTTTGATGGTACGGGCTTCCTGGTAAGCAATTTTTGCAGCATCAAAGTCTTTTGACGAATAAAGCTGATCAGCCTTTTGAACGGCGGCAAGATAACTTCTTTGTATTTCCTCCTGCTGCTGTTTCTTCCTGGCATCTGCGGCCATCATTCTTTCCATTTCTGCCAGTTTGTTACGCAAAGTTTCATCATCAGGCCTGAATTGCAGGGCCTGCTGATAATACCCTTTGGCGGTCTGATAATCCTGTGTAGCCAATGATCTTTCAGCCGCAGCAAGAGCTGTCTGATAACCGGCATCGGTTTCACGCTGTTTTTTTACCTCTTCTGCTGCCACGGTTTGATTGATCTGGCTGATCTGCTGTTTCGGATAAAGCGCATCAGGCTTCATTGCTAGTGCCCTGTTATAAGCCTCTGCGGCTCTGCTGTAGTCTTTGTTTTTAAATAAATTATCAGCCTGGATGATGGCATTCTGGTAAGCGTCGTCAGCAGCCTTCTGACTCGCCCGGTCTCTGGCAAGAAGTGTCTCGATTTCGCTCACCTTCTGGCGCGGAAGACTCTCCTGCGGCTTCAGGGTCATGGCACCTTTGTATTTCAGCAGTGCCTCTTCAGGTTTGTTCTGGGCCATCAATGCTTCCGCTTCACCGATGGTTCTGTCGTAGAGTACGTCTATGTTTTCCTGCTTTGCCTGGTACTGGCTTATTTCATTAAGCCTGTTCTTTGGATGTTCTTCAGTCTGAAATAATTCTGAGGCAGCTTCATATTTTTCCTTTGCCTCTTCGTAAGATTTCTGTTTGAATAATCTGTCAGCCTCGCTCAGAAGTTGATTGTATTTATCCGATAAACAGTTTTCATTGGCTATCATTATGTTTTCAAGCTTTGACCTCATTTTTGAAAGATATGACCTGTCTGATTCAAAATCCCTTCTCTTTTCATTGAACCTGATCACATCAACAGGTTCTTTGAGAGGGGAATAGTCAACGCCCTCACAGTTTTTAACAACACTGATCGCAAACTCCCTGACCCATATTCCGGTTTCTTTATCAGGCAGCGAAGTATCAAATGCCAGCCTTTTGGAAACATAATTGCTCTTACCGACCTCCACGACGTAATATTTATTGATTTCAAGCTTAAAGCTGAACATACCGTCTGAGCCGGTACGGACGGTTTTTACCACGGCATTGTCTTCATAAAGTGTGGCAGTGGCCCCGTTTAACGGTTGCATATCAAGCTCGGCCCTGCCGCGTATTTCAACGTATCGTTCAGCTTCCTGGGAAAATATACTTAAAACAAAACAGAAACTGCTCATTAACAAAATAACAATGGTCTTTTTCATCTCTCCGGGTTTTTAATTACTGTCTTATTATTTGATAAGCACTCAGTTATTAATATTCAGATACTATGATAAATTTTTTCGTAATAATAAAGTTATTAACATTCATTTTAATGATGTACATTCCGGAAGGAATTTTATCAAAATAATATTCAATGGTTATGGGCGGGCTTTTATAAAGTTCGGATTTTAAAAGCTTTCCTGAAATATCGTACAAATCGATTGCAATATCATACCTGGGTAACTCCCAGAAGGTGATATTCACCATATTAATGGCAGGTACCGGGTATATAAATACATCATTTTCAGGTGGCAGTATATCTGGTCCGGGGTGTTTTGGAACCGAATCGAACACAACCGGCCGGATGTCAAAGGAGGCTGTAATATTCGTATCAAGATAATCTGTCAGCAGCTGCCACTGTCCTTGATCCATCATAAATGCCGTATTACCGGCATTCAGATCATCCTTCAGTCTCATCTTAACCGTGAAAGTATCCAGGGGTGAACCGTAGAAAACTTCATAGCCGATGTAAAACATACCCTCAACTGATACCAGGCTATCCAGTACAACCAGATTGTTTTCGTCTGCTATAATGTCCGTCAGGAATATATCCTTACACAGAAGTATCTTTTTTTGATCCGGCTGCCCGTCCCACAGGTATAATCTTATTTTTGAAGTGTCTGATCCCGCATGCACCCGGCCGGTATTTAAAATGATCCCTATCATCTTTGTTTTTGACAGGGGATTGAATTGTTCTGCATACATTCTGACTGAATCTGAATTATGTCCTGAAAGATATCCCCAGTCAAAATGACCAGGGTATAACGCGGGGATGAAGTCCTCAGGAATGTTTGTCAGTGTGTCTCCTGTTATCCAGAAGTCACCGTAAGGATCGTAACCATCAATGAAAGACGCACCGGCATGCATCGGATCAAGCCAGAATTTTAACTGGTTGGCAGATAAGGGGTAATCGGCCCAGCAATGATGAAATTTCTGGAAAAAATCGTCTACAGAGTAGCCGCACATGGCAAAACCGCCCGTCAGAATTCCAACCACCCTGTTACTGGTGTTGAACAAAGGACAACCCGAAGATCCCCGTTCAGTTGTTCCGCTTTCCCATGTAAGAATTTTCCAGTGTGTATCTGTATCATACCCTTCTCCGTAATTGGCAGTTTCTGCAGGATCATCATCGAAAGATATCTTTTTCACATCCCCCTGGGGATGATGTATGGTATAAGAACCCACAGGCGCTTCATTACGGTTGTCCCAGCCGGCAAAATAAGGATGATAATAAAATGGTACAGTCTCACTAAGCTCGAGCAGTGAAAAATCAAGTTCATGACCGGTTGTTGCCAGCAGATTGGAACCGGAGATGCTGAAGGCTGTTGAACCGTCAGGACCGCTGCATACCGGACTTTCATAATCAAAATAAAACAGTGCTGTATTTGCCCTGTTCTGGTTATCAATGCAATGTCCTGCAGTCAGTACCAGAGGATAACCATCCAGCCGTGTTGTATTTAAAAGCGTTCCCGTGCGTCTCTCTATTCCGTCATAGACAATTCTGATGACAGAATATTTCACCTCCTGAATATCAGGATCTGTTATACAATTAATATCAACATTGCAATCGCCTGACATTCTGAAGAATGTATCCTGTACAGCATGCGTATTCTTTCTTCCGTGGTAGTCAACAGCCACATAGCCGATTTCAAGTTCACCCGGACCGCTAACAAAATCCGACAACTGCAATTCAATATAAACCAGGTCTGAATGAATCGCCGAGACGGCAAATATTCCAGGCTCTTTATTGTTTTTATGGGTATATGCACCAAGAATTTCGTCCTGTGTGCTGTTAAAAAGAAAAACACGGACACCTTTTTCCAGCCGGAACCTGCTGAATACCAGGCTCAATGATGCAGCATTACGGACATATATCCCAATCCTCCAGATGCTCCTTCCGTCCGGCAGGTTAACCCATTTGCCGGCACTTTTGTAGTCAGCATCAATTTCACAAAGAAAAACGCCATCGTCTGCTTTCAGTCTTGACTGATCCTGTCGGTCATCTGAAACGGTTTTTTCATAACGGGTGCATGAAGGCGTAAGAACAGGAATGCCTGAGACAGGATACAAATCAAGGGGAACAGCTTTCCCGGGGTATCTGATTTGTGCATTAACCTGAAAGGCTACATGAATAATCAATATTATAAAAATCCTGGTTTTCAAAATCTTTAAAACAATTGTAAAAACAACTGCATGAAATTAATGTTTTAACCTCAATTAATAAACCCAAATTATTCACTTAAGGGAGCTACAGTGAAAAACCGATGTTCAGATAAAAACCCCTTCCCCTGGTTGAATATCCGAGCAGCTCGGTGTACGATTTATTAAACAGATTCTGTATCCTTAAAGACAAGGTTACTGACTTGCTGATCTGCTGTCTGAAAGACAGATGATACAGTGTATAGGAATCCAGTAACCTGGTATCCAGTGCGCCAAATGGCATTATCATCATGGAATAAAAGATATCATCCTTCTTACCTGTATGGTTAATGTTCAGTGCCAGATCCGATGATTTACCTATCTGATATCCGACATAGAGGTTAAAACAATCATACCTTCTTGCCAGCCTGTCGATTTTTGCCTGCTGGTCCAGGAATTTGCCGCTTTCATAAAGTTGCACATGATGTCCCCGGGTCACACTGATATCAATATCATCCGGCATATATTCGAGGGATCCCTGCTGTAAAATAAGATTTCCTTTTACGGTAATCTTATTGCCGATCATTGTCCATAGAGAAAATTCGATTCCCCTGGTGGTCATCCTTCCAAGGTTCAGATAGGTATCGCCCCTGTAATCATCCCTCATCCAATCCATTCCCACTGTATCAAGTCCAATTTCGCTGTCCCACAAATACACATACCGGATGCTGTTCATTAATGTATTTTGATAAGCCGACAGGGTCAGTACCAGGTTATGGCCAATAAGCTGTTTGAGCCCAAGCTCAGCAGAAAGCGATTTCTCCGGTTCCAATGCAGGATTTCCCCTGGTGATTCCTGACGTGTAATAAACTTCCGGCGTGTAGAGCTTATAAAGAGAGGGGGAATTAAATCCGGTGGCCAGGCTGGCAAACAATATGGATTTCCCGGACAGTTTATAATAAGGATTGAATTCAAATGTAAAATATTTTCCGTTCCTGTTGTCAGAGTTGAACCTTAATCCCATCATCAAAGACAATGCATCTAACCTGTTTGAAATGATCTTTCCGCTGATATCGGCACTGATATATGCATTGAATAACAATGAGTGCAGATCAAGCGTATCCAGATCGGTTTCCGATTCATAATTCCAGAATCCAGAGTAGGTATATGAATGACTCGTCATCGCTTCATAATAAGCCCCCCCTCCAAACACAATCTTCGTATTTTCCCTGTCATAATTAAGCTGCAGTTCATTGTTAAATAGACTTCCTTTGAAGGTTCCTTTATAATAGTTTCTGTCATATGCGATTGCAGAAATCAAAGAGCTGTCATTTTCATTTGTCCTTGTCACAATAGACCCTCCCCCGTTCAGTATCAGGTGCATGTTTTCACTCAGTTTGTAATCAATGCCATAGTTTAAAAGATCCCGTGACAGCTCAACCTTATTATTTTCATCATTAATGAATGCTTCCTGATCAATATCTGAAAACTGACTGGCATTTTTATAAGACATGTATACATTTAAATTGTTACCTTGATAGCCGATCCTGGCAACTGCATCAGTCTTTCTGAAATCATCCCTGTCGTTGTTTTTAAAAACACCCTCTGTTGTCACCGTATCCAGCGCTGCATCAAGTCCCCTGACATCTGAACGAAAAAGATGTCCGTTGACATAAAATCCGTTATTAAAAGTATAATTCAGGTTGAGATTTTCTGTCAGCTGGCCTGTTCCTTTTCCAAACATCCCTGCATCGATATTCAGGTTCATATTCAATCCCGGGATTGATCCTTTTTCAGTGATAAGATTAATCACGCCACCTATGGCCGAGGAACCGTAAAGGGTGCTGTGCGCTCCACGCACGATTTCAATCCTGTCTATACCGATCAAAGAAATTTCAGACAAATCCACTGCATTGTTAACCGACGAGGGATCTGATATCCTTATCCCGTCAATCATCACCATACTTTGCTCCCCACTGATACCCCTCATAAAAAAAGACTGGTTTGTGCCCGGGGTCTGGTTCGGCCCGATCACATTAAAGTTTTCCTGATGGCTTAATAACTCTGCCAGGTTGATCGCACCTGATTTCTGAATTTCCTGTTTTGTGATCAGAGTAACACTTCTGGGTATTTCAAGAATTTTTTTCTCGGTACGCGTAGCGCTGATCATGACCTCCTCAATCAGATAGTTTTTAATGGTATCGCTGTTTTGAGCACGGCCATACGTGCAAATAATACCTGCCAGGCCCGGCAGGCTCCAGCGAAAAAAATTGTTTAATAACATTTTTTAAAAATTAAAGTTTGACATACAAATAATTGATTGGAAAACAATCAATACTCGTAAGCAACTTCGGAATACGTTGAAGGAAAGTTTATTGAACTTCCTAGCTTTTATCCCCGAAAGCGCAGAATATTGACCTGGTCATGGCAGGTCTTCTGACTTATCCTTCCTTTGGCCGGCCTTCCCATACCATTGTTTCGGCACAGTGGCGAGAGCTGGCTTACAGGTTCCCTGTGTTACATCGGGGCAAGGAATTACAGCAGCGGGTACTGTCCAGGATTCACACCTGATTCCCTTTTTATTCCGGTGATCATCATCACACCGGAAAACCATAACCGGAACAAATATAGAGATAAATTTTTCATTTCGGACAGGCTGTTGAAAAATAATGATTAATCGTTGACATGCAGGCTTAAAAGATATGTCAGTCATCAGGCCTTTTGTGATACATTTATTAAAAAGCAATTATTCAGTATATTACAAATTTTATTGTTGGAATCATTGCCTGTATTCCAATGTCTGATTCCGATACAACAGGCATGTTTTTCTGCTTGGTGAAATTTTTTTTATATTTCAATCAATAACCATTTATTCCCTATGCCGTATAAAATCAAAAAAAGGAGGAAAAAAATATGAAAAGAGGAATGTTGAGATACAGGGGAGTGATCTTTTTTGTAATTATTGGAAGTCTGATGATGACAACCTGTTCAAAAGACGAAGATGATCCTGAAAATAAGGATCCGGAAGAACAAGAAGAAACACTGACAGGTAAGCTGGCTTTTGTTTCATATGATGATGGCGACGGTGAAATCTATGTCATGAATGCAGATGGTACAGATTTGACACAATTAACAGACAATAATGCAAATGATGTGCAACCATCGTGGTCGCCTGATGGCTCAAGAATAGCTTTTGATTCGTATGGCTACAGGATGCCGGCAGAAATATACACCATGAAGGCTGATGGATCAAACCTTACCCAGATTACCCATGATCCTGCTGAAACAGATTTTGCAGAAGAATGGCCGTCATGGTCTCCGGACGGCAGCCGGATAGTTTTTGAATCTTACAGGGATGCTGAATCTGAACATAACGGAACCACCATAGCAAATGCAAACCTGTATGCTGCAAATTCCGACGGAAGCGGAGGTGATGTCCGGATCACAAATCACCTTTTTTATGACGGTATACCATCCTGGTCACCAAATGGCAGCAAGATTGCATTTGTTCATGCACAGGTAGATACAATTGGTGAGGCTCTCTATTCTTCGGGATACCAGGTTTGGGTAATGAACTCAAATGGCAGCAACTGGATAAAACTTACAACAGAAGGCAGTAATAACCTGCGTCCGAAATGGTCGCCGGACGGGACCAAAATCGTTTACCAGAGTGATGACGGCATTTGTGTTGCAGACCTGAATGGAGATTGTCAGAAAACAGGCATCTATGGAGGTAATCCTTCATGGTCACCTGACGGTGAAAAAATCATTTTTGACAGCAACGATGAAATTTGTGTCATGAATCCGGACGGAACGAATGTGAAAAAAATTGTTACAACTGTGGGAGCAAGACAGGTAGTATGGACAGAATAACTGTTCTTCAGCGATCCTGCTGAAAGCTCCCTGACTTCTCATGCCCCATACTTTCTCCGTCAGCCCCCGTTTGCTCTTCAGGAATTAAAATCTAAAGCCATTTGTTATACGGAATTTAAAATCCGTATGCCACTTGCTTTTCTGCAGGTCACCAAACCATGACTTTTGTTAGGACTAATTATCCTGATGTTTTCTAAATTTGTTGGAGGTCTAACATATAAATTATATGCTAAGAAAAGAGCTCATCGATCCCGAAAGCATTGTTATTGTCGGAGGTTCCAACAATATCCGCAAACCCGGCGGCAGGGTACTTCATAATATCATTACGGGCGGTTATAAAGGCAAGCTATATGTGGTAAATTACAAGGAAGATGAAGTTCAGGGGATCAAATGCCATCATTATACCGAAGAACTCCCGGATGTTGATCTGTCCATCATTGCCATACCTGCAAATTTTTGCAAGGAGACTGTCAGGGTGCTCGCCGAAAAAAAGAATACAAAGGGTTTCATCATTATAACAGCCGGATTCAGTGAACGAACGAAAGAAGGAGAACGGCTCGAAAAAGAGATTGCAGACATCGCCACAGCCCATGGTGCAAATCTGATCGGACCTAATTGTATGGGTGTATTAACACCCACCTATAACGGTATATTTACCTCTCCGGTACCAAAGCTGAATCCCAGGGGATGTGATTTTGTTTCCGGATCAGGCGGTACAGCCATTTTCATCCTTGAATCGGCCATACCCAAGGGGCTGACCTTTTCAAGTTTATTTTCGGTAGGTAACAGCACCCAGATCGGGATTGAAGATGTATTGAAGCACTGGGACGAAACATTTGATCCCGAAAGGAGTTCAAAAATCAAAATGATTTACGTGGAGAACATCAAAGATCCTGACAAGCTGCTGAAACATGCCTCTTCACTTATCAGAAAAGGATGCAAGATCGCTGCCATCAAATCAGGAGTGACCGAAGCCGGGAAACGTGCCACTTCATCGCACACCGGTGCCATTGCCAGTTCCGATTCTGCTGTCGAAGCCCTTTTCAGAAAAGCAGGTATTGTCAGATGTTTCGGCAGGGAAGAGCTGGCGACCGTAGCTTCCGTTTTCATGTATAAAGAACTCAAAGGCAATAATCTTGCCATCATCACCCATGCCGGTGGTCCCGGTGTGATGCTTACAGATGCCCTTGCCGCCGGGGGCCTTCATATTCCCAAATTTGAAGGAGAACATTACAATAACCTCCTGAGCATGATGGATCCGGGCGCTTCTGCATTGAACCCGATTGATCTGATTGCCTCGGGCACTGCCGAACAGCTGAGACAGATTATTGAATACTGCGATACCCGTATGGATGATATCCATGGCATGATTGTAATTTTCGGCAGTACCGGATTAACACCTCTTTACGATGTATATGAAGCCATTCACGAACAGGTTGAACAGTGCAGCAAGCCGGTCTTTCCGATTTTACCTTCAATCAGCAGCGCAAAAGAAGAGGTTGATTTCTTTCTCGCCAAAGGTCACATCAATTTTCCGGATGAAGTGGTGCTGGGCCGGGCGCTTACCAGGATATACAATACGCCTTATCCTGCGGAAGAAAAGATTTTCCTGGACGGGGTTGATATTTCAAGGGTAAGGGAAATCATAGAAAAGTGCAAATCCGGATTTCAGGATCCGGACGTCATACAGCAATTGCTTGAAGCTGCCAGCATACCGATTGTAAAGGGAGGAACTGCCAAATCGAAGAAAGAGCTTCTGAAAATTGCCGGTAAAATCGGTTATCCGCTCGCCATTAAAGTTATCGGACCTGTTCACAAGTCAGATATCGGAGGTGTTACGCTGAATATTAAATCTGATGAACACCTGCTTGCCGAATATACCCGCATGATGAAGATAAAAGGAGTTAAGGCTTTATTGGTTCAGAAGATGCAAACCGGTACCGAATTGTTTATAGGAGCCAAGTATGAACCAAAATTTGGTCATGTGATCCTGTGCGGAATGGGTGGCATTTTTGTGGAAGTGTTCGGAGACCATTCCTCGGGACTTGCACCACTGACATTCAATGAAGCCCGCTCCATGATCAGGAACCTTAAGAGTTATTTGATTATTCAGGGTATCAGGGGACAGGAAGGTGTAAACGAGGATATCTTTGCCGAAATCATCGTGCGGTTATCTTCACTGCTTCGTTATGCCGTGGAAATTAAGGAGATGGATCTGAATCCCCTTATCGGCAACAAAGATGAAATCATCGTTGTTGATTCCAGGGTATTGATTAAAAAATAGTCTGGCACCAAATTCTTTAATATGGATTCTTTACCGATCAGCGCTGATATTATCCTGGAAATTCGCAGGGAAATGAATTTGAAAAGCCTTGCATGGGCATCTATCAGAGAAATCGTGCAATTGGTGAACCGAATCCAGGAAAAAACCCTTATTCGTTTCATACGCACCGAGATGGGTGTTCCGGGTCTATCAGCACCACAGATTGCAATTGATGCAGAAATAGAGGCCTTAAGAAACGGGGTGGCATCTGTATATCCTCCCATCGAGGGGAAGAAGGAACTTAAACATGAGCTGTCCAGATTTATCAAACTATTTCTGAATATTGATGTAAAACCGGAAGGATGCATACCAACAGTCGGTTCCATGCAGGGATCCATGGCCTGTTTCCTGATCATAAACAAAACAGATCCTTTGAAAGATACAACCCTGTTCATCGATCCGGGTTTTCCTGTCCAGAAACGTCAGCTGCATATCCTGGGATTTAAGTTTATTAACTTTGATATATACAACTTCCGCGGCAGGAAATTAAGGGCAAAGCTCGAAGAATTTCTGGCCAGGGGAGATATATCCACTTTCATCTATTCAAATCCAAATAATCCATCCTGGTTCTGCTTTACAGAAAATGAACTAAAAACAATCGGAGAAACTGCAGATAAATATGGGGTCATCGTAATTGAAGACCTGGCCTATTTTGGCATGGATTTCAGGAAGAATTACGGTAAGCCGGGAGTGCCACCTTATCAGCCGACAGTAGCAAACTATACGGACAACTATATTCTTCTTTTTTCGAGTTCTAAAGCCTTCAGCTACGCAGGCCAGCGAATCGGATCGGCAATTGTATCTGACAAATTGTTTTACCGTGAATTTCCAAATCTTTCACAAAATTATTCAACGACAAGGTTTGGGCAGGCATTTATACAGGATGCGATCTATTCGCTGTCAGCCGGAACTGCCTATTCAGCCCAGTCAGGTTTTGCCGCCATACTCAAAGCCGTAAATAATGGTGAGTATGACTTTGTACATCATGTAAGGGAATACGGAGAAAGGGCCAAACAGATGAAAAAACTCTTTCTTGAGAACGGCTTTAAAATTGTCTATGATAAAGATGAAGACCGGCTGCTGGCAGACGGATTTTATTTCACCATATCCTATCCGGATTATTCAGGTGAAGAACTTCTTGCAGAACTATTAAGATATGGAGTCAGCGCAATCACGCTGGATACTACCGGAAGCGAGAGAACTGAAGGTTTGAGGATCTGCGTTTCTCAAACACGCTTGCAGGATATGCAGGTTCTGAAAGAAAGACTGGAGATTTTCAGAAGAGATCATTCTTGATAAAAAACATGGATTATTAATACAAATTATATAATATTGGGCTTTTTGAAAAGTACCTGCATGTTTTATTCAGATATACATTTGTTTTATTTCTACATCATTTAAATATTTCACAATGGCCAAAGTCAAAGGAGCTATAGTAATTGATATCGAACGCTGCAAGGGATGCGAATTGTGTGTGGTCGCCTGTCCGGTTAACGTAATCAGTATGGAAAAAAAGGTGAACACGAAAGGCTATCATTTTGCATACCCTGAGAATCATGAGGCATGTACAGGATGCATGAATTGTGCCATTGTATGCCCTGACGGGTGTATTACCGTATACAGAACCAAAGTCGAATAATATTTTACATTATGGGTGAACTCAGATTAATGAAAGGCAATGAGGCCATTGCTGAAGCAGCAATTAGAGCCGGATGCGATGCCTATTTCGGGTATCCCATCACGCCACAATCAGAAATAATGGAATACCTTGCAGCCGAAGAACCGCATAAACGGACAGGCATGGTCCTTCTACAGGCAGAGAGTGAACTGGCTGCAATAAATATGGTCTATGGTGCTGCCGGTACAGGAAAAAAAGTAATGACAACATCATCCGGACCCGGTATCAGCCTGAAACAGGAGGGCATTTCATACATTGCAGGAGCCGAATTGCCCTGCCTGGTTGTAAATGTCATGCGGGGCGGCCCTGGTCTGGGTACCATCCAGCCGTCCCAGTCCGATTATTTCCAGGCCACCAAAGGCGGGGGACATGGCGATTACCATTTGCTTGTTCTGGCTCCTGCATCGGTTCAGGAAATGTCTGATTTTGTGCCACTGGCTTTTGATCTGGCATTCAAATACCGCAATCCTGTAATGATACTATCAGATGGCGTGATCGGACAGATGATGGAGAAGGTGGAGCTTTTTGAACCGCGGCCGCGCAACACCCGGTTTGATCAGTCATGGGTTACCACCGGTAAGACTCCTGACAGGGAACGTAACGTTATCTCGTCACTGGACCTGGATCCGGCAAGGATGGAAAGACACAATTATGACCTGCAGGCCAAATACCTGAAAATGAAGGATAAAGAGGTAAGATACGAGGAGATTGAATGTGATGATGCAGAATACCTTTTAATTGCCTTTGGATCCGCTTCCAGAATTTGCCAGAAGACGGTGAAGCTGGCCAGGCAAAAAGGATTGAAGACAGGGCTGTTGCGCCCTATGACATTGTTTCCTTTCCCTGAAAAGATCATCAGTAAGCTTGCAGAAAAAGTCAAAGGGATACTCACAGTAGAGCTAAATTCCGGACAAATGGTTGAAGACGTGAGGCTTGCAGTTAACGGAAAAGTCAGGGTTGATTTCTATGGCCGCATGGGAGGTATGATTCCCACACCTGACGAGGTATTAAAGGAGATTGAAACAAAACTAACCGGAGGATAAACCATGGATATAAATGAAATCATCAGGGAAGCAAACCTGGTTTATAAAAAGACCAGCCTATTGACAGAGAAACCTTTGTCTTATTGCCCCGGATGCGGGCATGGCGTTGTGCATCGCATTATCATGGAGGTTATTGAAGAGCTGGATATTGCTACAGAGACAATAGGCATTGCCCCGGTTGGATGTTCGGTGCTTGCCTACGAATTCATGGATATTGATATGCAGCAGGCATCTCATGGCAGGGCTCCGGCAACAGCAACAGGCATTAAAAGATGCTGGCCTGATAAATATGTATTTACTTATCAGGGAGATGGTGACCTTGCAGCCATCGGAACATCCGAAACCATTCATGCCTGCAACCGGGGTGAAAACATCACCATCATCTTTATCAATAATGGCATATACGGCATGACAGGCGGACAGATGGCACCCACAACCATACCAGGGATGGTATCTTCCACAACACCTTATGGCCGTGATGTTCAACTGATGGGAAATCCGATTAAAATGACCGATATTGTGGCCCGTTTGCCAGGAACATTATTCGTATCCAGGCAATCAGTGCACACAGCAGTCAATGTCAGAAAGGCAAAAAAAGCGATTAAAACGGCCTTTGAAAACCAAAAGCTTAAGCGGGGTCTCTCCTTTGTTGAAATCGTATCAAACTGCCCTTCGGGCTGGAGAATGACACCAATTCAGGCAAACAAGTGGCTGGAAGAGAATATGATACCTTTTTATCCGCTGGGAGATCTTAAGGTTGACGGCAATTTGGTCAGCCCAAAATAATATTTATCTTTCAAAAATATTCGTTGATATGAATGAAGAAATTATCATTGCAGGATTCGGTGGCCAGGGAGTACTCAGCATGGGTAAGATACTGGCATACTCAGGAATACTCCAGGATATGGAAGTCACCTGGATGCCTTCCTATGGTCCGGAAATGAGGGGAGGTACTGCCAATGTTACGGTAATACTGAGCGATGAAAGAATAAGCTCTCCGATCTTAAACACTTTTGACACAGCCATTCTTTTAAATCAGCAGTCACTTGATAAATTTGAAAAATCCGTTAAACCCGGGGGACTTCTCATTTATGATACCAACGGCATCACCAGACACCCTGCACGCAAAGATATCGAAATCTACCAGGTGGAAGCTGCTGCCGAAGCAGCCAGAATGGTGACCACAAAAACCTTTAACATGATTGTCCTTGGTGGTTACCTCAAAATCAAACCGTTCGTTAAATTTGAAAATGTGGTCCAGGGCCTTTGGAAATCCCTGCCGGAAAGACATCACAAGCTGATCCCATTGAATGAGGAAGCCATTAAACGGGGTATGGAAATTGTCAAAAAGGTAAGCTGAACCTGGCCAAGTGTTATTTTTTTCTTCTTAAGCTATTGTAATCAATGTAATACAACACCTTTAATGAAAGACTGTTGGACTGATCGGATTTCCAGGTGTTCCGCACATTCTGCCAGTAACCGGTCAGTACGTTATCCTGGCTATCATAAATCGAATTTTTCCAGGCAACTGATAATTCCGATCCCGGTGCGAAAATCCATCTGAGAATCAAATCGATGTTAAAGGCATTGTAGTTTTCATCCTTGTTATCGCTATAGCCAGGATCTTCAGAAAGCGAACCGTCAGGCTGCAACTGGTAATAGTTTTTATTGGCCGCACCGGACCAGTAATGACGGATTCTGATTTTTAAGCTGATTTTGTTATTAAAGGTATATGCTCCGTAAAATATATTTTCAAAGGTTTTCACATTTCGTTTTGCAAACCAGATGGTGTCTTCGCTGTCGGTTTTATCCACAAATCCCCTGTCATTGATTTCATGTTCCAGCCCCATATCATATTCAAGCTGCAGGCGGTGACCGATACGGAAGTTAATTCCCCCTCCTCCCCAGTATCCGGACTGATCATTGGTCGGTTTGTTAAATCCGCCATAATGAATATATCCGTTGACCGGTTTTCTTGAATCGGTGCTTAAAAACAGGTTCCACCAGAAATTATACGGACTGAAAAAATACTTTCCATCCACACGTGTTTCATAATAGTCGTGTTTTCCTGTTTCAATCCCCCCGTTCATTTCAATGGTATAATTGTTCCTGAAAAGGAAGTAAGTATATCCCCCGATTTCATTTCCAAATAAATCATTTGGTTTATAAATACGGTTATGATCCCACCACGCTTCGGCATACCATTCACGGAATATCCAGAATGGCTCAATGATTCGGTATGAAAGGTTAATATCGGTCTCTACCTCATTATTACGCCTGATATAGCCAAGATCATTGATATCAAATTTATCCGAATTGATGGTCTGTGAGACACCATATTGCAATTTCCCCTGGTTTTTCTCAAGCCGTACTTGGGCATAATAGCCTGTTTCGGTTGCTGTATCACCCCTGGTGCTGATGCCGGCCTTGCCTTTAACGGCATATGTCTTTGATTTGTCCCTGATCTGAAAATCTGTTGCAGTGACGTTGGCCATAAAAGGATTGTCAGCCATAATTACATTTGAATTTATCAGGCTGACATAAGAGTTGTTCTTCAATGATTTATCAATAACCGAAATATTATAGTTGGTATAAGGCTGGGTTAGCACTTCCCGGGTGCTGCCGGTAATGGTATCTTTTAACCTGGCATGTGCAGGCAGTGTCATGGCATTCAGAAAGCCCAGCCCCCACCCTTTGGATGTCCTTCCGGAAATTTTGGAAGCGTTCAGGAGTTTCGTTTCACCGGGATTGAAATCCACGATTTCATTTTCCCGGAGTGATTCTTCAGCTTTGTCAGAAAATTTGGGTTTTGTCCCTATCCGGCGGGAGTAAAAGAGTTCTGCCCGCTGAAAAAGTTCAATACCTTCAGTGAAGAACTGTCTTTTTTCATCATAATAGAGCTCATACGGAGAAAGGTTCAATTCCTGATCATCAGACTGCACCTGGCCGAAATCCGGGACCAGCATCATATCGAGCGTAAAGCTTTCGCTGATGCCGTATTTCAGATCCATGCCTCCTTTATAGACAAATTCAGGATGTGATGAACCCTCATGAAATTCGAGATAAGTAGCTGCATAAGGAGTCAGCGAAAGACGCACAGGGGGTTTGATATTTCTGATACCGGTCAGCTGACCCTCCTGATGGATAAATCCGGAAACCTTGCGATCAACGAGGTTCCAGGAATTATTGGAATTGTACCTTCTCAGTCTTCTGAACATGTTCATTCCCCAGACATGTTCTTCTTTTTCCGGGAATCTCAGCGCTGAATAAGGTATGCGCATTTCCACGATCCATCCTTTATCCGTGATACGTGTTTTGCTTTCCCATACAGCGTCCCAGCTGCTGTCTTCATTATCATAATCTTTCTTGATTGCTTTTATATCAGTCTGAATCCCCGCAGGAGTGATGAAGAAACCGTATGCAAGCTGACCTTCATTGTAGGGATCAAGATAGACACCAAAATAGTCTGACATCCCGATATTATCGCGTTCAGTAAGATAGTTGAATATGCTGTCCGGAGCACTGTCGTATAGCATGGCTCCCACATAAATGGCATTCTGATCATAGAAAAACCAGACTTCGGAAGGCTGAAATGAAGGTTTCCCGTTGTAAGGCTGCAACTGCATAAAATCTCTGGCAGGCTGAACCATTTCATAAAAGGCTTCATCCAGCACCGCATCTATATTGAGAGGGGTTGTAATACAGAGTGCTTCAACACTCTTCTTTTCCTGGGCATAGGTGCCTGCAGCGGCGAGAACAAGAAAAAGATAACCGGCTATAATCTTCATTAATTTTTTTCAGATGACGGATTTCAGACATAAACGCTGCGTAAAAGTAATAAATTGTGATCAGGAGATATATTCCTGAAGCTATTTATTGACAAGTCGTAATCAATTAAATAGAGAAATTTATTATCTTACATGGATTAAATGAAGACAGCCATCATAACAATCGTAAAGGATTATGACAAAGCCAGTCAAAGACAGTGAGATCGGGACTTTCTATTTCAGCGACACCTCTTTCAACCTCCTGATGCAAAAACGAATCAGGCGGGTGCTGGTCATTTGCAGCAGTTATGATTTTTTTATGATTGAAGAAGACGGCCGCATTGATGAACAGATCTTTAATGAATATGTGTCACTAAATCTCCGTTATCCACCGGTTTTCATTCATGCCAGTTCGGCAAAGCAGGCCTTCAGTATCCTGGAAACAGACCATATTGACCTGATCATTGAAATGCTGAGTATCGGCGATTTGAACACTTTTGAACTTGCCAGGCACTTGAAGGCCAGATACAGCAACATTCCCATTGTTGTGCTGACCCATTTCTCAAGGGAAGTATCCCTGAAGCTTGAAAATGAAGATCTTAGCGCCATTGATCACGTTTTTTGCTGGCTGGGGAATGCCGATATTCTGCTTGCCATTATCAAGCTGATTGAGGACAGGATGAATGCTGATTTTGACATCGGTGAGGTGGGGGTTCAATGCATATTATTTATTGAAGATTCAATCAGATTTACATCCTCCTATCTTCCTAATTTATATAAGATTATCCTGCAGCAGTCATCAGAGTATATGAAAGATGCACTGAATGAACACCAGAAAATGCTTCGTCGCAGAGGACGTCCCAAAATATTGTATGCAAAAAGCTATAAAGAGGCCATTGAAACTTTCAAGAAATACAAAAACAATATCCTGGGTATTATTTCTGATGTCAGCTATAAACAAACTGCCGATAAAAGGAATGTTCAGTCAAAGGCAGGACTTGAATTATGCCGGATCGTCAAAGCTGAAGATCCCAATATACCAGTTCTGCTTCAATCCTCAGATGTATCATTTGAAAAAGCTGCCAGAGAAATGGGAGCAGGATTTCTGAACAAGTATTCCAAAAACCTCTCACTTGAATTAAGAGATTATATTCTCAACAATTTCGGTTTCGGGGATTTTATATTCCGGGATCCCAAAACACTGGAAAAGAAACACATAGCATCAGACTTAAAGACTTTACAGCAACTCATTCTGAGTATTCCGGATGATATGTTTATCTATCATACTACCCGGGATGATCTTTCCAAATGGTTGAATGCCAGAGCTTTGTTTCCTATTGCCCAGATATTTAAACCCGCCAGGCTGGAAGATTTTAAAAGCCTGGATGATGCCCGCAAATATATTCACAAAGCCATCTCAAGTTTCCGGTCCAGCAAGGCAAAAGGTGTCATTGCGGAATTCAACAAGCGCACATTTGATGAATACCTTGGTTTTTCAAGGATCGGTGAAGGATCCATCGGAGGAAAGGCACGCGGATTGGCCTTCATCAATTCATTTATCACAAAAGGAGCATTTCAGAACAAATTCAGGAATCTTCTTGTTAACATACCAAGAACTGTGGTGCTGAGCACCGAAGTTTTTGAAGAATTCATGGAAAGCAACAACCTTTATGAATTCGGATTTACAAGCCAGAACAATGAAGATACCCTCAGGATGTTTATCAATGCAAAACTACCTGAATCTGTGCACCAGGACTTATCAACCATCATCTCATTTTGCAGAAATCCGCTTGCCATCAGATCCTCAAGCAAGCTTGAGGATTCATATTTCCAGCCTTTCGCCGGAATTTACAATACATATATGGTACCAAAGCCCGAAAACAGGGAACTGGCCTTAAGACTGGTTGAACAGGCCATTAAATGCGTCTACGCTTCGGTCTATTTCACAACAAGCAAATCCTATATGATGGCTACAGCCAATGCACTGGACGAGGAAAAGATGGGAATCATCATTCAGGAGGTATGCGGCAATCGTTATGGAGAAAGGTTTTACCCTGTTATTTCAGGTGTTGCCAGGTCAGTCAATTATTATCCGATCTTCCCGGAAAAATCATCAGATGGTATTGCAATCATTGCATTTGGTCTTGGTAAACTGATTGCAGGCGGTGGCATTACCCTGCGTTTCTCACCCAAATACCCCAAAAAGCTGATGCAGCTCTCATCTGCAGAAAATGCCCTGAAAAATACACAACACCATTTTTATGCGCTGGATCTGAATCCTGACAGGTTTATTCCCTCTGTCGATGATAAAATCAACCTGGTAAAACTTAAAATAGCAGCTGCTGAAAATGACACGGCATTAAAATATGTTGCCTCTGTTTACGATATGGAAAACAACATCATCAGGGATGGAACCGGTTTTCCGGGGAAGAAGATCATTACTTTTTCAAACATCCTTGTTCATGACACCTATCCACTGGCTGAGGTCGTTGATACGTTGCTTCAGACAGGTCAGAAAGAAATGAACAATCCCATTGAAATTGAATTTGCAGTCAACCTTGACAGACCGGAAGGGCAACCTGGTATTTTTTATTTTCTACAGATCAGGCCAATTGTTGCATATCATAAAGAACTCAATTTCAGGATAAAAGATGTGGATATTCGGCAAACAATTATCTACTCCATAAAGGCAATGGGCAATGGCGTATTTAAGAATATTTCAAATATACTTTATGTTAAGCCTGAAAATTTCAATGCTTCCCAGAGTATGCAAATCGCCGGAGAAATTGAAGAAATAAACAACAGACTGGTAAACGCAAAAGAATACTATGTTCTTGTTGGTCCCGGCAGATGGGGATCCAGCGATCCCTGGCTGGGTATCCCCGTAAGATGGGCTCAGATCTCGGGTGCAAGGATCATTGTTGAATCCGGTCTCAGGGATTACCAGATTGACCCAAGCCAGGGCACACATTTTTTTCATAATCTTACCACATTTGGTGTGGGCTATTTTACCATCACTCCCCATCTCAATGAAGGACACTTTGATCTCGAGTTCCTGAACAGCTATAAACCTGCCGAAGAGACCAGGCATCTGCGTCTTGTTAGGTTTGACAAAGCCGTAAGAATTGAAGTCGACGGGAAAAATAACAAAGGTGTGATATATAAACCTATGTAATGACCTGAATATTATTTATTTATCATTTGACTGCCATCATTGAAAATACGATAAACCAATCAGAAAATCCTTCATTAATCAAAAAATTATTTTCAAATTCTCTGCAAAAAACATAAATAGTCACTAACTTAAGTTTGGTGTTGACATCAGGCTTTGTTAATAACTCATCAGACATCCCAGTTAACTTTTGATTAAGTTTGTTAGTAAGAGGCTGATGAATAAAATATATTAAGACTGAAACTTATGAGGTGGTTTTGTTTTGGTTTATTGATTCTGTTTCCTCTTGTTTTACCGCTTAATGCCCAGGATTGGGGACGCATCAATGAGCTTACTTATGATGCAGAGTATTTTTATATGACAAAACAATATGAAAAGGCCATAAAAGCATATTCACAGATTCTGAAGCAGATCCCCGATAATGCAAACATTAAATATAAACTTGGAGTATGTTACCTGAACACCGGTACTGAAAAAGAAAAAGCCGTTCCTTATTTTATTGAAGCCTCTTCCAGGATCTCTGAAGACTATAATCCCAACTCCTATAAAGAGGAAACCGCACCGCTTGAGACATATTTCATGCTTGGCAGCGCATACAGGGTTACCAACCATCTGGATAAGGCCAAAAGGGCTTACAGGGATTACCTGGACAATCTGGATGCAAAAGATACCAGGCAAAGAGAGATAACAGAACAGTACATAAGATCCTGCGAAAATGCAGGGCAGATGATGCACAATCCATCACTGGTAACCACAACAAACCTCGGGAGCATCCTGAATGGCGAATCCGCTGATTTCAATGCGGTTTTTTCAGGCGATGGCCAGACTGTTGTTTATACTTCCCTGAAAAGAGATGATAATAATATCATGCTATCTAATAAAGTAAACGGTGAATGGACAAAACCAAAAGCCATTACCAGACAAATCACTTCAAAGGACAATTTCAAAACCTCTTCCCTTTCATTTGACGGCACAACTCTATACCTCATTGAAGATGATCCCCTGAATTCGCAGATTTATTTCAGTACAATGACCCGTAACAGATGGTCAAGTGCTGTCAGACTAAAAAAGCCGGTAAATACCAAGATGAACGAAACACATGCCAGTCTGTCACCCGACGGACAGACACTTTATTTTACAAGCGACCGAAGCGGAGGTGAAGGTGACCTGGATATTTATTATTCAAAGCTTGATAAGAAAGGAAAATGGGGAAAGCCTGTCAATATGGGCACTAAAATCAACACCATGTTTAATGAAGAAACACCTTTTGTCAGTCGTGATGGTAAATGGCTCTATTTCAGTTCCGAGGGACATGAGGGAATGGGTGGGTATGATATTTTCCGTTTTAATCTCCATGAGACAGGTTCTGAAGCTGAAAACCTTGGTTACCCTGTAAATACAACAGATAACGATCTGTTCTACTTCCCCGGAAACAGCAAATTTGAAGGTTATTATTCCCGCCTTGCAGATAACGGTTTTGGTGACAGGGATATCTATGCTGTTGAAATTCATCCCGCCGTAAACCTTACAGGCAAAATCATGACAGATAATCAATCATCTGCTGTCGATACAGGTTTGTTACTCATTTCAATCATGGATCTGAATACCTATCAGACAATCGCGCAACCAAGACCTGAAAACTCATTTGGTGATTTCAGCCATCGGGTTACACCCGGGAGATACCTGCTTACCGTCAGTGCACCTGACTATGAAATCTTCAGTAAAGAAATCAGTATCGACGAAGATCCTGCAGAAAATGAAATGGTCATTTTCGCTGATCTGGCTCATAAAGAAGAGATTATGGCTTCAGTTGATGAGGATGCTGCCATTGTTGAAACCCGGACTCCCGAAACAGATATGGAAGAATATGCAGCACCACAGACAACCGGGATAACGGAAACTGTGAGTGTTTCAGAAAGCCCCCGGACTGAACCAGGAGTCGTTGAAAGTATTGAAACACCTGTGAGTGAAAGCTTTACAACACCGGTTACTGAGACATTAGAAATTCAAACCGGTGTTTCCGATGATATGACCGGTGTAAGAACCTCATCTGAGACATCTGCAACTTCATACCCTTATCGCAGTTATGCATATACTGATGAGGTGGTGGATGAATCAAATGATATCTCCTCCATCCCTCCCGGTACTCCTGTTTCATATACCGTTCAGTTATTTGCCCTCAGTAAACCTGTGGATTTAAGCTATTTCAGGAATCTTGATAAAATTTCAGTACACCTCGCACCTGACGACCTTTATAAATATACCTGGCGCATTGCCGGGAGTCTGGAAGAGGCTAAAAAGCTCTGTGAGGATGTCCTTGACAGGGGTTACAGGGATGTAATTATAAGGCGAAGATCCATTGTACCGGAATATACCATTCAGGTGATGGCAGGTAAAATACCTGTAAACTTCAATATTTTTAATAAACTGGATAAACTTAAGATCGAGCTGAGCAAAGACGGATACTACCGGTACTTCTACGGCGAATATGAGAACATCTATGAGGCCAGGGAAGAACTGTCAAAGGTTAAGGAATTGGGATATCGCAACGCTTTTATCAAGAAACTCTGAACAATAGTAACCGGATAATGATATCCAAAATCTACCTGTCCTTCCAGTAAATATTGCTTACAGAATGATATTCTCTTACAAAAACGGATTTGTTTTAATGATTGTCTGTTATTGCTTTACCATCACCGGTTGCCACAAAGAGACAGATGATACAGATGACAATCTGCCAGAAAAGGCTGACACGCTTTGTGTTGAAAAAGGTGCAGGTCTGTGGGGTTATCCTGAAACATCCATGTTTGTATATCATACATCCGAAACCATTTTATATAATTATTCTCTTAAAATAGGGCACTCAAATCTGGTGGTTTTACTTGATGGTGAATCGGTTCCTGACAGCGGTTGGTTTGTAATGGACAGGAGCCATCATTTAAGCGCAAATTGTGAAAATAAGGTTATCTGGAGGCTGGGGCTTGAAAAGCAGGTATATTACGGTTGTCCTGTTGTTGATGATGACGGAACAATTTATATAAGCACAGGTATTTTTCGTTGGACCGACTGGGGCGGACTGTATGCGGTTAATCCGGATGGTACGGTGAAATGGTCCTATGACTGTGAATACAATCCATACTCACCTGTTATCGGACAGAATGGCCTGATTTTCATCCAGGATTTTCATAATACAGTGTATGCGATATCGGGTATGGGTGAACTAAAGTGGAAATTCAATGATTTTGATAATGAAATCATTGTTTTTTATGATATGGGACAACGCATCCCTGCAGTGGGATCGGATGGTACCGTTTATATTGCATCAGATGGCTTGTATGCACTCAACCCCGGAAATGGCGAACGATTATGGAGATTTAATCCACTTCCTGGAAAATCATGCCGTCAATCTCCGGTGATCGGACAGGAGGGAACAATCTACATATTCATTCATCAGGACGATTTTTATGCCGTAAATCCGGATGGAACTGAAAAATGGCATGCCAAACTGGATCATGAAGATGAAATGACCTTTTCATGCCCTGCCATTGACAGTGAAGGAGTACTTTATATTCCTGCTGAACAACGCTCCAATGGTTTTGTCTATGCATTTAATCCGGATGGCACCAAGAAGTGGAAATATGTTGTAGAAGGTTCTGGCCGGACAGTAAGGTCTTCACCTGTATTTGGAACAGATGGCACAATATACATAACAACCAAGTCAGGTGGGTATGACACTCCTTCAAAGCTTATTGCATTATCTCCATCCGGGTGCAAAATATGGGAATTCATTGTTGAGACTTTCCATGGAGTCAATGCTGCAGATGATATATATGCCACACCTTCAGTCGGGGCGGATGGCATGATATATTTCGGCTCTGAAAACGAGCATTTTTATTGTATCCATCCTGATGGTACCCTGAACTGGAAAATTCAAATTGCTCACTCCATTAACTGGTCATCAGCAGCCATCATACACGATGGAACTTTATATGTAGGAACTCATCTTGAAGATCCCCAATACAAAGGCAATTTGTATGCAATACGGACAACGAGCCTAGGATATGCAAGCTCTCTGTGGCCAAGATTCCGGCAAAACAATAAAAATGATGGAAGATATCCTGACAGGTAAAAAAGTGAGGTTTTCTGCCTCTAAGGGTTCTATTATCACAACATGTTTTCTGATGCAAACCTGAAATCTTGTTTACTTAAAATAAGTCTTGATGCGGTTCAACCTTTATTCAGTTTGGCCAGCAATCCCTTTCTGTATCTTTCCAAAGCCCTTGTCCTTGCGATCCTGTGTTCTATCATTGGTTCAGGATAGTCTTTTTTCCCGTATTCCGGGATCCACCGCCTAATATATATTTCTTCCCTGTCAAACTTTTTCAGCTGTTCAAAAGGATTAAATACCCGGAAATAGGGAGCCGCATCACAACCTGTTCCTGCTGCCCACTGCCAGTTGCCATTGTTTGACGATAACTCATAGTCCAGCAGTTTTTCCGCAAAATATGCTTCTCCCCATGCCCAGTCTATCAGCAGGTGTTTACAAAGAAAGCCCGCCGCTACCATACGCACCCGGTTGTGCATGTATCCGGTCTTGTTGAGCTGACGCATTCCTGCATCCACCATCGGATAGCCTGTTCTTCCATGGCACCATCGCTCAAATTCCCTGTCATCATTCCGCCAGATAATACCATTGTATCCGGGTTTGAAATTCTGGTTTACGACTTCGGGGAAATGCCACAGGATTTGCATGAAAAATTCACGCCATATCAGTTCACCGAGGAAGACCTCATGTTCAGGATTAAGCTGCCGGATCACCCGGCGAATGCTTACCGTCCCGAACCTCAGATGGGGTCCGAGACAGCTGGTGGCATCTTCTGCAGGAATATCACGCAGCTTCGGATATTCATCCAGCCGGGAGAGATCGTATTCTTTTACCCTGATGGGTGATTCGCTGAAACCAATCTCTGCAAGAGAAGGGAAGGCAAGATCATGCCTGTAGAATCTGCTTAAATCCGGCGATGGTAAAGGATCTGCCTTTTCCGGATCAAAATTTTCCAGCCACCTTCTTTTATAAGGTGTGTATATGGTATATGGTTTACTGTCATTTTTAACAATTTCACCTTCTTCAAAAATGACCTGGTCTTTGAAGGCATATACGTCTATTCCTTTATTTTCAAGCAGTCTTTTCACCTGACCGTCCCTTGCCAGTGCATACGGCTCATAGTCCTTGTTAAAATATACCTGTGCGACTTCATATTCAGTGAGCAGTTCTTCCCAGACCCTGACCGGTTCTCCTGTTAAAACTTTGAGTGATGCTCCTGTACGCCGGAGCCTGTCATGAATACTTCTTAATGTGCTGTAAATAAAGCTCACCCTGGCATCATCCCCGGGCAGTTCCTCCAGTATGTTCGCATCGAAAATGAATATGGGTAAAACCGGCATCCCGCAATGAAGCGCCTGATATAATGCGCTGTTATCTTCCAGACGCAGATCTCTCCTGAACCAGAATACTGCTATTTTCATCAGCCAAGGAATTTATTTGTCAAACTTCTGAATTTGTTTGGATATAAATGATAATTACATGAATGATCTGAGAATAGGCCAGATATCTCTGGACGTTTACAAGATATAAAATGATTCAATATTCAGTCAAAGAAAAAATATTATCATTTTGTATTTTTCTTAGCCACCGGCATCTATTAACCATTTATATACTTCAATATTATGATTCATCTGAATCAGTCAGATGGTTATGGAAATAATTCAAAATAAGAAAGAAAAAGGAAAACATACCCCTTGTAAATATGTCCGCCAATAAGCAGCAATTATTTTTTGGTGAATTTTTTTGTTACTGTTCCGCGATTGGTTTTGATTTTTATAAGATAGAAACCACTCTCCAGATCAGAAATATTCATTTGTGTTTCTGATTGCTCCAATATCATGCCTTGTATGACTTTGCCCGTTATATTGCATATTTCTGCCCTTCTGAAACCTATTCCTGCCCGACTTGATTTTATAAAGAGTATTTCTCCGGAAGGATTAGGATAAACCGAAAATAAATCCGGATTGATGCGGATTTCATCCAGACCCGATGGTATAAAAGAAACCATGTTGGAACGGGATGTATTGATCGACAAGGCAGTAGATTTCAATCCAGTTCCATCATCCGGTATATTGCATACAACAGGACTTACAATTTCTATCTGATAATGTACCTCTCCTGCCGGTGCATTTAAATCACTATATTGTGTATTACTTCCTGATGTGGTTCCTATCAATTCAAGGTTTTTACGGGTAGTGCCACGATAGATATAATAAGTTGAAACCGGAATTCCTGTATATGGTTCCCAAATCAGGTTCCAGACAGTGTTAAGGCCCTGGTTAAGAGTTAAATGCATCGTTTTATGGGCTGTACTTCTAGCAGATTCATATCCACAGGAGTCTTTGGCCGAGATTGAATACTTATTTGACTGGATTTGTGCATTGGAAGCAGTATCTAAAAATAAATTATTATCGTTATAACTTATTTTCCCAATTCTCTGATAAACATCAGTCACATTGGTTTCTTTATAGATATTAAATGAATCTATGCAAGAAGATGCAGTTTTATCCCAATAAATGATATTCTTACTTGTACTGTCAACACTTACAAGACAAATAGAGGGACTATTGATTGGTTGAAAAGTTACTGTGATATTCTTTGAAACAATGCATCCATTTGGAGCATTCATGGTAACGGTATATTCCATATCACCTTTTATGGTGGCTATTGGATTTGGTATTTCCGGATCATTAAGTCCTGTTACCGGAATCCAGGTGTATTCAGGGATTCCTTTACCTGAGTAATTTGTATAAACATTGAGCTGTATTGAATTGCCGCAGGAGGTTTCCTTATTCATACCCAATAAAGACAAAGGTTTTATATCAATCCAGCCACCAACAAAATTCATTCCGTCGTCTCCCTGAAAGCTTACCAGCCCCTTAAAGCTGGAAGGCAAAAAAAGTGTATCCGGATAAATAGTATCACATTCCAGGCCACCTGGATCTATTAATTTACATGCAATCCAGAGTTTATAAACCAGGTTTCCGCTACATGGGATAAATTTAATTGTATCAAAAGTATTGCAGGTATAAACTGTATCTAACTCACTGATACTGTCCATGTAAACAGTAAGGTAATTCTGTGCATTTACAGATGTGCCTGCCACTGAAATAAAAATGGCTGCTGCGGCAGCTACAATGGTTTTAAGTCTTTTTGCTTTCATTGTCTTTGAAGAATTTTAATGATTAGTGTGGAGTATTAGTTGTTGTATGAGATATTTCCTTTATAAGTTCATTCTCTTCAGTTTAATCGTGTTTGTTTACCAATAAAATATAAATTTAAATGAATAAAGCACCCGTTGCAACCGGATACCAGCATGAGTTTTCAACAGGCGGGGAATATTAGTGAAAGTAAAATTCGACAAACATTACAAATACGTCCGGACAGGACAGGCACGAATTTTCAATTTATCCCAGCAGAAAAAGAAAAAAATAAAAAAGTTGAAAAAAAATTGTGACCATTCAGAGAAAAGTCGTCTTAACAAATAAATTATCAACAACCAGGGCACCCTGAAAAGTCCGGAAGTACTTTTGTTGATGAGTGCCAGGGAATTTTTATGATTTGTTAATTATTTTTAGACAAAAACAAACAAAATGTATCAATAAACGTATTAATATTGCCAATAATTAAAACAAAAAAAAATACATCTATAAAAACCAGAAATTCTATGTTTTACAATCAAACTATGATGAAAATACTGGAAAAAAACTATGAACGGTAGCAAAAATCAGGAGTTTTCCTCTGCTGAAGCAGAGGTTCCCCTCGTGCTTGCAGAATCAACCCTTGATTCTGCACTTGTAAAAGCTTATCAGAAATCAAAAAATCAACCATCAGATTTTTCAGTTGCCAGTCCTGCCTCCGTCGAATTCATGTGCAAGAACTTTCCGGATGTTACTATTGACAAATGGAACAACTGGAATTGGCAGATTCAAAACAGCTACACCACTTTCAAAAAATTATCCCAGGTAATCGACTTCTCTGGTGTTAAAGACTTTGAGTCTATTGTAGCTGCCAAACGTCTGCCCCTGAGAATCACTCCTTATTATGCCAGCCTTATGGCCGGCAGCAATCAGACTAATCCGATCAGAAAGGGTGTTGTACCGACAGCATACGAACTAATCGTTACGCCGGGAGAATGTTCTGATCCGCTTCATGAAGAAAATTGCTCACCAGCGCCAAATCTGGTACACCGTTATCCTGACAGGGTTTTATTCCTTGCAACAGGATTTTGTGCGACTTACTGCAGGTACTGCACACGATCTCATATGGTTGCCAAAGAAAAAGTGCATTACGGATTATCAGCCTGGCAACAGGCCCTTGAATATATCCGTAATAATAAGCAAATAAGGGATGTTATTGTTTCGGGAGGTGATCCCCTGACCATTCCTGAAACTCACCTGGAATATCTGTTGACATCCCTGCGTAATATCCCTCATATCGAGATCATCAGGATAGGCACAAAAGCACCTGTTGTACTTCCACAAAGAATTACCTGCGGACTCGTTAAAATGCTGAAAAGGTATCATCCTTTATATATGAGTATTCATTTCATGCATCCCGATGAACTGACACCTGAGGTTTATGAAGCCTGCTCACGCCTTGCAGATGCCGGTATACCCCTTGGCAGCCAGACTGTCCTGCTTAAAGGCATCAATGACAATGTCAGGACGATGCGCCAGCTGATGCACGGATTACTGATCAACCGTGTCAGACCTTACTATATTTATCAATGTGATCCCATCCCCGGCTCATCGCATTTCAGAACACCTGTACAAAAGGGTATCGAAATAATCAAAGGACTTCGCGGACATACCTCAGGTTATGCAGTTCCTCATTATGTGATTGACGCCCCTGGCGGAGGAGGCAAAATTCCGCTTCTGCCCGAATATTATCTCGGAAAGGATGGCCATAACATTGTTCTGCAAAACTATGAAGGTAAGCGATTTTACTATCCGGATGAAATAGGCTGACCATGTTCAGAATACGTAAGATCTCTGATGCACTCATACCGGCCAATCAGAATGCATTGCATCAGGTATTTGATATCATCAGAAAGCATTTTGCGGAGGTCCGTGAAGAAAAAATCCAGGATATAGCAAACCAGCTGACAGATCCGCTGAAACACAAATTCTCCAGTATCATGATTGTCGCTGAAGACGGACGCCTGAATGTACGCGGTTTCGCACTGGTATTGTACATGCCGGACAAGCATTTTTGCTTTCTCGATTATCTTGCTGTAAAACCAGGGAGAACATCATCGGGTACAGGAGGTGCATTGTATGAACGTGCACGTGAAGAAGCCCGTATGTTAAATACCCTTGGATTATTCATGGAATGTTTACCTGATGATCCCGGTTTATGCAGAAATCAGCAATATATTGAACAGAACAAGGCACGACTTGCTTTTTATGAACAGTACGGAGCAAGACCTATTACCGGAACGGCATATGAAACACCTGTAAATGCCGGTGATGATTGTCCGCCTTATCTTGTTCTCGACAGCCTGGACAGAGAGGTATCCATTTCTGCAAAACAACTGAAATCGATCGTCAGGGTCATACTGGAACGTAAATATCCTGAATACTGCCCTGAGTCATATATCACGATGGTTGAAAATTCGATTACTGATGATCCTGTCAGGCTCAGAGAATTCAGATACCGGAAAAAGCAGGTGCCTTTCGATAAAAGAAATCACCAGATAAAGGAAAAGATTGCGCTGGTCATTAACGATCGTCATATCATCCATCATGTCCGCGAAGTAGGATATCTTGAAGCACCGGTCAGGATTATAAGTATTTTAAAGGAAATTGAAAAAACCGGCGTCTTCAATCCTGTCCGGGTAAATAATTATTCCGAGTCGCATATCACCGGTATCCATAGCAGGAAATATGTGGAGTATTTTAAGAAAGTCTGTGAAAAGATGCCTGAAGGAAAATCTGTATACCCTTATGTATTCCCGTTAAGAAATGCATCACGCCCGCCTGCTGATCTGTCGGTACTTGCAGGATACTATTGCATGGATACCTTCACCCCGTTAAATAAAAACGCATTTCTTGCTGCACGACGTGCTGTTAACTGTGCCCTGACCGGAGCAGACCTTTTGCTTGCAGGACATAATGCCGTCTATGCGCTTATCAGACCTCCGGGGCATCATGCCGAAACAAATGTTTTTGGCGGCTTTTGTTATTTTAACAGTGCTGCCATTGCAGCCAATTACCTGAGCAGGTATGGCAGAATAGCCATTCTTGATATCGATTATCATCATGGCAATGGGCAGCAGCAGATTTTTTACCGGCGTAATGATGTACTTACCATATCCATTCACGGACATCCTTCATTCGCCTATCCGTATTTTTCAGGTTTTGCAGATGAGAGGGGTGAAGGTGAGGGTTTGAATTTTAACCTGAATTACCCCCTGAAAGAAAACATCACCGGGGATGATTACCGGCAGGTTCTGATCAGCGCCCTGAAGGCTATAAAAAAATATCATCCTGTATACCTCATCGTTTGCCTGGGACTTGATACGGCAAAAGGTGATCCTACGGGTACATGGAAGCTTTCGGCAGGTGACTTCAGAAAAAATGGTGAAATCATAGGAGAAATGCCCTGTCAGACGCTTTTTATACAGGAGGGTGGTTACAGAAACCGTTCACTTGGCATCAACGCCAGAAATTTTTTTGAAGGATTCTGGAAAACGAAATTCAATAAGAAAAAATGAAGATTGGATTAACATATGACCTTCGTTCAGATTATCTGAAAGAAGGATACTCTCCTGAAGAAACTGCAGAGTTTGACAAGGAGGAGACCATCGACGGCATTGAAAATGCATTGATGGAAAACGGCTATGAGACCCGCCGGATCGGTAATGCACGCCGGCTGATGAATGCATTGTTAAAAGGCGAAAAATGGGACCTGGTGTTTAATATTTGTGAAGGAATGTATGGTGACAGCCGGGAATCTCTGGTCCCTGCCCTGCTTGATGCTTACAAAATCCCTTATGTCTTTTCAGGAGCTGTGACCCTGGGTGTGTCACTGAACAAATCATACAGCAAAAGAATCGTAAGGGATGCCGGTATACTGACTCCTGAATTTTTTGTCGTCGGAGACCTGGCCGATACCGGCAAAATCCGTTTGAGCTATCCGTTGTTTGCGAAACCGGTTGCAGAAGGCACCGGAAAAGGAATTCATGAAAAGTCAGTTATCAACAGCAGGCAGGAACTGATAGCCGTTTGTGCCGGCCTGCTTCAAAAATACAACCAGCCTGTGCTTGTGGAAGAATTCCTGCCGGGAAGGGAGTTTACAATCGGAATCGTCGGAAATCACGAATACGCCAGAGTGATCGGAGGAATGGAAATTATTTACAGCAAACAGGCAGGCAATATCTATTCCTATTATAACAAGGAAAACTATAAAGAGCTCATTCATTATATTCCCGTTAAAGGGAAGCTTCTTAATGGGTGTGCCGAAGTTGCACTGAAAGTCTGGAATGTACTTAACGCAAACGATGGAGGAAGAGTGGATCTCAGGATGGATAAAGAAGGAAGGCTGAACTTCCTGGAAATAAATCCGCTTGCAGGTCTGAATCCGACACACTCAGATCTGCCCATCATTGCCCGCATGAACGGGATCTCTTATACACAGTTGATAGGTGAGATTATGCAGTCAGCGAAACTGAGAATCAATGGAAAAAAAGAATAAACTGGTAGTCATATTGCATAACAAGGTTTATGATCATAGTAATCCTGATGAAGCAGATGTTTTGCAGCAGGTTAACCTTGTCGCAGAAGCTTACAGGCAGCTTGGTTATGACGCTTTTCCTATGGAGCTTGGGAAAAATCCGTATAATGACATCCTGAAAGTTAAAAAACGCAGGCCATTATTTGTTTTCAACCTTGTGGAATCGGTTTTTGAAAAAGGAGAGCTGTTATACATTGGTCCGGCTCTTCTGAATGCCCACCATATTCAATATACAGGAACACCCCTGGAAGCATTGTTCATCACAACCAATAAGCTGCTGGCGAAAAGAATGATGAATCATTATAAAATTTCCACCCCTGAATTTTATCAGGTAAATGAGGCTGAAAGACTTGAACCGGCAAAGCGGTATATTGTCAAGCCAGTATGGGAGGATGGCTCTGTGGGCCTTGATGAAGATGCGGTATTTGATGTCAATGATTCAATCAAAATGAAAAGAATCGCAACGCTGTCACCCACGCATTATTTTATCGAAGAATATATTGAAGGCAGAGAGTTTAACATCAGTATCCTGGGAGGCAAAGGCAAAATTAATGTGCTTCCGCCTGCCGAAATGATTTTTAAGGATTTTCCTCCCGGAAAGCCCAGAATAATAGGTTATAAAGCTAAATGGAATACACAATCAACGGAATACAAAAACACCATACGTAGCTTTGAAACACCGGACACAAAATCATTTCTATATTCCGAGTTGAAAAAAATTTGTCTGAATTGCTGGAAGTACTTTAACCTGAAAGGATATGCAAGGGTCGATTTCAGAGTTGACGGGGATTCCAATCCTTATGTTATAGAAATAAACGGTAATCCCTGTATATCTCCTGACAGTGGTTTTATCGCAGCGGCGAGGTATGCAGGCTTTGATAATCAAACAATCATCCAGAGAATTTCTGAAGAGCTAAATTAACAGGTATGGATTATCATTTCAGGTATCGGCTGAAAAGATCCGATAAGAAAAAGATAAGAGAGTTGCTCCTTTCAACAGGCTTCTTTTATGATTATGAAGTTCAGGTTGCGATTGATATTGTCGAATTAACGCTCAGGAAGGGAGATGAATCATCCGGATATCATTTTGTCATTGCAGAGCATGAAAACAAAGTACTCGGATTCAGCTGTTACGGAGCTGCACCATGCACTACAGCAAGCTATGACATCTATTGGTTCGCAGTACATAAAGCTTCCATGAACAAGGGATTGGGAAGTAAGATACTGATGCATACGGAAGCGATCATTTCGGGCAAAGGAGGCAGGAATATCTGGATTGAAACATCTTCGAGGCCAACTTATGCGCCAACAAGGGCTTTTTACCAAAAAAAGAATTATGTGGTTCAGGCAGAATTGCCCGATTTTTATGCCCCGGGAGATAATAAGATCATTTTCCGGAAAAATTGTTGATGGCCAATACCTGAATCCATCCTCATTCCCCAGGCATGTTTTTCAATGGCGACATGAAGCTCCCGGCAGTCAGTTTTTTTACGGGGATCATTGATCTGACCTCCATGATATCAACTTCCCTTTCACAATAAAACCTGCCAACACTGATACCTGTCTCAATTACTTTTTCATAGATATCATCCTGCATCTGATTAAAAAGAAAAAACTTTACAAGGTTTTTATCATCAGCCACATCCCAGACACCAATTATTGCACCGTTCAGAACGATGACAGGAGAAGCATTGCCAAACCTGTCAAATACATAATCATAAAAT
Source organism: Bacteroidales bacterium (assembly GCA_016933335.1). GTDB lineage: Bacteria > Bacteroidota > Bacteroidia > Bacteroidales > UBA10428 > JAFGPL01. The sequence goes on along the minus strand of JAFGBD010000013.1, from coordinate 10,588 downwards.
GCTTCATCAATAAACCGGCGACGGATTTTATAACCCATAATATAAGGATCCATGGCAGGCAAACAATGACAAATAAGGGGTAGCAGGACAGGTCGCATGCAACCCGCACAATTCTTCGGCAATATGTACGATGCTTTCCGAAACAGATTCAGGAAGAAGATGTTGCTTGAACAACAGGTATTCACTGAGTCTGTCATTGTCGATCCGGTTCATGGTTTTAAAAAATAAAAATAGATGAAAACCAGAACAAAACAACACAATCTTAATAATCCTTTTCAGAAAAAATGACAATTAAATATATATTTGTATAGCATATTGTTTTTATATGGACATATTATTCAACAGTGTCACATATCAAATCAGCAGATTGGTCACCAGAAAATACAGCACATCCTTTTCAACGGCAGTCGGTCTCCTTGAGAAGGATAAAAAAAGGGCAATCCATAGTATTTATGGTTTTGTAAGATTTGCTGATGAGATTGTTGACACTTTTTCCGGCGTAGACAGGAAGCAGCTGCTGGAATCATTTGAAAACGAATATTATAAGGCTTTGAAATGCGGTGTTAGCTTAAATCCCGTCATCCATTCATTCATCTTAACCATCAATCATTATAACATAGATAAATCGCTTATTCAGGCCTTTCTGAAGAGCATGAAATCCGACCTTCAAAAAACCAAATACAGCACTGATCAGGAAATGAATGAATATATTTATGGTTCTGCTGATGTTGTCGGATTGATGTGTCTCAGGGTATTCGTAAACGGGGATGAGACACTCTTTAAACAGCTGAAAGGACCTGCAATGAAGCTGGGCTCGGCATTTCAAAAAGTAAATTTCCTCCGCGATCTGAAGAATGATACTGAGGAGCTCAGAAGGCAATACTTTCCGGAACTGGTCAACGGCAATTTCACCAAAGAGATAAAAGATAAAATCATCAAAAAAATTAAATTAGATTTTAAGGAATCCTATGAAGGTATCAGGCTGCTGCCCGGCAGATCCAGGCTTGCCGTTGCAGTTGCCTACTTTTTTTATAAGACATTGCTGAAAAAAATTCAGAAAACACCTGCAGAAACCATAATATTATCTCGAATACGTATAACCGATGCAAGAAAGATCTTGCTGTTCATAAAGACTTACTTGTTATACATTCTGAACCTGATATGAGATTGATTGTTGTAAAATGCAATGACGTAACACCGGGAATGATGACGACCCGGCAAAAAAAACCGATATATGACCTTCCCGTCTCGGTGCATGATTCATACAAATTCACCATCGGGTAAATTCCTGTAATTAAAGATATATGTAATGAAAAGGTTCCTGACAAACATCAGACACAATAAGACGGTACAGATAATAGTTATTTTGCTGCTTGCATTTTTCCTTTATTTGATGGGATTTATCGGGATGATTGAACCGGAATCAAGAGCAGAATCGGCACGGCTGACCCCTCTCACTCTTATTCTGAGCTTGCTTGTTGTGATGCTTTTTGCAGAGGCTTCATTTACAATCAGAACGGTACTGGTCTTTCTTGCCATTGCAGTAGCAGGATATTTAATTGAAGCAGCAGGTGTTAACACAGGCAGGATATTTGGCAGCTATACCTATGGAAAAACACTTGGATTGCGTATTTTAAACACTCCTGTAATAATCGGGCTTAACTGGTTGTTCCTGGTTTATGCATCGTCTTCCGTCTTTGAAAAATATCCGCTTCACAACACTCTGAAGATATTGCTTGCCTCACTGGTAATGCTCGTCTATGATTTTATCCTCGAACCGGCAGCACCCAAAATGGATATGTGGCACTGGAAAAATTCAGCTGTCCCCATTCAAAACTATATTGCCTGGTTTGCTATTGCTGTTGTTTTTCATTCGATTATCAGGTTGTACAACATAAATACAAGAAATCCGGTGGCTCCATGGATATTATCATGCCAGTTTCTCTTTTTTCTTGCCCTGAACATTTTCTTAAAATAGCAGTAAATGATCATCAAAGCACAACACCACCCGATTATATATCCGTTTTTTAAATTTTACACAAAATGGAAAATATCACGGAACTTCAGATTTGTGCACTTTTCAGGAGATTACCTTGAAAAAGGACTTCCTCTGCTGTTCATTGCCAATCATGTGAGCTGGTGGGACGGATTCTGGGTATTTTACCTGAACCTGAAACTGTTTAAAAGGAAATTTCATTTTATGATGCTTGAGGAGCAACTGAGAAAATATTCTTTTTTTATCAAAACAGGAGGATATTCTGTAAAGAAAGGAAACAGAAGCATTCTTGAATCGATTCAATACACTGCCGGGATACTTAAGGAACAGGGGAATGCAGTTTTGTTGTTTCCCCAGGGCAAAATCCAGTCTGTCTATATGCCTTCTTTTACATTCGAAAAGGGCATTGAAAAAGTCCTGGAAAAAGTTGAAAACAAAATACAAATTATTTTCATTGTTAATATGACAGACTATTTTTCATATCCAAAGCCGGCTTTATTTATCTATTACAGGGAATATTCAGGTAATAGCTTTAAGGGGTCAGCTCTTCAGGAGGAATATAACAGTTTCTATCATTCATGTATCTGCGAACAGCAAAAAAAGAATGATTTATGATTTACATCGCCTGGTTCATATTCTTTTTTACAATCCTGCAACTCCTGGTTGCCTTTATCAATCTCACACTCAGGCCAAAGCTGATGGACTCCCCGCCGGTTTTTAAAGGTCTGGTTTCTGTGTTAATCCCGGTCAGAAACGAAGAACATAACATTCATCTAATCCTGAATGACCTGATTCACCAGGATTTTGAGAATATTGAAATACTTGTTTTTGATGATGAATCAGAAGATAATTCTGCAGCTGTGATCAGTGAATTTACCGGACGCGATTCAAGGATCCGGCTAATATCATCCAAAGGACTGCCCGCAGGATGGCTTGGCAAGATGCATGCCTGTCATGTTTTATCCCGGAAAGCAAAAGGAGAATACCTCCTTTTCCTGGATGCTGATGTCCGCATCAGCAAAAATGCCATTCTAAAAGCCATTAATTGCATGCAAAAACATTCGCTGGGACTGTTGTCTGTTTTTCCGCGGCAGATTATGAAAACAACGGGCGAATGGCTTACGGTTCCTACAATGAACTATATTCTGTTATCTTTATTGCCGCTGATCCTTGTCATATTTTCAAAGCATTCATCTCTTTCTGCTGCAAACGGGCAGTTCATGCTTTTTCAGGCTTCTCTTTACAATACTTTTTTACCACATGAAAAAATGAAAGCGAACCTGGTGGAAGACATTGCCATTGCGAGGTTGTTTAAAAAAAACAACATACGTGTGGCCTGCCTGGTGGGCGATGATACAATCCGTTGCAGGATGTATACCGGATTCTTTGATGCAGTTCATGGATTTTCAAAAAACATCATTGCTTTTTTTGGCAACTCGTTTTTTACTGCGGTTTTATTCTGGCTTATAACCACGGCAGGATTTGCTGCTATTTTATGTTTTCTGCCGTTTGTAGTATTTGTAATATATTTGACCTGTTACGTCCTGACCCGTGTGATTATTTCACAGATCAGCCGGCAGAATACCTTGATGAATATCATCTTCATCATACCCCACCAGATCGCCATTGGCATCTTTATCATCCGTGCTGCAATCAATACCCTGTCAAAAAGATATTTATGGAAAGGAAGATATTTATAATACTCTGCATCTTTTTAATCTCTGTGTCATTAAAGGTGCAGGGAAATGACAAACTCAGGATTTACAATGCTTATGTCAATAATGATATGAAGGTGTGGAAACACATTATTGACAGCATTCAGAATGAAAAAAAGAAAAGCAATGAAAAGTTGCTGACACTGGTGAATTATCAGTATGGTTATATCGGATGGTGCATCGGTAAGAATAATGACAAAGAGGCCGAAACTTATGTTTCTCTTGTCGAGGCCAACCTCGCCATACTTGAAAAGAACAAGTATGAACTTTCGATGGTACATGCTTATAGATCTGCCTTATATGGGTATAAAATAGGTATGAGCCCTGTCAGGGCGCCTTTTTACGGGCCAAGGAGTGTTAAACATGCCGAAAATTCATTGCAGATTGATCAGGATAACTATTTCGCGCTGATGCAGGCAGGGAATATTCACTATTATATGCCCCGTGTATTCGGGGGTTCGGTGAATGAAGCAATCAGGTATTTTCTCAAGTCAAAAACGATCATGGAAAAAAACAGTGCAGTCATTGATCAGAACTGGAATTATCTGCATTTGCTCATACTGATAGCACAGGCATATTCAAAGTCAGGTGATTATCAGACTGCTAAAAATTACTACGATTTTATTCTTAAGATTGAACCGGAAATTCAATGGATTAAAGACGAACTGTATAATGATCTACTGCAAAAACTCAATGGCTGAAAAATGACAAAGAACGTACTGATCATAGGCGCAGGCATGGGCGGATTAGCCCTGGCTCTCAGACTGGCAAAAAAAGGGTATCATGTCCGTATTCTGGAAAAAAACAAGCAACCAGGAGGCAGGATCAACCAGCTGAAAAAAGACGGATTCACATTTGACACAGGTCCGAGTTTTTTCAGCATGTCATATATCTTTAAGGAATTTGCACAGGACTGCAATATTAACCTGCCATTTTCATATTACGAGCTGGATCCGTTATATACAGTGAATTTTGATGGCAATCCGAAAACCTTCTTGCTTTATAAGGATATTTCAAGGCTTGCACAGGAATTCAATGGCATTGAACCGGATTTTGAAAAGAAGATGCGTCTTTATCTTGAAAAAAGCAAAAGGCTGTTTGATGATACCATCGATATTGTCATTAAAAATAATTTCAATTCTGTTGCTGATTATTTTCTAAAGCTTTCAAAGGTAAATGCGGGACATCTGCCGGTATTGCTTCGTTCTTTTTACCGCCATGTTTCGCGTTATTTTTCTTCGGACGAAGCCCGGCAGATCATCTCGCTGGTGGCATTCTTCCTTGGACGAAGTCCTTTTGAAACTTCTGCAGTATACTCTTTGTTATCTTACACAGAATTTCAGCACGACGGTTATTACAATGTTAAAGGAGGAATGTATAAAATTGTTGAAGGAATTGTTAATGAGCTGAAGAAAGAAAAAGTGTCTGTTATTTATGACACTGAAATTGTTGACTTTGTATCTTCCGATAACCGCTTATCTTATCTGATTGATCAAAACAACCAGAAATGGGAAGCAGATATTTTTGTAATCAATGCCGATGCTGCTTTGTTCCGGGGAAAAATCTTCAAAAGAAGGAAATTCTCGGAAAAAAGACTGTCTAAAATGGAATGGACCATGGGTTCCCTGACCATATACCTTGGCTTGAAATGCAAACTGCCACAGGTTTTTCATCATAACTATTACCTGGGAACCAATTACAGGGATTATGCAAATGAAGTTTTTAAAAATCCCAATGCATTGAAAAAACCTTATTATTATGTAAATGTATTATCAAAACATAATGCTGATTGTGCTCCCGAGGGTTGTGAAAGCCTCTTCTTTGTCTGTCCGGTGCCCGATCTGAGATACAAACCTGACTGGAGCGACAGGGAAAAGATTGTGGATAATATCATTGCAGATTTTTCAGCACAGATCAGGCAGGATATCAGGCCGGAAATTGTGTCAAAAACCATTTACACCCCTGTTGACTGGCAGCAGCAGTTCAATCTTTTTAAAGGAAGCGGTCTGGGATTGTCGCATAAAATGAGTCAGATAGGAGCTTTTCGACCTAAAAATTATGATGAACGTTTCAGGAATGTGTTTTATGCAGGTGCATCCACTGTTCCGGGTACCGGCCTGCCGATGGTTATCATCAGTTCCAGGCTGGCAACTGAACGGATTTTACAAAGTTATCCTTGTAAATAAAATAAAGCATGATCGATTTTCATAAATTTGCTGGCTGACACACCCTCTTCATCATGAAACAGGTCTTAAAGTATGCAGGTTATATTTTGCTCATTCTGGTAATTGGTTTTTTTATCTGGAGGTTTGGATTTATGATTGTGTGGGTGCTGATTGCGGCCGTTATTTCATTTATCGGGCAACCCCTGGTGCGGTTTTTTGACAAAATACATGTCAGGAAAAGGCATATGCCTCATGCGTTAAGTACACTGTTGTCATTAGCTATCATCGTATTGGTAATTTTTGGCCTGCTGGCAATATTCATTCCGCTGATAGTCAATCAGGCCGAAACCATCTCAAAGATAGATGTCAACCAGCTGAATAAGAACCTGCAGGGACCACTGCAATGGATTGATGAAAAGCTGCATACATTCGGAGTCGTTCCTGACGGTCAGACCATACAGGACTTTGTTGTAACAAGGGTTAAATCACTGGTAAACCTGGGTAACATCACTGATGTGTTTCATAAGTTCTTCAGCACAGCCGGTAATGTTGTTGTCGGCTTCTTTTCAGTGCTTTTTATCGCTTTCTTTTTTCTAAAGGATGAAAACATGTTCGAAAAAGGTTTGCTGCTCATTGTTCCGGAGAAACATCATTCTGCAACCAGTAAAGTAGTTGCCGACTCCAAAAATCTTTTAAGACGTTACTTCATTGGTGTTGTACTGCAGCTTATCGGTGTGATGTCGATCATAGCGCTGGGGTTATGGATTTTGGGTGTCGAGAATGCTTTGCTCATAGGATTTTTCGGGGGAATGATGAATCTAATTCCTTACATCGGACCGATTATCGGCTCCGCAATAGGAATAACACTGGGTATTACAACCACCCTTGCTTTTGGTACTTTCAACGAATTGTTGCCGGTGCTGATAAAGCTTTGCAGTGTGTTTATCGTCGCCAATTTTATTGATAACAATATCCTGGTTCCTCTGATATATTCAAGCAGTGTGAAAGCACACCCCCTTGAAATCTTTTTTATAATTATTATAGCAGGCAGCCTTGCAGGAATACTGGGAATGCTTTTGGCTATTCCGGTTTATACGGTACTCAGGGTGATTGCAAGAGAATTCTTTTATAAATTCAGGCTGGTAAAGAAGCTCACTGATACAATCGACTGAAACATTCTATATTTGAATTACTTTAAATACAACCAATGAACCGGATTGACCGGATATCTGCCATATTGATCATGCTTCAGACCAAGCGCATCATTAAAGCTGAGGAGATCGCAAGACGTTTTGAGATCAGCAAACGAACAGTATACCGCGATATCCGTGCTCTCGAGGAAGCAGGAGTTCCCATTGGTGCCGAAGCAGGTATCGGATATTATCTGACCGAAGGCTACCACCTCCCGCCGGTCATGTTTACCAAATCAGAAGCCAGCTCGATGCTCACTGCAGAAAAGCTGGTTGAAAAATTTACCGACCAGTCCATTGAAAAAAATTTCAAATCGGCACTGGATAAGATCAAATCCGTGCTTCCGCTGAGTGAAAAGGATTTTCTTGAAGTGCTTACTCCTCATATAGCCATACTTCAGCACGATACTGCTTCCGGTTTTGATTTCCCAAATAACTTTTTAAGTGATATCCAACAGTCGCTTGCCACAAAAAAAGTCTTAAAAATAGACTACTATGCACTCTATTCAGATGCAGTTACAGAAGGCAGGCTTATCGAACCAACAGGAATCTGCTATTATGGTTTTGCCTGGCACCTGATTGGTTATTGCAGGTTGAGGGAAGACTACCGTGATTTCAGGATCGACAGGATCAAAAACCTTACACTGACTGATGAAAAATTCAGTTCTGAAAAAAGGATGTCTCTCCATGAGTTTTTGCAGGGATTGTATCAATCAAGCAACCTTGAACCGGTTGTCGTCAGGTTTGAGAAATCAATCATCAGCTTTGTTGAAAAACCAAAGTATTACTATGGTTATGTAGACCAGAAAGATCTTGGCAACCAGGTAGAGATGTATTTTATGACCGACTCAATGGAATACATGGCCCGCTGGATCATCATGCATGGAAGCAAAGCCGATATTGTAAGTCCGGAGAAATTAAAAGATGTTGTCAGAGATCTTGTTAAGGATTTAAACATGCATTATTCACGCAGATAGTGCAGATGGTAAGGTAATCAGGTATTGTAACAATTATACGTAAGTTGTTTTAAATTCAACATACATGAATGCCAACCTCTCCTCTTTGAAAATCAACGGGATATCTGTTAACAATTTTATTAAAGACCTGCTTGAATATTCCATTGAACTGGAACCGGGAACTTCCGAAATTCCTGAAATTGAAGCCGTAGCAGAAGATTCTTCAGCTCAGATTACAATTACAAAACCACCTCTGCTTCCGGGGATAGCAACCGTTAAAGTCATAGCAAAAGATTAAAGTACGGTTAAAATATACAACATTAATTTTCGTGCAGCGCAGAGCCCTGGTGAAATCATTAACTCTACCGGGATTTTTTATAACCTGCCCGTTTAAAGATGATTTGTAACTATTCTTTGAACCGGAGTCAGGTAAATATACTTTTTCATTATACAACGAAACCGGAACCGAGTTTATCAGGAAGCCTGTTAAGGGAAACATGATAAACTGTATTGAAACCACAACATTACCGGCAGGTATTTATTTTTACAGGATATTTTCTGATGAAGGATTTGCATCAGGAAAAATTATAAAAGCAGATTGAGAGTCTGTTTTTTATTGCTGCATTAAAATATCAATTTCCTGTTTCAGATATACTGAGCTCGCATCCGTAATTTTTCCAGTTCTTCCTGTCCCATGACCTTAACCTGGAAAATTTTTCAAGATTAAGCTTTCTTATGATTGTGTTTCTCACCTTCCTCAAAGGATATAGTTGTATCGCAATCCCCTTCATGTTTTTATCGTCAGTGAACCATGAAGTTGCAAAATAGTAAGGATTAAGCTTCAGGTAGCCATAATAAGGATCGGATAAATAAAACATATCGTTCTTAATGGCATACAGCACCGACATGTGATTTGGCATATAGATAATCAGAGGTAAATCCAGATCCCTGTACAACTCACCCAGGCCGGCTTTAACCACACGGATATCAAAACCGAGTGAATCAGATATGGCTGCCAGGTTTTCAATGGACAGGAAATCCGGACTTTGTTCCAGCGGAGAATTCTTTATAATATTCTTATATGATATTCTCTTTCGGTAATAATACCTGTGAATCATCTGCAAACAAACAATGCCCGGCTGATAGCCCTTTTTCTGCCTGAAATGCGGAAAGCTTCTGAAAAGCGTTTTTTTTGAAATGAGGAGGATGATCAAAAGGCATAAAATCAGCAGCAGGACAAACAAAACGGCAATTATCCGCCGGCTTCGTATCAGCGAAAGTTGTATACGTTCATTCTCCGACCGGAGATGATACAGGATAAGGGAATAGTTTTTCTGAAGGGAATCTTTCTCATACAATGCATTTAAAGAATCGATTAACAGCCCGGTTGAAACGCTGTCATCTGCTGGCAGACTGTCGCCCGAAGATACATTTTGTTCTGGTATTGCATTGTAACCACTAACATCACTCATTACGAAAAACAAGATAAACAAAATAAGCAAATGCTTCATCTGGCATAACCGGTTTGGATAACCAAAGATAAACTTCTGCAATTAACTTTCAAAACAGTTGTCTGGTATTAAAAGAATTGAATACCAGTATCAGACCATCCTGTCTGATACTGGTGAACGGGTGTTATTGTCAGAAACTGTTTTCAATGCGCATGTACCGGACTCAAAAATATTTCAGATGCTGCAGATGAATACCTGTAAAAAAACCTTTTCCTCCGCTTTCATCCTTAACATGATCATTATTGTTGTAAAGTCTTATTTTATTTCCTGCATGATATCCGGCTGTAAGAAAGACACCTATGTTCCTGAAAGTCCTGAATCCTATCTCCAGTGAGACTGACTGCTGTTGCTGCGTCATATTATTATATGTATACTGTTCACCATCCAATATTGCGTCCCTGGCTGCAAAATAGGTGTCAGAACTTGAATAATCAGTATTCCTGTAATGTACTGAAATTCCAATCTTGCCAGAGATACGATATCTTATGAAGGCAGCTGTATGGTTATCCATGATTTGCTCGAAAGAAACATCCGTTCCCGGCAGCATGTTCCATTCGAACGCACATATGACAGGCAGTCCGAACAGAACCCTGAAGCGGTCTGAAGGTTCGTATCTGCACTGAATTGCAGGAAAAACCGAATTTCTGATTTCATTCTCCTTGTTGGTCCTGAAATACCCTGCCATCGGTATGATCTGCCATTTTTCGCCGAGGGCATAAGCAGCAAAGGCAAAAGAACGGAATTCATTACCTGTTGATAAAAGCAGTGAATAATTATTACCCCGCTGATAGACTTCGTTGACCAGGAAAAACTTCCAGCGCCTGAGCTCATATTGTAAACTGAACCATGTAAGACAAACTTGCATCAGAGGTTCATTCAGCTCTTTTTTTTCAGCAAGAATCGTATTTTTTGAATAGCTGGTGCCCCAGAGTACCGAAAATGCTTTGCTGGTCACCACGGGCAGATAAGCTTCCAAAAATAGATTGCTCTGATAATAATCACTGTTTGCTGATAAGGGGAGCTCCAGTTTGACAGATGTCTGATATGCATTAAAT
>JAFGBD010000071.1 GCA_016933335.1 Bacteroidales bacterium | reverse complement strand
GCAGTCATTGTTTCGTCAATCAGCGTACGTACTTTTTTCCCCTGTATATCATAAATACTTATATTAACCTGCGATCCGGCTGTCAGTTCAAATCCGATGGTTGTAAATGAAGAGAAAGGATTGGGGTAATTGGGATATAACCGGCAATATGACTGCCCCGGCATTTCAAATGCGTTATTGTCATGCGTAGCCATGCGGCTTTTTGTTAAATCAAGAAATACAGCATAATAGCCGTGACCGTCAAGTGTGGCCGTGACAGTCTGGTGCTCCAGATCAACCCCGGTGACAAGGGGAATCCAGCTGTCTTCCCATTTGTAGACTGTCATTGCTTCAGGAACAGCCGCTTCAAGTGTATCAACATCGTAACGGATCTGAAGTGAAACTTCTGTTTCAGAATCAGCCGGAAATGTATTCATGCATATGATTTTGGAGACACGACGGACCGAATCGGGAAGTCCGTTTGACGGACCGGGGAAATCAGAAGTGAGCAGTGACATTCTTTCTGCTGTTGTTTCCGGCAGGCTGAATACTATTTTTATTTGCATGCCCGATAAGTAATAAGTGTCAATTGTATCAGTAACGTTTATTACAGTTGCGCTCTGCGGAATAAAAAAATGCTCTCCGATACTGTCCGGTGCCGAGAAATACACTGATCCTTCAGTAAAATCAGGGTTGTTCAGAACAGTGGAATATAGTCCGTCGAGCAGCGAAAGTGTCTGGTCTTCAGAGACCGTATCCTTTTCATAAACCCTGATAACAGGCGGTGCTGTATAAACCGGTTCAGATATACACTGATAAACAGGTTTGCCCAGGGCATCAAAAGCAATCCCTGAAAGAAGCGAGAACCTGCCGGTAACTGATTTCAATTCGACTGTCTCTGCCAGGTTAGCTGAATTTTTTTCAGATGGTCCGGCAAGGATTTCACGGAATTTCCATTGTTCATTTTCGTTGAGTACAAAATTGATTACATCACCGGGCTCGGCGTTGAAAAGCCTGATATGCCCTGTTCGTGTTGTCTTTCCGTGATTCAGCTCTTTTCTGGCTGATTTTTTATACATTTTCACAATAGCATTGGGAGCGGGCCTGTCACTGTTCGGAAATGTTAAAAGATAGACCCTGCGGGGAATGTCTGTCATCGTGACGTTTATGTCGAAATCCATGATATCACCGACTGAAAAATCAGGATTTTCAAGATCGCTGTTCGGTCCTGCAATAACCTTATCTGAAGAAATGCCAATGTCTTTGGGTGTATGGATCTGTGCCCTCACCGGGCCGTACATCTTACTGTAGCTGCCTGTAAACCTGTCCCAGCAGTTCTTTTTATATATATCATAATGTTCCGTAAGCGAATAGGTACCAAACTCATAATCACCCGTTACATAATCAGACATTTCAGAGCTTGCGGGATTATTTGGATTGTCGGGATGATCCATAAAACCGAAGTTTACAGTTTTGAATATGTAGGCATGGTTTGCCTGCTTACCCTGCTGATATTCATCATAAAATCCGAACAGATAATGACCCAGTTCATGAACAATGGTTGAGATATTATTTCTGGCTGCCGGCTGAAGCGGTTCAGATTCATATATTGCCTCTATGTTAGGATTGGGTTTATTACGATACATCACAGGCGGTAAGTGGACAAATCCGACATCAGAAGCTGTTTCTATTCCGTTGACATTAGCTTCGGGCCATTGTGTGTTATTGACATAAAACCTGATATCCGCATCAAGCCAGTATTCTTTATTATCGAATATGGTAACATGGTTAATATACGCCTGGCCGTTTGTTATGTCATATAATAAATTGCTGACGTAAATAAATGCATCCATGAGTCCGGCCACATAATCCGCTGAAGCAAGCCATTCAATACTTACCACAAGGTTGTAGGCCAGGGAAGTATGGCCCAGATAAGTCCGGGTCGTATCACCGGGATCGGTTTCAAGACACGGGGCTTCAATTTTTCCGTTATTACTGACAATCAGATTATCCACGTATACCTCATACATGATTGTGCTTTCCCCGTTACGGTTATTTTTCAGGGCACTCCTGGTTTCAGCGTGATAACGGATAAGAACCGGCATACCGGGAAAATAATATTCAGCCGGAAGGTGAAGGAGTCCCTGATCATCGGTAGCCCGGCTCTCAAAATAGGCATAGGGTTCGGTAACATTGGCCAGGTCAACAGTGTATATATCAAATGATGTATTCGGTATGGGCATGGCATCATGTCCAAGTGAATCCTGAAGGACCTCAACAATAAATTCATTCTCAGGTATATCAGGTATTCCGAATTTAGCGACAATGACATCGGTTTTGCCTCCAAAACTGGATTGATAAGCATTTTTTACAGAAACATTTGTGGAAGCTGTATACCCTGTAATATAGATATTATCATCATTATACAGAGCAACATCAAGAACCTGGATATTTCCGCCTTCCAGATTTACACTAAAAACCGTATCGGTTCCACTTGTATTCATTAAGAAAACAGAAGCACCTGACCATCCTCCGGCAACGTAAGCCTGTCCTTTATCATTAACTGTTATTGCTGATGCTGCAAAGACATTTGTGGAATAGACAAAATCGCTGGCATCAGACTTTAATTTGCAGACGAAAGGGTATAATCCGGATTTCATGAAAGCGCCTGGTGTAATTGTAAAATCATCGCCTCCACCACCGGAAATATAGACGCATCCGTTGGTGTCCACGTCCATATCACTTACTAAATCAATCTCACTGCTGCCGATATATGTCGAGTATTCCAGGTTCTTCGGGTTGGTACTGAATTTTGTAATAAATATGTCGCCATCTCCTTTCTGCTCAGTCTGTAAGACGTTTTGAGTTGTATGAAAATCTGACGATTTTGTATTGCCGGCAACAAAGACACAGCCATTTTTATCAACTGTTATGACTATTCCTTCGTCATCATCGCTGCCGCCCAGGTAGGTCGATGTTAGCAGTGAAGATTCTCCTGATGCAAAAGGATCAAATTTTGCCATAAAGGCATCCTTGGTGGAACTGAGGGTCTCCTTATAGGCATTAATAACCGGTAAATCAGAAGACATTGTATACCCTGTTATATATGCATAACCTGAGTTATCAATTGCAATGTCATTGGCATATTCACTCCCTGTTCCGCCAAACACTGTTGAGTATATCAATTCACTGCCTGATGCATTTAATACGGTGACAAATGCATGGCCGTTTTGAGTAGTGGTATCAATTTGTGGCAAGGCATTCTTCATAGGATAGGCCTCATTGATATCGGGTGTGAACCTGTTATCCTTGGACTTGGTGAATCCTGTCAGATAAACGCAGCCGGAACCGTCAACAGCGATGGCTTCTCCTATATCAGAATTGGTACCCCCGATGTATGTGGAGTAAATAATATCCGTGCCTTGTTTATTGAATTTGGTTACAAAGACATCCCAGTTATTAATATAAAAACTTTCCTTTCTTTCACTCTGATAAGCAAATAGAATCGGGAAATCCGCTGATCCTGTTTTACCTGTTACATAGGCATGACCTTCCGGATCAACGGCAATCCCGTATCCGTAATCATAATCACTGCCTCCCAGGTAGGTAGCGTAAACCACCTGGGGATCGATGATCAGCGTCTCATTTGCATCATATTTTCCAAGCTTAAAGCCAATGTTATCATTGTCAGCAAGTATAAATTCAACATCCACGTTATGGCTGTTGCCATCTATGGTCTGCCATGCAAAAGGTTTCCGGTATACAATCCTGTGTCCGCCTGCATGCAATATGAGATCTCCATTCCTGCTGATCTTCATTTTTTCAATCCCGGAAAAGTCCATGCGTATCATTTCAGGCAGAGCGCCGGGTTTAACCAAAAAGTCAAATTCCACTTCATCATCATGAATATAATAAACCAGATCAATGCCGGAGTAAACATCTTCAAATCCCACCCGGTCGAAATGCGGCACACCGGTTATCCAACTTCCGGGATCATTCCCCCTGAAGTAATTTGATTTTGACACCAGCCGGTTGAGTCCCTTGCCCTTGGTATCAGGACTGCCGCCAACGATTTCCATTTGCAGGGTCAGGTTATTCAGGTTTTCATCGTCTCCGTTCAGGTGCATGACTGATCCTGTGGAAGTCAGGTAGAGGATATGATTTCTTCCCCTGCAAAGAAAGGCCACCTGCGGATCAGTCTGCCCTGCATTTTCTTCAAACCGGAGACGCGGACCGGAGGCTGAAATCTCCGGCTGATCGGGAGGAGCAAAGGGAGCCTCTTTTTTAATGATATACGAAGAGAAGAAAGTTACTGTTATCAGGCTGGTCAGAATGAGTGCAGGATACACTATCAGCCTGATGGGGCGTGATTTGAACTGGCCGGTTTTCATTTTTTCTCTTTTTGATGTTGTTTATGTAATCTTGACTTCTTCAGATTGATAACAGCGTTTCTGTTGGCCCGGGTGACAAGGGATGCATCATGTCAGACTATACAACGGCAACCATTGTGCTGACAGGAATACTGAAAAGGCTCACTGTATTTCAGACCATATTGACTGCTGTTCTAAATTTTTGATGTAAATATTACCAGTGCTTATATGTGAAAAGAGATTCATAAACTATGGTATCTGTTTTCCATTAACTTACCTGCAATAATTTTTCTTTGTGAGAATCACTGCTAATATACAGACTATCATTCTGAAAAGCAAAAAAATGATTTTTTGCCATGCTGATCCTGATACCTGAATGAATATCAGTCAGTTAATCTGCCTTTAAGAATTCATTTGGTTTGAAAAACAGGTTCCCGGCAAAATCAAAGTACAGGGTCATTTCTTTAGGTCTTGTTTTGCCATAATCGTAATACCTGTTTTTTGTTCCCATGGGTCCCATGTTCTCCGGTACCTGTGATTTTGTGCCGATGGGTGGTATGCCGTGCATAAATGAAATATCACCTGTCGGAAAGGGCGGAGCAGTGTTGTATGGATCTTTGGGTGGATCGGGTGTGAACAGACACAGAAAGATGTCTTCACTGGCACAGAGTATGGTGAAAGGCTGGCTGGTTGTCAGTATTTGTGCCCAGTATAAGCGTGAATGATATCCTTTGAATTCAGGGTAGATGAAATCACGTTCGCCGGTAATGGTATTGTTATAATCTTTATGCCAGACACCAAGTGCATTTCCTTTCAGGCGGTTTTTCCACACCCGGTAAGGTCCGTCACCCATCCATCGGACGCCTTTAACCTGGTTCTCAGGATAGTAAAAACTGATTCCCAAAAAGGTAGATTCATAGGCTGCCGGACAGTATTTGACATCCAGTTTCAGCCATCCCGACGGATAAATGGTCCATTTCAGCTCATTGAAATGGCTTCTTTTGCCAAAGGTGTATTCAACAATTACATTTTCTTCATCAAAGTAATGTTTCATCGATTGATAATCAGTCACACCTTCACATAAAACCGGTCCGTTGCCAAAGGGAATAATACCATTCATGTTTTGTACTTTTTGCAGCAAGCCTGTTTTACTGTTAAAAGTTATGTCAGTTCCGTTGGCAGTGACAGTCAGCAGAGAATCTGAAGCAACAACTGAAATTTTATCCGGGCCGTCCTTTGAAACCATTTTTTGAACAACCTGCTCCGGCTTTGCCAGTGGCCAGCTCCATGTATATATATCTCTTCCGGGAGGATCGAATGCCGTGATATAAAGGATGTCATAAATTTTCCAGTCTGCAGGCAGATTTAAAGACAGCGTTCCTTTTTCTCCGGGTGCGATATCGGGTGGCTCAATTGTGGCAGGTTTGCTGATCTTTTTTTCACCATAAAAGGGATCCGCAAATTGCATAACCTGGTATGTGAAGGTGCACTGGCTAATATTGGTAAACAAGAAACGGTTTTCAATGGTGAATTTTCCTTCAAAGTCAGGTGTGATTTCTTTGTGCTCAAAACGGATCGGGGCCCATACTTCTTTCACGGTATAAAAACTGCCTTCTTTTTCCCTGTACGGACCAACAATACCGTCTGCAGCATGATTCCCGTCGGTGTCAGTCTGCCCGTTTCTATCTGTCCTTACCACACCTTCATCAGCAAAATCCCATAAAAAACCTCCGGCACACAAAGGATGGTGATACATCAGTTCCCAGTAATCCTCCAGTCCGGCTCCATGCCCTCCGTCATATAATCCGTGCAGAAATTCGGTCGGAAAAAATACATCATGTCCCTGAAAATGTGTACCGTTGCCATAGCTGTAATTGATATAATGCTGTGTATCCATTCCCCTGAAGATTTCCCATGCCTGGATGACCGGACGTCTTTGAATGTCCATGGTATCGAATAAAGGTAAAAGTTCTGTATTGTGCCCTCCTTCGTTCCCGTTTACCCACATAACAATGGAAGGATGGTTCATATTGGCTGTCAGCATTTCATTTACCAGCTTTTGTCCGGTCTCTGTATCATAGGCATCATGCCAGCCACCCAGCTCATCCAGTACCAGCAGCCCCAGCGAATCACAAACATCATAGAAATGGGCATCAGCCGGATAATGTGAATTTCTCACTGCATTCATGTTCATCTCTTTCATAAGTTCGACATCCATGATACTCATCTTTTTGCTTGTGGTACGGCCGGAAGAGGGCCAGAATGAATGCCGGCATATACCCCTGAATTTTATTTTCTTACCGTTCAGATAGATCCCGTCCCGTTCTCTTAACTCAACCGTCCTGAATCCAAAACGTTCATCGATGGTATGCAATGGTTTTCCATCCTTCAGCAGATTAATCCGTAGCACATATAAATTTGGAAATTCAGGTGACCAGAGCAGGGGAGAGCTGATTTTTTTACGGAGGGTTACCACCGGTTTATCTTTATTGATGTATGCATTGAATTTTTCTTCTTTCCTCTGACCATCCATGAAAAAGATCTGTGCGGATACTTCATCTGCATCAACGATGCCATCCAGATAAACTCTGGCAATGAATTCACCGTCTGACCGGGCATCAATAAAGATATGATCAATATGTTGTGCCGGATAAGCTTCAAGATATACCGGTCTGTAAATACCTCCGAATATCCAGTAATCTGCAAAGCGTTCTGCCCTGTTTACCGAAGAATTGGCAGAATGCTTGTCAACCCTTACTTCAAGGAGGTTCTTTTTACCGGTCAGTACCAATCCTGTGATATCATATTGAAAACGGTAAAAAGCTCCCTGGTGTTCAGGTCCGGCCGGAATGCCATTGATCTTCACCCGGGTATCTGTCATCGAACCTTCGAATATGATATTGATTTTCCTGTTTTTCCAGGCATCCGGTACCCTGAAGCTGTACCTGTAAAGCCCGCTTTCTTTTCCGCGCAGGCTGTCTTTGTCATGCCCGTAATTATATGTTCCGAATCCATGTAACTCCCAGTTTGACGGCACCGGAATAGTCGTCCACTGTCCAGAGTTACGCCCTCCGGTGCAATAGAACTGCCAGTCAACGGTCTGGTCACTGCCTGTTCCTGAGAGATATATTTTTTCTGTCTCCTGTGCCAATGATGCTTTGATACCAATTATTAAAAAGAATATAACCAACCGGAAGAAATTAATCCTGTACTGATACTGATCCGGTTTCATCTTAATTTTTTGAAGGCATAACGGCAAAAGATTTGTATCGGCAGGCGCAGCATGATGAAGGGTGATTTTTTGCACGAACATAGAATATAAAAATGGTTTGGTAACAATATTTTTTATACAAATTATTTGCAAATCTATATGAAGAAATTTAATATTGCAATAAAAACGTTTACAGTTTTTTTACAATAAACATATCATAAAAATCTTATAATCAGTTATATGCCAGTTGAAAACGATTACAAGACTGTAAATTTAAATGAAGTGGCCAAAAAAGCCGGTGTTTCCATTGCCACTGTTTCAAGGGTGATAAATAACAACCCCAATGTCACTCCGGTTACACGAACGAAAGTCCAGCAGGTCATCAGGAAGCTGAAATACAGTCCGAACAGGGTTGCTAAAAGACTTAGAAACCGTTATGCCTCAAGTAATTTACTTGGTGTGTTGATCCCGGATATCCAGAATCCTTTTTATGTGGAGGTTTTGCGTGGTATTGAAGATGTAGCGTATGAAAACAAATATGCCCTTATCATGTGTAATTTCTCACAGGATGAAAAGAAGGAGAAGCTTTACCTTGATATTTTACAGTCGGAATCCATAGACGGTTTGATAGCTGCCCCGACACATGAACATGATCAAAAAGTCATTCACCTGGTAAAAAGCGGATTGCCAATTGTATGCGTTGACCGGGGATTATCAGGCGTGGATGTTGACGTTGTTCTTGTTGAGAATAAGAACGGCGCTTTTGCTGCGGTGGACCATCTGGCAAAGAACGGCTATAAAAGGATTGCATATATTTCAGGCCTGCCCCAGCTGCCTTCCAGTCAGCAACGGGAGGCGGGTTATATCGAAGCATTGATGGCCAATAAGCTGCCGGTAGACAGGGAACTGATCAGGTTGGGTGATTCAAGCCATGAGAGCGGGGTCAGATTATGCGAGGAGCTTTTGAATCTCTCATCACCTGCCGATGCCGTATTTGCAGGAAATAACCTGATAACCCTCGGTGCACTTGAAACCATTCATAAAAGAAAGCTGAAAATACCTCAGGATATAGCCGTCATTGGATTTGATGACATGTACTGGTCGATTTCCCTTAACCCTCCGTTAACTGCTGTCAGGCAACCGGCCTATGAAATAGGAAAAAGGGCTGCTGAATTACTTATTCAGCGAATCAATGATCCGGTTCGTCCGACAGTCAGCATGATCTTGAAGACCGAACTGATGATCAGAAATTCCTGCTGATGCAAGTCTGAAAATGTTGATCAATGAATAAAATTATTATACATTATCCAAAAAGACTGGTACTGGGAGAAAAAAGCCTGGAACAACTGGCTGAAGATTACCTTGTTTCAGGATATAAGCGTCTCTATATCATAACTGTTCCACCGGTTGCCGGGCATATTAAAGCATTTAAGGACAGGCTGGAAACCGGCGGGATTATGGTACAAACAGATATATCCCTCAAAGGAGAGCCTTCTTTCAGTGATTTCAGGGGCGTTCTCACCAGGTGCAGGAGGTTTGAAGCAGACAGTATTGCCGGCATTGGTGGCGGAAGCGTAATGGATGTTGCCAAACTGGTGGCTGCAGTGCTTTATTCCGGTCAGGGGATAGAATCAATTGCAGGAAATGGATTGCTGAAGGATCGCAAAACTCATCTGGTTTGTGTCCCCACCACATCAGGAACCGGCAGTGAGGTTTCACCCAATGTCATTTTGCTGGATGAAGCGGACAGACTGAAGAAGGGTATTATCAGTCCGTGCCTGGTACCTGACTGGGCATACATAGATCCGGAGCTGACAGTTTCTTTACCGCCGGAAATAACGGCCTATACTGCAATTGATGCATTGACCCACTGTATTGAAGCATATACAAACCGGTATGCCCATCCAATAATCGATAACATTGCCATTGAAGGCATCAGGCTTATATGCCGTTATTTAAAAAAGGCATTTGACAATGGCAGGGATCTGGAAGCCCGGTCAAAACTTGCACTGGGGAGTGTTTATGGAGGAATGTGCCTGGGACCTGTAAATACGGCAGCTGTTCATGCTCTTGCATACCCGCTTGGAAGTGAATTTAAAATTGCTCATGGCCTTTCAAATGCGTTGCTTCTCCCATATGTAATGGAATACAATCTGGGTGCATCTGTCAGCAGATACTATGATATTGCAAAAGCTATGGGAGTGAATGAAGGTGAAACTGAAAAGGACACGGCTTTCAACGGTATATCATTTCTAAAGAATCTGATCAGGGAATGCAAACTGCCTTTGAGGTTGTCTGATCTTGGTATTTCCAGTAGTGTTATTGATGACATGGCACAATCAGCCATAAAGGTACAGCGGTTGCTGCAAAATAATATCAGGGAACTGAATATTGAGGATATTAAAGCCATTTACCGGATGGCATCTTAAATATGGATAAACCGAACAAGAAATACGGGGGTGTTATTGTGCCCATGGTGAGTCCGGTTAACGAAGACCTGACAATTGATACGGACGCTGTACACAGAATTCTTGATTTATTGATCAATGCAGGTGTATCTCCTTTTCTGCTTGGTACAAACGGAGAGTCAGTATCGATCTCTGATGCACAGAAACTGGTACTGGTAGAAAATACGGTAAGTTATGTTAATAAAAAGATCACGGTCTTTGCTGGAATTTCAGGTAACTGCCTGGAGGAATCAATCCGGAATGCCAGGTTATATGCACAAACAGGAGCAGATGTTGTGGTAGCACATCTGCCTTTTTATTTTCCCCTTACATCAGACCATATGCTGAATTATTATGAACAGCTTGCTGACAGGATACCATGTCCGCTCATTATATATAACAATCCGGTCACTGTCAAACAGTCAATTCCCCTGGATATCATTGAACAATTAAGCCATCATCCCAATATTGCCGGACTGAAGGATTCGGAAAGAGGAATGGAACGTCTTAACCGGGCCCTTGAACTCTGGCGTTACCGGGACGATTTTGTGCACCTTCTGGGCTGGACTGTTCAGTCAGCCTATTCACTTCTGAATGGTTCAGACGGGATTGTACCGAGTACCGGTAATTTTATTCCTTCACTTTACAAAGATTTATATGATGCCGCACTGCGCAAAGATGAATACAAATCTTTTGAATATCAGCACAAAGCTGACAGAATTTCGGATATATATATAAAGGACAGGAACATAAGCAAATCCATCCCTGCATTGAAATACATCATGTCTTTAAAAGGATTGTGTAAACCGTTTGTTTTGCCACCTTTAAGTCTTCCGGACAAAAAGGAACAAAATGCAATAAAGGAAATGGTAATCGCAGAGCTGGGAATACCGGGTTCAACATGAAAACAAAAGCATGAACAATACCGGATTCAATATAAAAATAAAAGCATGAACAATACCGGATTCAACATGAAAACAAAAGCATGAATAATACCGGTGATAACAGGCCGGTTATAGCAGTGACCATGGGCGATCCTGCTGGTATCGGACCCGAGATAGCAGCAAAAGCATTCGCAGACCATACAGTATATGGCTTGTGCAAACCTGTGCTGATAGGTAATTCATATGCCATGGAAAAAGCAATTGATATTTCTTCTGTGAATCTCATGCTGAACCGGATCAGTGATATTTCAGAGGCCAAATTTGAATGCGGTGCGGCAGATATATTTGAGATCCATGGTAAAGGAATGAATCAGGTCAGATTTGGAGAAATTTCTGCAGAAGCCGGTGATATTGCTTTCAGGGCTGTCAGACTGGCAATCGAACTGGCCATGAAAGGAAAAGCGGATGCCACGGTCACCGGACCCATTCATAAAGAATCCTTAAATAAAGCAGGACATCATTTTTCAGGACATACCGAGATATATGCCCGTCTTACCGGTACACCGAAATATGCCATGTTGCTTGCGGATGAGAATATCCGTATAATTCATGTAACCACCCATGTATCCCTTCGCCAGGCATGTGACCTGGTAAAAAAAGAAAAGGTACTGGATACCATCAGGCTCATGCATGACGAGCTTAGGAAGTCTGGCATCGCTTCGCCCAGGATTGGCGTTGCAGGGCTTAATCCCCATGCAGGCGACGGAGGCCTGTTTGGAAATGAAGAAACTGAAGAAATCATTCCTGCCATTGAAGAAGCTGTAAAGTCAGGTATTCATGCAGAAGGCCCCATTCCGGCTGACACGCTCTTTGCACTGGCGCGTGGCGGAAGGTTTGACGGATGCGTGGCCATGTATCATGACCAGGGTCATATTCCCTTTAAACTTCTCGGATTTGACTGGGACCAGGAAGCTAAAATGATGAAAAGTGTCAGAGGTGTAAATATTACAGTGGGACTGCCCATTATCCGTACATCTGTTGATCACGGAACAGCTTTTGAAATTGCAGGAAGAGGAATTGCAAGTCCTGACGCAATGCTTCATGCCATCAGATATGCTGTAAAAATGGTAAAAAACAGATTGTCTGAATAATATACAATTTTAAACAGAATGATTGCAGCAATCGCAGACGATTTCACAGGAGCAGCCGAAATAGGAGGAATAGGACTGAGGCATGGTATGGATGTGATTATAGAAACAGGAGGCTTATCACTGATACCTGCTGATTTAATTGTTATTGCAGCTAATACACGTTCGCTTGAAGCTGAAAAAGCCTCTGAAATCATTTCCGACATCACTATGAAACTTCAGCGGCTGAATCCGTTGTTCATATACAAAAAGATCGACTCTGTTTTAAGGGGTCATGTTTCGGATGAACTGCATGCACAGATGCTGTCATCCGGTAAATCCCGTTCCATTGTGGTTGCCGCAAATCCCGGTTTAAACAGGATCATAAAGAATGGCGTTTACTATATCAATAATATACCTTTAAATAAGACAGGATTTTCAATGGATCCTGAGTTTCCGGTCAGCTCTGCCATGATAAAGGAGATTGTTGGGGATAATTCTGTTATCACCGGAATGAAACCAGGTGATCAACTGACCGGAAAAGGAATCATCATAGGAGATGCAACCGGTTTGGAGGATTTGCAAAAATGGGCAAGACAGATAGATGATAATACAATACCTGCCGGAGGTTCCGGATTCTTTGATGCGATGCTCAAAGAGCTTCAGATTTCTGCAAACAATGCATCTTTACATTCAGCTCCTTTTGGTGAGAAGGTCCTGTTCGTATTGGGAAGTGCTTTTCCAAAGGATGATGTTTTACTGCGGAAAATTGAGGAGAGCGGGCATTATCTTTCAAACATGCCGGAAGAAATCTATTTCAACCAGCATTATGAACGGCGGCTTCTCAGAGATTGGGCTGAAGATATCATTAAAGGCATTCAAAGGCATAAAAGAGTCATTGCTTCCATCATTCATACACCAAGTGATGAACATGGATTATCAAAACGGATTGTAGAGGACATTGGAAAACTGATAAAGATGGTTGCCGGAAACACCGAACTGAACGAATTGATCATCGAAGGCGGAAGCACGACTGCATCTGTTCTGGAACAGTTAAAGATTAAAAAGCTGATACCTATACATGAACTTGATACGGGAGTCATCAGGATGAGAATCGAAGGCATGCGGGGACTTTGTCTGACAACAAAACCCGGCAGTTATTCATGGCCTGATATTGTATGGCTCTTAAAGGATACAGTAAGCAGCAAATGATATGATAACGATAACAGGCATCGATGAACCTGGCAGATTTACATATTATTGATTATACCATCATTGCCGTATCACTTCTCATTCCGATACTGGTTAGTCTCAGATTTTCAGGAAACCAGGATAATCTGAAGAAGTTCTTTACGGCGAGTGGTAAAATTCCGTCCTGGGCTGTTGGCATGTCAATCCTGGCAACACTCATCAGCAGCATCACATTTCTGGCATATCCCGGTGAAGGTTATTCCTCTAACTGGATATTGCTTGTCCAGGGTTTGATGGTACCAATTACCCTGGTTTTGATCATCGGATTTGTGGTACCGCTATACAGGAATGTTATCAGGCTGAGCGCTTATGAATATTTTGAGCAACGCTTTGGTTTTTTCGCGCGTCTGTACAGCTCGCTCGGATTTTTCCTTGCGCATTTTTCAAAAATGGGAACCGTTTTTTTCCTGCTGGCTCTGGCTTTTTCAAAAATGACAGGTTTCAATACTACCGAAATGATATGGATCATCGGGCTGATCGTTCTTTTTATCACCCTGCTCGGAGGGATTGAAGCAGTGATCTGGCTGGACGTTTTTCAGGGCTTTCTGCTTATCGCAGGCGGAATCATTACTTTGATCATTATTATTGCTTCGACACCGGGAGGTTTTTCATCGATCTGGGAAATCGCCGGAGAAAACCAGCGCCTTGGATTCGGACCATATGAGCTGAATTTCATCAAACTCACTTTTTTTGTGATGGTGCTCAATGGTATTTTCTATGCCATACAGAAATACGGAACCGACCAGACCATTGTTCAGAGATACCTGACTGCCAGATCAGATAAAGATGCGATCAAAGCCTCGCTTATGGGTGTATTCCTGAGTGTCCCCGTCTGGGCATTATTCATGTTTATCGGTACAGCCTTGTTTGCTTACTATACCCTTCATACAGGTGATCTGCCGCCTGATACCAGGCCTGATGCCGTTTTTCCCGTTTTTATAATGACCAGGCTGCCCACAGGCCTTGTCGGACTGGTACTGGCAGCATTGCTTGCAGCTGCAATATCCAGCCTTGATTCTGATCTGAACTGCCTGTCAGCCATATGTGTGGAGGATTATTACATCAGGTTCAGGCCCGGCAGCACCGAAAAACAGCAAATGCTTCTCAGCAGGATCATCATCGTGCTGGCAGGCCTGGCCTCCATATTTATTGCACTTTATTATACCAGAATCGGAGGTGAAGGAGTTCTGGGTATCGTATTTACATTGTATTCAATATTCTCCGGAGGAATAGCCGGCATGTTCCTGCTTGGGATATTTACCAGAAGGGCCAATAAGCAGGGTTTATATGTGGGTATTACGGCATGTGTTATTTTCACTGCATATGCTGTTCTCACCTCAACAAAAATTGATGTGGGGAACGGGAAGAAATTGTTGCTGAATTTTGGTAACTTTAATTTCTCTCATCACAAGATGATGCTGGGTGTATACAGTCACATTGTATTGTTCGTGGTGGGTTACATCGCCAGTCTGTTTTTTAAGAATACAAAAGACATCAGTAAGCTGACATATAAAGGGTGGCTGAAGAATAAAAGAGAGGCGGAACAGAATACCGGTTTTTAATAGAACAATGTATCTTTCTTAATCACGATCTGAATGAAATAACAAAACCTTGAATACAACCTATAATCATGAAAAGAACGTTTCTTATCTTTATGCTGTTTTGTTTCATCTCCGGGCAGATACATGCCCAGCTGAGCATCACCGGGGTAGTCAGAAATAATGAGGGTGAGACATTGCCAGGTGTTAATGTCGTGATCAAAGGAACGATGCAGGGATCAATCACGGATCTGGATGGCAAATATGTCATCGAAAATGTTCCTGCTGATGGTGTGCTGGTATTTTCTTTTGTGGGGATGCAGGAACAGGAAGTGAAGGTTGAATCCCATACAAAAATCGACGTGGTCCTTGCTGAAGACGTCCAGAGCCTTGAAGAAGTCGTTATCGTCGGCTACGGAAGTGTTAAAAGGGCAAACCTGGCCGGATCTGTCAGTGATATCAGTGCAAAGGAGCTTATTGATATCCCTTCTGTTAATCTTTCCAGCGCCCTTGAGGGCCGGCTGGCAGGAGTAAGGATCAATATAGCATCGGGTAAACCCGGAGCTGCCACATCATTACAGATCAGGGAATCAAGCTCATTCGGACTGGTTGCCGAACCCCCGATATTTGTCATTGACGGGATCATCAGGGATAAGGAAGCTTTTGATATCCTTGATCCCAGCGAGGTGGAAAGTATATCTGTGCTTAAAGATGCCTCAGCAGCCGTATACGGAGTTAAAGCTGCAGGTGGCGTGGTACTTGTAAAAACTAAAAAAGGAAGGGAAGGGGCCATCAAGGTGAACTACAGCAGCAGCATCGGCATAACCGAACCCATCAATGTCACAGAAATGCTGTCTGCATACGAACATGCCGTTATGCTGAATGACGGTTTCAAGGTTAAAGACCAGAAAGGTGAAATGTTTTCCGAGAGTGAGCTGGCATATATCATGGATTCCTTGCCAGGCGGTGGCTATGACTGGCTGGACGGGGCATGGAAAAATGCAACGGTATCCCGGCATAATCTTAATTTCAGCGGAGGAACAGAGAAGGTGAGGTATTTTTTCGGTGGCAGTTACCTTCATGAAACAGGAAATATTGAAAGGGTTTATATCAGAAAGTACACCATCAGAAGCAGTGTGGAGGTTGAGGTACTGAAAGGCCTGACAGCTGCCTTTGAAGTCAGTCTTGGTAACAAGGCTGACGGCAGTCCCGAAAGTCCGTGGGACAGCGAGGGCGATTTACTGGAAGAGACTTTCAGACAGCTTCTGCAGAATCCGAAATGGATACCTCCCACCATCGACGGAAATCCGGTCGTTGTCGAAAAATTTGTTGAAAAGAATCCTTATTCCATATGGGCAAGCGGCAGTTATAACAACGGAGAATCCAACAGCACCGGTTTCATCGCATCTCTCCGGTATGAGATTCCTTTTGTCAGGGGATTAAGTGCAAAAGTGCAGTTCAGCCAGAACAGAACTACCGGATATGGTAAAATATACCAGCCAAGGATTTATGCCATTAATTACCTGATATCCGGCAATATCATAAAAGAAGATCCCGAACTTGACCCGGAACAACCTGTTATAGCTGTCTGGCCGGTCGAGTCGCTGGAAGAAAGTACTGAACGTTCCTATTCCTACCAGGTTAACACCAATATTTCCTATAACAGGCAGTTCGGAAAACATGAAATATCTGCCCTGTTTGTAACAGAGGTGGGGGAAAGCAGCGGTAACAGGGTTGGATGGGTACGTGAAAATGAACAGATTGCTTCCGGCTATGACTTATACTGGGCCTTTAATGAGGGAAACGACAGGCTGCTGGCCACCAATGTTTCGGATTATGGCAGCCTGGGTTATGTTGGCCGCCTGAACTATAATTACGGATCAAAGTATATCGGAGAATTTGCATTCAGGTATGAATCATCAACCAAATTTGCCCCTGATGAACGTTGGGGATTTTTTCCTTCAGTTTTAGTGGGATGGGTGGTGTCTGAAGAAAACTTTTTCAAGAACAACATATCATTCATCAATTTTCTGAAGATTCGTGCTTCGGCAGGTTTGCTGGGTAACGATGCCATTGGTAGTTTTACCTGGAGACTGATTTACGGTCCGGTTACCGAAAGGTTTTTTCTTTTTGGTGATCAGCCGGTTATAACCGTGGATCCGAAGAATGCAGCCTTTGTAAATCCTGATGTATCATGGCAAAAGACAAGGTTTTTTAACGGTGGGATAGATCTCCGGTTTCTGGAAAATAAAATCAGTTTCACAGCCGATGCTTTTTATAAATACACTTATGACATCATGGCCTCAATAGCAACACGTGTTCCCACCACCCTGGGCGTTCCTGCGAACAGCAAGGTAGGGTTTAACTACGGCATCATGCATGCTTACGGGTATGAACTTGAGCTTGGATACAGGAACAGACTGCCTTTCGGGATTGAATACAGTATCAGGGGAAATTTTGCTTATGCTGAGGCTATGAAACTGAAAGTGGCCCAGTCACCGGGAGCAATCGGGACATGGCATGATGAGCTGAAAAATTCCGTAGATAATCAGCCCGGAGCTATCAGCTCGGGCATTGTCCGCGACCAGCAGGAAATGGATGACATTCTGATGGATAATCCCAATTATCTGAACAACACCACGAAACTTGAAACGGGTATGCTCAATTACAAAGACATCAGGGGGACCGACGGCTCGGAAGGTCCGAATGGCGTTTTCAACTTTGACATGGAAGAGGACAGGACGGTCGTTGCCCGAAAGACGAGCCCCCCGTTTATTTATGGGACAACCCTTGGAATCTCATGGAAAGGTATCAGGACAGATATGACCTTCAGCGGAAGGTTTGGTCATGAGGTATTATATGATAAGGAGTCCATGACATCTCCGAAAAAAAAGGAAAATGTGCCTGCTTTCTGGGCGGATCACTGGACTCCTGAAAATCCCGAGGCTGCCTATCCGAGGGCTGCAGATTACGGGCTCAGCGGGAATTACTCCACTTTCTGGAAACGTAACGGGCACACGCTCAGGTTAACCGATCTGAATGTTTCCTATGCACTGCCTTCAGCCTGGGCCCAGAAACTGGGCATCGACCAGTTCAGGATATTTTTTAACACCAAGTACCTGTGGACCATCCTTAATCCGTTTGACTACAAAGACGTTAACCTGTCAAGATACAACGGGTATCCCATGACAAGGACCTATAATATTGGCGTAAATGTAAATTTCTAATGTTAATTATGATGAAAAGCGGTCAACATATCATGATGAAATATCGAATAGTCTCCCGGTGTCTTTTAAATGCACTCTTATTTTTACTCCTGTTCACTTCCTGCGAGGTGCTTGACAAAGAACCGCAGAATGCTGTCCCCGAGATAGAGGTCTGGAACAATGAAGAACTGGCCACAGCCTTTCTTAACAACCTGTACTACCTGGTGATGCCTGATTTTGTGCGCAGACCCACTTCAGACCTCTTTGATGAGACAGCTGATCTTTGCGATGAGTCGTTTTATTTTACTACAGATGATGAATATACAGGTTATGAATTTTTATACGGGTTGATTGACAACGACGCGGTCGGTGCATTCGGAAGGGAGACCTATTCTTATATCAGGCTGATGAACATGCTGTTTGAAAACATTGACAATGGCACACTTGATGAGGAAACCAGGAACAGAATAAAAGGCCAGGCATATTTCCTCAGGGCATGGACATACTGGAATCTTGTTAAGCTGTACGGGGGTGTGCCGATGATTTATGAGGTGCAAACTGCATTTACAGGCGGAGATATCGATGAAGGATTGTATGTGAAAAGAAACAAAACCATTGAATGCATCGGGATGATTATCGCCGATCTGGATTCAGCATATGAATATCTGCCGGTTGTCTGGGAAAATAAAGTTGACTATGGCAGGGTAACCCGCGGTGCTGCCATTGCCCTTAAGGGCAGGATCCTGCTCTTCTGGGCCAGTCCGCAGTTTAATCCGGATAATATAACCGGCCGTTGGCAATGGGCATACGATGTCAATAAAACGGCACTTGAAAGTCTGGCCAGTGACGGGTACGGTCTTCATCCGAGCTTTGAAGAGCTGTTTAACGACTGCATGGAAAAAACCATTGAAGCCATTTTTGTGCGTGTTTATGATCATAAGATACCGGGTAATTATTACCATGGTTATGATAATGCAGTAAGACCACCGGTTGAGACATCAGGCGGTGGCAAAAAAAATCATGTTACATGGGCCATGGTGCAGGCCTTCCCGATGGCCAGCGGTTACCCGTTACATACAGACAGTGCACTGGCCGAATACAACCAGAACCGGTTCTGGCTGAAACGGGATCCGCGTTTTTATTTTACAATTGCTTACAATACCTGCAGCTGGCCTCTTTCCGGAAATGCTGATTATAAGTTATGGACATATTATCAATATAGTGGAAGTTCACTGGTAAGCATCCTGGGTAATAATAAAACATATACCGGGTTTTACTGTAAAAAATATGTTAATCCCGCTATTGACGAGCTGAATACGACACAGGTTGGTACTGACTGGATGGAGATAAGGTTTGCCGAGGTGTTGCTGAACTTTGCAGAATGTGCCAATGAGCTGGACGGCAAGACAGAAGAGGTGCGCGAAGCATTGTACAGGATCCGGAATGAAAGGGATGATGTAAAGGTCGGTATGGGGTATATCGATCAACATCTCAATGACAGGGAGATCATGCGTGAGATCATCATGACCGAACGACAGGTTGAGCTGGCATTTGAAAACAAGCGTCACTGGGACCTTCGGCGCCGGAACATGTATGAGGAAGATCTGGGTCCAAATATAAAGAAGCTCAACGGTACCAGGCGTTGCGGGTGGAAAGTCCAGCTGAACGAAGCCCGTGTGACACAGGAGAGATTTATGACAATACGGGACGGACTTGATTTCAGCCAGGCAATAGTGTATAATGCTTATTTTCTGCCCGGAAAAGTAGATACCCTCGATACACAGTATGCCATCAATTTCCCGCAGCCAAAATATAACTTCTATCCCTTTCAGGATGAGAATACACTTAAAAATCCTGAACTCGAACAAAATATATACTGGGGAGGAACTTTTGATCCTTATGAGGAATGATAAAATATAACTGAAAAAAAATGGTAATGAAACAAATACTTGACAAGTCCGCATTAATTCTAAATATCTGCCTGTTATGTGTGTTTTTTATTTCATGCGGCAAAGAGGAAGATAATGATACCCTGGTTGACAGACCCGAACTGGCTGGTACTATGGTTGAGATTCCCGCAGGCCGGTTCATCCGGGGAAGTGTATCAGGACTGGATATCGAGAGGCCAATGGATACCATTACCTTGGAGAATGGCTATTTAATGGGTGCAACAGAGGTTACCAATATTGAGTTTTGTGAATTTCTGAATACCTCAGGTGTTGATGCAGTCGGAAAAATGACCACAGCCGGCAATGGAATACAGCTACTTCTTGCTGCAAGCGATACGGCAAGAAACGGGCGTTTCAACCGGGGCATATACCATAACGGTAACCAATGGCAGCCTGTCCCAGGCTATGAATATTACCCTGCGATTTACATCAGCTGGTACGGAGCGGATGAATACTGCCGATGGAAAGGAGGCCGCCTGCCAACAGAGGCTGAATGGGAGTATGCTGCAGGTGGAGCTAAACCGGAGCCTGATAAGTATGCCGGGACCAATGACTTTGGAGAACTGGGGAACTATGCATGGTACAACGAAAACAGCGGAGGCCAGTCAAAACCGGTTGGAAACAAAAAACCAAACGATCTTGGCCTGTACGATATGATGGGTAATGTCAACGAATGGTGCAGTGACTGGTTTGGCAAGAAATATTATGAAATGTCAAGAGATTCGGGCTGGCTGGTTAATCCCCCGGGACCTGACTCAACCATTGCCGCTCAGTCGATGTTTGATCCGCTAACCTATTATTATCCATATGTCAAAGGTGCCCGGAAGGTGTTTCGGGGCGGCTCATATGTCGAAGCGCAAACATCAGGTACCGAGGGAACCCATCGTGTAGCTTACCGGGGGCATATGCTTCCGTATATCGTATGGAATTCATACGGATTCCGTCTTGTGAAGGATTTGTAAAATACAGATTATTAACCAGATTAAAGTAAATATATAAATTATCAATCATGAAGCAAACTTTTACCACAACAGTCACACTCGCAATGTTCATTCTTGCGTTTGTATCTGCCTCCTGCCTTCAGACAAAGGCTCAGACGGTAGAAAAACTGATTATCTACGAAAATTTTGGCGGGACTGATGCCGGCTCATCTGTTGCAGGCATTCAACCTGATAAATGGCCTGATGTGCACTCCGATTCGGGTAAATACTGCGGATGGTATGCTACCGATCAAAATCTTGATAATAAGGGGAATACTGTTTCTGTACCCCAGTTTTACGGGAACGGATTCTTCCACATTGACAGCGTGCAGGTGAACAGAACCGGAGGGCTCAGCGGACTGGATATCACCGTGGATGACCTGACCAAGATATGGTCTAAAGCAGTGCCTTTCAGAAATGGCTACCTGATGCCCATCACCAATGCAACAACCCTTGATTTTGGATTTTTCGGCGCTGCTGCATTGCCTGAATTATTATCCTGGATATCCTATGCTCCCTATACACCGGATTATCTTAAAAACCAGACAGATGAACAGGGATATATATACCTCGGTAAAAACTTTGGTGATGAACGCGCGGTATTTACAATTCCAAGTTCCGATATCGAATACCTGAAAGATATCAGCAGGATCGAGCTGCTTGTTTCAGGCTCAAGGGTTGGTCACAATAACACCATTTCGGTCAGGATAGAAGAACTTGATGTGGATGGCATGACCCTTGGGGTGGATACATTCACTTTCTCTGCAACCATAGAGCCAAGGCTTATTTATGTACCTGTTGACAAAGATTATTGCAGGATCTACATACAGGCATGGGGTTCCGCGAATAATGCAAATGTTACTGACTTTGCGCTGATGACCAGCAATACCGAAGTGGATACAAGAACGGCATACAATTACAATGCAATTGCAGGCATCAAACCGGATGGTTCATCCACAACCGGTCAGACAGCCAATCCAGGTATGTCAATCCATATGATCAAGATTTATGCAATGATGGCCGGCACCGGATATACCATTACAACTGACGACGGACTGGTTACCGGTACAAAAACCGGCATTGCATACGGGCAGAACGTTCAGCTGACAGCCCAGGCAACCAGCGGGGCAAATGGCTTCATGGGATGGAAAATTGCAGGTAAACCCGATCTGTCAGAAGTTGCCAATCCTTTAACCGTCACTGTAACCTCCGATATGACCATCATGCCTGTTTATGCCGGTGATGAAGTTGAAGTGGCAGTGGTTAATGAAAATTTCACCGACTGGGTACAGCGGGGAATTACCCAGGAAGCATATAACAACAGGCTGGAATATTCCAATACACCCAATGAGACTGTCTGGACCGGAAAAATCCGTGTTCCCCTCAGATATGGATTTACCTCGGGTGGCAAAGATTCTGTTGACATCTCACTCGACAAGTGTAATGTCATACCTCAATACGGATTAAGGGTATACAACCTGCCAGGCTCTGAAAAATACACGGGCTATGTGGCTTTTATGGGACCCAACGATGCCAAAGGCTATGTTATCGTCGACAGCCTGGACGGGATCACAAAGGCAGAAGCGGACATTTCTTCCTATGACCTTCCTGTTCCTGACAGGGCATGTGCATTACTGGTCAATGACAGCATTGTGAGAAACAAAACCCTGCGTACCCTCTATGCCGAAAGGGTCGTTGTTGATAACAATCCTGTAAATCCGTTTTCCCTGCAGGTTGGACCCGGAAACCAGGCGAGATGCGAGTACCTTGAACCGGCCTCTCCGACTGCCGATATCTTTACTTCGGTATCGGCAGCGGCTGTAGCATTGCACAATCTTAAGATGTATGCAAAAATAAATATGCCGGATCTGAATTATTACCAGCTTACGCTGCCGGCAGTGCCCGGAGGTACGGTTAGCGGTTATTCTCCTGACCCGGGTAATTCGACCAATCATTACCTGGAGGGGACCGATGTAACTGTTATGGCACTTCCCGATCCCGGCTTTGGATTTGAAGGATGGGTGGATGAAACCGAGACAACCGTCGGCCTGGACAATCCGATAACCATAACCATGGATGCCGGTAAAACACTCAAACCCGTATTCAGCCAGAAGCCTTCATACATCAAGCTGGTTCCGAATACAAAGGGCGAGGTTACCACAAGTATCGAACCACAGTCGGTGAGCAATGATACACTGACTTTCCTGGCCGGTATCAGTGTGAGCCTTACCGCCACACCTGTTTATGGCTATACCTTTGCAAAATGGACAAAGAACGGAGAAGATGTCACAGATAATCCGCTGTTATTAAGTGTCACGGATATGGGCAAATTCGTAACCAATGTGATTGAAGTGGTTTATGACTCGGTTACTGCCCGGAATACCCTGTCCGTCACCATCGATACTTCCATGGGAGATATCACTTTTGATCATACCCCTGAGAACGTAACATATGTTGGGATTACACTTGGTTGTGAGTTTCCGGCAGGAGAAACCATTGAAGTGGAGGCTGAGCCGGGTTATGGTTACAGCTTCTCCAACTGGCAGTCCGGACTGGATATAGCAGATGCAGATACCTTATCCAATCCGGTATCGGTTACAATGGACGGGAATAAAACAATCGGTACGGTCTGGAGTCCTTTGTCACGCTGTAAGCTCATTATTGAGGACGTCCCGAACGGAAGCCTTGTTGTTACTGACATCCATAAGGACGGTGAGCTTGAACAGCAGGGCCTGTGGCCTGAAGGCTACAATGTTGAACTAACCATCCAGCCTGATGAAGAGTGGATGTTCTTCGGACTGAATGCAGGAGTTACATATACATCACTGAGTAAGTCGGTACTAACCGTCAGAATGGATCAGGATACTGTCAGGGTAATCGCTGAATTCACCGAATTTATTGATATCACCCAGATAACCGAGATATTCCAGGATCCGGACAGATGGCCCGAACCGGAAGGAAATGTAAGTAATGTACCGGGTGCTATAGAATTTCTCTCACTTGCTGAAGACTGGGATCCGACAACCTACAACGACGATCTGGAAAGCCTGTTGAACCTACTCGCCTATTACAGGGAATGGGGCTCACAGAGCAATGACAACAGCGATGGTCCCAGTGGCACCAAGAATCCGATGACCACCCTGGTACTGAACTATGAATCAACACCACTGGTCAGGAAGATAAGGGTAGGCAGCAGTCCTGATTCCGTGAAACTGACTGCTGTAAAGTACTCTTTATGTAACAATTGTCTGATTGCCAAAGCAGTGAAAGCATCCAATGTTACCAACAGGTACCTTGGACATGTGACACCGGGTATGATTGCGCTCTGGAAGCCCAATGTTGTAATCAGATCCGTCAATGATTACCCGGCTTTTATGCCGGGAGATTCTCTGGGTATGTTGATGGTGGAAGGTCTTGCATATGTTGACAGACTTGAAATAGGTTACGTTACTTCAAGCGCACAATTCTCTCCGGGTGTATTTTATACCACCGACCCGATTGAGCTTATCGATGAAAATGGCCTGTTTGGTGCTTCTTTTGGTGATCTCTGGTCTATTGGTCAGCTGAGCGGTAAGGAAATATCCTTAAGGCCGGACCAGGGAGATTACGGATGGGGATGCGCCCAGGAAGGCATGATCATGGATCAGAACATGTATATTGCCGAAGAGGATGTGCCGGAAACCAAAATTCTGATCACAGCCGGCTACAAGCAGGGCGACCCTGACTATGTGTACAGCAACATTTACATTCATGATCTGAGGATCTGGGGATCACCTATGGTCACCACAGGTGTCAAAGATATGATGGCCGATGCGGATGATGAATGCCGGTTCTACATGCTCGGAAATACGGACATACTTCAGATCGACGTTGATGAGCCGGTCAAAGCACTGGTTATTTACGACATGAGCGGACAGGCGGTTAAGGTTATCCGCGAAGTAGAGGATAATAAGGTCAGTCTTGCAGGACTTAAACCCGGTGTTTATGCTGTTCATTCTTATGTCAGAAGCGGCCGGATGTACACAGGTTCTTTTGGTAAGGCCTATTAATATTTACTATATTGAAAACCCGGCGGACTGACAGCCTGCCGGGTTTTTCAGATTGCAGGTATCAGGGAAGAGAAGTGTTTGTAAGAGTACTTAATTTATATATAGAACTGCTTATTATGCTGTTTTTTATACCGGCATCACAGGCTCAGTCCGCGGTGTTTGACAAAATCATCGCCAGGGACGGAACAGGGGATTATACATCCGTTTCAACGGCCATAAGCATGTACAGCAACAGCAGAAAGGTTTTTTTTATAAAGAACGGGATTTATACTGAAAAAATATTAATCAGTGCGCAGAAAACCAATATCCGGCTTATCGGAGAAAGCGCTGACGGGGTTGTCATCACCTGGAATGATTATGCCGGCAAGTCCCCGGCAAGTTCAACCACCGCCGAATCATATACTTTCAGAGTGGAAGGAGACGGCTTCTATGCGGAAAACATCACTTTTCAGAATACAGCGACCCAGGCCCAGGCCGTTGCGGTTTATTCACGGGCTGATACCATTGCTTTTAAAAACTGCCGTTTCCTGGGTTATCAGGACACGCATTTTGCTGATAACGGCCGTCAGTATTTTCTGAATTGCGAAACCCGTGGTGATGTTGATTTTATTTTCGGGAATGCTGTGGTTGTTTATGAACTCAGCACCATTGTTTCACGAAGCAGAAAGCCGGGCTATATTACTGCGCCCTCCGAAGCTGTCATTACCAGTCCGAAACCAGGAGGAGGCACCATCCGTCATGGTATCCTTTTTAAAAACAGTGAATTACTGTCAGAGAATGGCCTGCCGGCAGGCTCATGCTATCTCGGCAGGCCATGGGGACCTTATTCTGCATCTGTATTTGTTAATTGTAAAATGGATGAACATATCAAACCCGAAGGATGGTCGGTATGGTCTGCTGAACCCTCCAGTGACGGATATAACAACCACAACACAGCATTTTTTGCCGAGTTTCACAGCATGGATCTGCAGGCACATGCCCTGGATATCTCACAGAGGGTAGAATGGAGCCGGCAACTGACTGATCAGGATACCGCTTTTTACAATACCGTGAACTATTTCAAAGGATGGGATCCCTCTCTTAAAACCAGTTCTCCGGGTCCACCGGATAATGTTATGATTACAGGTGATACCCTCAGATGGGATGAAATTCCGGGTGTACGAGGGTATGTCATCCTTCGCAATGACAGTGTTACGGCCTTTTCAGTTAACAATGTTTTCAATGTACCGGACAAACCGGATGAAATATACCGGATTAAATCAGTAAATGCTTTTGGTGCTTTGAGTGAAGCATCCGGAATGGCCGTAGCAACCAATACAACAAAAAACAATATTCTTAACCGGGATCTGATTTTGGTCTACGTGAATCAGGGGATGTTAAACCTGCCTGAAAATGAAAGAGTTGAAATATATGATATTACCGGAAAGGTGTTGAAAATCGCAACCCGGCAACGCACAATTTCACTGGCCGGATTGAAACCGGGAATACTTATCATCAGGGTAGTACCTGATAAACATAAAAAATACATCACTCAAAAAATAATTTACAGATCATTATGGTAAAAAGAAGGATATTTACAGTAATTCTGGCTGTGCTTGCCGGCATAACGCGTTTGTGCTCACAGGATGTACCGGCTTTTCCCGGTGCAGAAGGGTATGGGAAAAATGTGACCGGAGGGCGTGGTGGCAGGGTGATTTATGTGACTCACATCAGGGATAATACGGATAAGTTCGGCAGAGGATACAAGGGTTCACTGCGTGCAGCACTTGAAACCCCGGGCAATGATCCCATAACCATTGTATTCAAGTGCGGTGGCGTCATCAGTCCGCTGGGTACCCTGAATTGCAGCCGGAGCAATGTTACCATTGCCGGTCAGACGGCACTTGGTAATGGGATATGTATTAAGAATTACGGAATCAACTTCAGTGGAAATAATATCATTATCAGGCATATGCGTTTCAGGGTGGGTGATGCCATCATGCAGAATGACCCTGCCCTGACCTTCAGTAACGGTAAGAAAGCCATCATCGATCACTGCTCATTCAGCTGGTCAATCGAAGAAAATGTAAACATTACAGATGTTGATAGTGTTACATTACAATGGTGCATAAATAGTGAATCTCTCTATAGTTCAACCCATTTAAAGGGAGAAAGAGCTTATGCAGCACAATGGGGAGGCATGCATTCCAGTTATCACCATAATCTTTTGGCTCATCATAACAGCAGGGTACCCCGTCAGAATGGATGTCGTAATAATGATATAGAAGTAACATGGGATTACAGGAATAATGTTCACTTTAACTGGGGTAACACAGGGGCATTTTACGGAGGTGAAGTTGATGTATTTGGTGGGTTTTCACATTCAAATCTTATTAATAATTATTATAAGCCAGGCCCGGCTACAACAACAAGCAAAAGTTCTCAATACTTCTGTGCACCATCCCTGGGAAAGTATGATCCCAATGTTTACGGTTATGG